>JBDRUR010000018.1:0-22690 GCA_039801485.1 Caldifarciminota bacterium
ACCGAAAAGCCATTTTTTTCAACTGTTTGCTGAATGGCAAACGAGATATCACCCAAGCGATTGCCGACTCGCGCTTGGTCAATGCCGGCAGAGAGCGCTTGTTCCGTAACCGCAATCAGTTTTTTAACATCATCATTAATCTTGCCCACCGGATAGGTTTTAGCGCCATCGGCATAGAAATTATTTTTATAAACACCGACGTCAATCTTGACAATATCACCCGCTACTATTTTTCGGTTATCAGGAATACCGTGGACAACTTCATTATTAATGCTAATACAGACTGCGGCAGGAAATCCGCGATAACCCTTAAATGCCGGCTGGGCGTTATGTTTCAAAATAAACTCAGCGCACAACCGTTCAATTTCGGCAAGGGTAATATCTGGCTTTAAATAGTCTTTGATATAATTTAGGGTCATCGCAACAATCCGACCAGCAATTCTAATACCATCAATTTCCTTGGCAGATTTAATATAAATTGGCATCAGTGAGTTTATTGATTGACCAAGTGGTAGGCACCTTTTTAGGTGGGCGCAATGACATTGCTATCTTTTGTCGGTGCTTGAGCAACATTTTTGCTGGATTATATCAAGAATTTTTTGCTGAACCTTATCGCGACCAATAATGCCGTCAATGATATATAGTTTGTTTGAATTTCGGTAATATTCTTTTAACTCTTTGGTTTGATTTTCATATACTATTAATCGGTTGCGAATGACTTCTTCGGTGTCATCGGGTCGTTGGATAAGTTTGCCACCACATTGGTCACAGATATTCGGCTGTTTTGGTGGATTGAAATCAAGATTATAAATAGCACCACAGTTGCTACAAGTTCGACGAGCAGTAAGGCGTTTAATAATTTCATCGTCACTCAGTTCAATAAAAATGACATAGTCAATTTCGTCGTTTAATTCCGATAAAATTTTATCCAGCCCTTTTGCTTGATTAATTGTTCGGGGAAAGCCATCAAAAATAATTCCAGATTTTTGGTTATTAATTATATAATCTTTGGCAATCTGAAGAGTAATATCATCAGGCACGAGTTTACCTTGGCTCATGTATTCATTGGCTTTAATACCGATTGGTGTTTTTCGGGCAACATGGTCACGAAAAACATCACCGGTTGAGAAGTGGGCAAAGTTAAGTTTTTTTGCCAAAAGTTCTGCCTGCGTGCCTTTGCCACTACCAGGCGGACCGGCTAAAATAATGTTCATAGCCACTATTCTACTTGATAAAAACTGAATGTCAACCCATAAGTGCTGGTGGTTGAAAAAAGAAAATAATTAAAAAAAATTTTTGAGAGATGACCGCGATAAAGCCGTTAATTTTTCAATATTTGTAATTGTTCTTTTAAGAAAGCGACTTTATTGTTTCCAAAATAAAGCTTGACAATTCAAGAAAATTTGGTAAAATAGGCATAGAAGATGCGAAGTTCTTTGAAAATCTGGGTTGACTCAAAAATGGCAAAAAACAGGGGGTCAACACATTTGGCATATTAAAGATGTTGATTGACAAAGGGTTAAAGAGCCTACGTCTGAAAGCCCTCCCTGATGAAAAAGGGATTGCGACTTTTTAAATTTACCCGGCAAAGTATATTTTGTTATTTCATCTTTATGTCTGAAAGCCCTCCCTGATGAAAAAGGGATTGCTAACGCTTAACGCTGGACGCTTGTCGCTAAAAACCTGATGTGTAAAACATCTCGCTTCTTCTTATCCTGAACCCTTTCTTAGTCTGATGCTAAGAATCATTTCTCAACCCCTTGTTAAAATTCTTACTGGATACCATGCTGAAGGTCTTACTTGGCAACTTACTCACCATGATTCTGGCCGATATTCTTAGTCTCTGGCGGTGTGTGATTTATAACCCCATTTTGAGATTAAATCTCGGTTTGTTTTTTTGAATCAACCCCCGCCTGACGCTCACCCCCTGAATCCATAAGGGGTATGCCCCGAGCAGTTTCTTTATTACGATTGGGATAAATGGTTTTTAGACCTTAATCAATAATTTTCCGTATTTATAATAATATATAGACGATTTTGAAGGCTGATTGGTTTCACTCTTTTTGCCAATTTTTAGTTATTGGTATTGTTAGTATCATTAGTGCTCCTTTGGTGGTTGTAATATACCAAGGGGCACTTAATTTTTTTATATCATTAGCGATTAGCCCAATTATGATTTTTACAACAAAATTATTTTTGATACAAATCGCGGTATTGACTTTTGGTAGTATATCAGATAAACTAAAAAATCATGATACAAGGCGTTGAAGTAAAAAAACTAAGAGTGATACCAGATGAGCGTGGCTTGGTAATGGAAATTCTGCGTTCTGATGACAGTTTTTTTAAGAAGTTTGGTCAGTGTTATCTTTCGGTGGTAAATCCCGGTGTGATAAAAGCCTGGCATTATCATAAAATCCAAACCGACCACTTTTGTGTTGTCAAAGGTATGGCAAAAGTGGTACTTTATGACCAAAGAGAAAAGTCCGAGACTTATCAAGAGATTAATGAATTTTTTATCGGTGAGCAAAATCCTTGTTTAATCGTTATCCCTCCGTTAGTAGTGCACGGGATGAAAGGTATTGGTATTGAGCCAGCTTATATGATTAATTGTCCAACCGAACTTTATAACTATCAACATCCCGATGAATATCGAATCAATCCATTTGACCCAAGCATACCTTATGATTGGGGATTGAAACATGGCTAAGGGTAAATTATTGTTATGCCGACAGTTTTAGTTACTGGTGGTGCGGGTTTTATCGGTTCTAATTTTGTTCGGGAACTGCTTAATGACAAACATTATAAAGTTGTGGTTTTGGATAAGTTGACCTATGCTGGTAATCTTGATAATTTTCCAAAAGAAGTGATGAAAAATCCAAGATTTAAGTTTGTTAAAGGTGATATTGCGGTTAAAAGTGATGTTGAACCGCTGATGAAATACGCCGATATCGTGATAAATTTTGCGGCAGAAACGCACATTGACCGTTCAATTGTCAATATCAATCCATTTGTTCAAACTGATTTTATTGGCACCTATGTGCTTTTAGAAGAGTTTCGAAAAAAACCGAAGGATAGGTTTATTCAGATTTCAACGAGCGAAGTCTACGGGTCTGCCCAAGAGATACCAATGTCCGAAACCCATCCAATTGCCCCGCAAAGTCCATATGCGGCGACCAAAGCCGCGGCTGACCGATTAGCCTATGCTTATTATAAGACTTATAATTTGCCAATCGTGATTGTCCGTCCATTTAATAATTATGGACCCAATCAGTATCCAGAAAAGTTAATCCCATTTTTTATCGTTAATACAATGGAAGAAAAACCACTGTTTGTTTATGGTTCGGGTAAAAATACCCGAGATTGGCTTTATGTGACTGATTGTGTTTTGGCACTAAAGAAAATTCTTGAAATTGATATCAATAAGGTTAAAGGCGAAGTTTTTAATCTTGGCACAGGTAAAGAATATAATGTGCTGGCGATTGCTGAGATGATATTGAAATATTTTAATAAGCCGAAATCGTTAATCAAACATATCTTTGACCGTCCAGGCCATGTTGAGCGATTAATCGCCAGTACCGAAAAAGCGAAACAGGTATTAAAATGGTCACCAACAACTGATTTTTCCCAAGGCATTATTAAAACTATTATCTGGTATGAAACTAATCAGTGGTGGTGGCAAAAAATCAGAAAACGAAAGGCATATCAACGGTTTTATCAATCTTGGTATGGTCACTAATATAAAGCGCAAAAAGGAAAAGTTGAACAAAAAAGAATTATTTGCAACAATCCCAGAAGCGATTAGTTTAATTAAGAAAGGTAAGATGGTGATTGTGGTTGATGATAAAACCCGAGAAAACGAAGGCGATTTTGTTTGTGCTGCTGAATTTATCACCCCGCAAAAAATTAATTTCATGGCACAACACGGAAGAGGCTTGATCTGTTTTGCCGGCACCCCCGAACTTCTGGATAAGCTTGAATTACCATTGATGGTCTCACCAAATACCGCAAAATTGGGCACACCATTTGCCGTGCCAGTCGACGCCGTAAAAGGGACAACAACCGGCAGTTCAGCCTATGACCGCGCGCTGACTATTAAAGTGTTAATTGACCCCAAAACCAAACCGTCAGATTTAGCAAGACCAGGCCATATTTTTACATTAAGAGCCGCACCCGGTGGCGTGCTCCAAAGAGCCGGTCATACTGAAGCCGCAGTAGATTTGGCTAAATTGGCAGGTTTGTTTCCAGCCGGTGTGCTCTGTGAAATAATGGATGTTAATGGTAAGATGGCAAAAATGCCCGCATTAATAAAACTTGCCCAAAGATTTAATATGAAGATTGTTTCAATTAGTGATTTAATCCAATACCGACGGAATAATGAGAAATTAATTACCAAAGTTGTTGAGACAAAATTGCCAACACCATATGGTGAGTTTAAATTATATGTTTATGAAGATAAAATCGAATCGTATCTGCATCTGGCACTGGTTAAAGGCGATGTGCGCGGTAAAGAGAACGTGCTAGTCCGGGTTCATTCGCAATGTTTGACCGGCGATGTTTTTCATTCGTTGCGTTGCGATTGTGGCACTCAGCTTAAAATCGCATTGCAAAAAATTAGCCAAGAAGGATGTGGTGTGTTAGTCTATATGAGACAAGAAGGCCGAGGTATTGGCTTATTAGGGAAATTACAATCCTATATGTTGCAAGATAAAGGAATGGATACTGTGGATTCAGCGATCGCTTTAGGCTACGAACCAGATCTACGTGATTATGGTATCGGTGCCCAAATCCTCTGCGATTTAGGTTTATCGAGTATTCGACTATTAACTAATAATCCGAAAAAGATTGTCGGTCTAAAAGGGTTCGGATTAAAAATAACGGAACGAGTGCCAATTATCACTAAACCAAACAAAAGAAATATCAAGTATTTAATAACCAAACGAGACCGATTAGGCCATTTGTTGGGCGCAATCGAAAATAAAAAATAAATTATTGATAAAATGATTATAAATATTGTTTATTTTTTGATTAATAATTGGAGGTAAAAATGGATAAGCGGGAATTTAAAGGCGTCTTGGATGCCAGTGGTAAGAAATTTGCCATTGTTGTCTCCCGGTTTAACGAATTTCTGAGCAAAGAATTATTAGCCGGTGCCTTGGATTGTTTAGAAAGGCACAATGCCAGTAAAATCGATATTTACTGGACGCCGGGTTGTTTTGAGATACCGGGCATTGCCCGCCTACTGGCTGAAACTAAAAAATATTCAGCGGTTATTGCTTTAGGCGTGATAATTCGTGGCGATACTCCTCATGCCGAATATATCGCAGCTGAAGTTGCCAAAGGACTTGCGAAAATAAATTTTGATACTAATGTGCCGGCAGTTTTTGGCGTTATCACGGCTGATACGATTGAACAGGCAATTGAACGGTCGGGAACTAAAGCCGGGAACAAAGGATTTAATGCGGCATTATCGGCAATTGAGATGGCTGATTTGATTGGCAAAATAAAAGGCTAATAAAAAATGCCGGATTTGCCTGCAATGCGAAATGACCCAACGTCGTCGAGCCCGTGAAGGTGCCTTTGAAGTTTTATATCGTTATGATATTGGTAATGAAGATATAAAAAAGGCAAGCAACGAAGTTCTACATACCCATCGCTTTTCACCAGCAGTAAAAGATTTTTTCTTAAAATTAGTCAACGAAACTTATCGCAATTTAGCCGAGATTGACAAAACGATTGAAGCCAATTTACAACACTGGTCGTTATCAAGATTAGCGAGTGTTGACCGAGCAATTTTACGAATTGCCTGCTGTGAATTGCTTTATTTTGATGACATTCCACCAAAGGTCACAATCGATGAAGCATTAGAAATTGCTAAAAAGTTCGGCGGCGAAGACTCACCACGATTTATTAACGGCGTGCTTGATGCCATCTATAAAAAGACCAAGAAAGTCGAAAAGAAATAAGTTTAATGGTTATTGGCATTTTTTCCGATGTCCATGCTAATTTAGAAGCATTGACTTCAGTGTTAAATTTTTTTTCTGCTAAGAAAGTTAATCAATTATTATTTGTTGGTGATTTAGTTGGCTATGGCGCCAATCCGAATGAATGTATCGAACTTATAAAAAAACTAAATTGTCGGGCAATTGCGGGCAATCACGATTATGGCGTGTTAGGCAAAACCGACCTTGATTATTTTAATGACCAGGCGCGAATTGCAATTGAGTGGACCGCACAACAATTAGATGAGTCATCAAAAACTTATCTTAATTCATTGCCATTAGATAACAAATATGATAGTATTTTTATGGTTCATGCATCGCCCCAGGAACCAGGTAGTTGGAATTATATTTTAACATTAGAACAAGCCCAGACCCAATTCGAATTTTTCAAAGAGCAAATTTGTTTTGTTGGGCATTCGCATTGTCCATTTATTATTGAAAAGACGCACACAAACGAAGTAAAATTAATCACTAACCAAAAGATAATAATTAAAGATAATTGCCGATATTTAATTAATGTTGGTAGTGTTGGACAGCCGCGTGATGGCGATAGTCGCGCCTGTGTTTCTTTATTTGATGTTGATAATAAAATTTTTGAAATGTATCGAATATCTTATGATATTACTCTTACCCAAAAAAAGATTATTGCGGCCGGTTTGCCCAAATTCCTTGCTGTTCGGTTAGCGCAGGGAAGATGAATATTTTTGAGTTTTACACTTCTTAATTTCTAATGAAATATCAATATGCGGTGCGGAATGAGTTATTGCCCCGACCGAAATATAGTTAACCCCGGTTTCAGCAATCTTTTGGACATTTTTTAAATTAACGCCACCGGAAACTTCTAATTTGCTTTTTCCTTGACATAATCGAACTGCCTGCTTAATCTGCTTCAAATTCATATTGTCAAGCATTATCCATGGCACATTTAATGACAGTGCTTGTTTGACTTCTGAGATGTTTTTGCATTCGACCTCGATTGGTAATCTTGCCTTATTTTTTAATTGAGCAGTTTTAGTTGCATTAATCAAACTACCCGCAGCAACAATGTGATTGTCCTTAATAAGGATCATATCAAAAAGCCCGAAACGATGATTCTGACCGCCACCAATTCTTACTGCATATTTTTCTAATATCCTTAAATTAGGGGTAGTTTTGCGAGTATCAAGAATTATTGCATTAGTACCGGCGATTTTCTCAACAAATCTTCTGGTTAATGTCGCAATACCGGACAATCGACAGAGAAAATTGAGTGCTGTGCGTTCCCCAGTTAAGATTGCTCGGGTTGGGCCCTCTAGTTCCGCAATGATGTCACCGGATTGGAATTTTTCACCTTCTTTTAAATTGAATCTAATTTTAATTTTGGGGCTTAGCATTTTAAAAACTTCTTGAACTATTTTACTACCTGCCAAAATACCAGCCTGTTTGGCAACGATTTGTGCCTCTGAAAAAGAGTCTTTTGACACGATTAATTTCGTGGTGATATCACCGCGACCAACATCTTCAGCTAATGCCTTTTTAATAATATCTTTAATTTTTAACTTTGCTTGACTGACAATTCTTTTTTTTGTCATGCTGTGCTTGACTTCTGTCATTCTGAACTTGATTCAGAATCTCGTCATTGCGGCAACCCAGAGACCACGCATCAAGTGTGGGGTGACAACTCTTTTTTGGTCATTTTATTAGTAAATAGATTTTGCTTCATAATTTAGAATAGTAATTCGGTGGTCTTTTTCCAAAAATTGAATAATTTTATGAAAATTGCGTTCGATCATTTTCCAATCATTATTAACTAACACAATCGATAATTCGGTTCGTTGCCATCGGTCTTGATGATTGGTTTCAGCAATGGCGGTATTGAAATTAGTGCGAATTTTTTGCATAACACTTTGGAGTACGCTCCGTTTTTCTTTTAACGACAAACTATTGTTTATTAAACAATCAATCATTAACAAACCAATTGACATAAGCTTTACTTGAAACTGACCACGAATTTAAATTGACGATTTGGTTTCGGTTACTGATGGTGCGCGTGCGACTTCCTCAATTTGATAAACTTCTAAAATATCATTCGGCGCCAAATCAGTTGCATTTTCGATACCGACGCCGCATTCAAAACCAGCTTCAACTTCTTTGACATCATCTTTAAATCTTTTTAACGAGACAATTTTACTTTTAAGGATTTCTTTATTATCTCGATATATTTTTACTAAGGCATTGCGGGTAATTTTTCCTTCGGTTACATAACATCCGGCAACCAGACCAACTTTGGGTATTGTAAATACCTGGCGCACTTCGGCTTTGCCGATAGTTATCTCTTTTTGTTCCGGCTCTAAAAGGCCCAACATCGCTGCGCGGATATCATCAATGGCGGCATAAATAATTCGGTATAATCTGATTTCAACGCCGACCCGTTCGGCAAGTTTTGCTGCTTCAGATAAAGCATTGACATGATAGCCAACAACGACTGCTTCTGATGCTTCTGCTAATAAAACATCAGAACTAGTAATAGCACCGATGCCCGAATGGATAACACGAATGCGGACTTCTTCAATTGATAAGCCTTCCAAGGCATCTTTTAGCGCTTCGGCAGAACCATAGGTATCCGCTTTGAGCACAATTTTTAATTCTTTAATTTTCCCTTCAATTATCTTCTGTTGGATTTGTTCCAGCGTAATTTTGGTTAATTCACTGTGTTTAAGACGGATATCCCTTTTTATCAGTGCATGACGGGTAGCGATTTCACGTGCAATTCGTTCTTCTGGAACAACTTCAAATCGGTCACCGGGTTCAGGGAGCCCGGAACATCCTAGAACTTGGACTGGAATTGACGGTGTCGCACAATCAATCCGAACAAAGTCTTCAGTTAATAAATCTCGGATGCGACCATAAAAACTGCCACAAACAAAGATATCGCCTTTTTTTAATGTGCCGTGTTGAACTAAAACCGTAACGACATTACCGCGTCCTTTTTCGGTTCGACTTTCAATTACCACGCCTTTGGCCGGTCCGTCATAGACTGCGGTTAATTTTAGTTCTTCGGCAACGAGCAGGATTGCTTCTAATAAGTCTTCGATGCCCATACCAGTTCGAACTGATGTGCAGACACATAAGGTATCACCGCCGTATCCTTCAACTCGCAGACCGTGTTGGGCAAGTTGACTTTTTACCATCTCAGGATTGGTATTGGCTAAATCACATTTGGTGATGGCAACAATGATTGCGACGCCAGCGGCACGGGCGTGGTTCAATGCCTCAATTGTTGTTGGCATTACACCGTCATCAGCAGCAACAACTAAAACCGCAATATCAGTTAATTGCGCGCCACGGGCACGCATTGCCGTGAATGCCTCGTGTCCGGGTGTGTCGAGAAAAGTTATTTTTTTATTCTTATAATTAACTACGTAAGCACCAGTATGCTGTGTTATCCGACCATATTCTTTTTCGGCAACTTTTGTCTTACGAATATAGTCGAGTAAAGAAGTTTTGCCATGGTCGACATGACCCATAACAACTACGACCGGTGGTCGTTCTTTCGTTTCGCCCTTAATTTCAGTGGTAGTGATTTCTTCTTCAATTTCAACTTTGACATTAAATTCGTCAGCTAAAAGCGTAATTGTATCAGGGTCGAGTCGTTGATTCAAAGTTGCCGGCATACCTAACATTATACACTTTTTTATTATCTCAGCGGAAGAAATATTAAACAGATGCGCCAATTCCGCAACACTAACATAAGGGGCAACCTTTATTCTTTTTTCAATAACTACTGGCTCGGTTCGTGCTGGCTTTTCGATATGACGGTAGTGCGGTTTTGGTGTTCGATGTTCAATTTTCACCAAGGTTTCTTTAATAGCCTTTTTTATATCCGGGGCTGGTGGTTTTTCAGTGACTGTTGGCGCTTCAGATGATGGTTGCTTTTTCTTCAAGGATTCTTTATAAGCGATTTTTTCTTTTCGAATATAGTTTTTTACTAGTTCTAATTCTTCGGGAGTAATTAAAGAAGTATAGCCACGGGGTGGGCGACCTTGTTGTTTAAGAATTGTTACTAATGCTTCGCACGAAAGATTCAAACGATTGGCTGCTTCAAAGACCTTTATCCCTGCTTTATTTTTTTTAATTTTTGTGGTTGATTGTGGTTTATCCGAGATAGTGACTTTTGATTTCTTGGTTGGTTTCTTTTTATTGTCAGCCGAATTCATAAGACCTTTTTGCTTTTATTAATTAGAATCAGATTGTAGCCTTTCTTTAACAATTTTTTTCAGTTCCTCGACTTTTTCGGAATCATAACCAGTGGCTTGCACAATGTCTTGAGTTGAAGTGTTTAATAAATCAAAAGCCGTGATAATTTGTGCGTCTTGCAATTTGACAATCTCTTCATCTGATAATTCTAAATTTCTTAACGATATATTTTTTGCTTTGGCGTACAACAACCGGTCATGATAAGCAGATTCTTTTAGCACTTCGAGTTGGACACCGACAAGTCTTCCGGCTAATTGAACATTTTGCCCCTTTTTGCCAATTGCAATTGAAAAATCATCGTCCGGGACTATTACAAAATAACTGTCACCTTCTTTGAATATTTCTTTGGTTTTTGCTGGGGCTAATGCCCGGCTAATAAATGTTGGGATGTCTTTACTGTATAAGACAATATCAATTTTCTCGCCGGATAACTCTTTGATTACATTTTGAATTCGAGATTTGCGGTAGCCGACACAGGCACCAACTGGGTCAACTTTTTCATCATTACTGGCAACGGCGATTTTTGCTCGAAAACCAGGAAAACGGGCAATTGATTTAATTTCGACGATACCTTCTCGAATTTCAGGTACTTCCTTGGTTAATAATTTTTTTAAAAAATCATTATGGGTTCGAGATAGAAAAATTCGGGGACCGATCGGCGTCTTATCGACTTTGGTGACTAAAGCCTTTATTGGTGCCCCTTGACGGTAATGGTCGGTTTTTAATTGGTCGCGATTTAAAAGAATCGCTTCAGTTAAACCAATATTAACCGTGATTTCATCTTTATTAATTTTAGTAATTGTTCCGGAAATAATTTCATTTCGCTTGCGATTAAATTCATCGTATAATTTATTCCGTTCTGCTTCTCTCAGTTTTATAATTAGTTCGTCAGTTGCACGACGAATTGCACTACGGCCAATTTCGGTTATTGGTATCTCAATTCTGATTTTTTCGCCAGCCTTAACATCTGGTTTTATTTTTTGCGCCTCACTTTTTTCAATTTCTGTTACTGGGTCAACTAATTTTCCTACCACTTTTTTAATCATATAAATTCTAATTGAACTTACATCCGGGTCGATTTCGACTTCAAATTCAGCCTTAGGACCGAATCGTCGTTTTAACCCGGCGATTATTGCCATCTTCAATGTTTCGGAAACATAGGTTCGGTCAACATTACGAATGCGGGCAATCTGAGTGATTAAATTGGAAATCTCTTTACTATTCATTGTTAACTCCTAATCAGTTAGAATTTTATCCTTAAATAGTTCTTGATTTGAAATAATTATATGAGCATATTTAATTTCATTAAAAAATATGAATTGTTCTTGATCCAGTTTGCCACAAGAACCGACAATATTTTTTATGTTGATGCCGTTTTCCAATACTGAAAGCAATTTACCTTTAAAAGTACCTTGTTTGGTTGAAATCGCGACATGTTGTCCAATAACTTGTTGGAAATCTTTTGGATTTCGTAGTTTTCTTTCAATGCCCGGCGAAGACACTTCAAGAAAATACTGTCCAGAAATTAAATCTTCAGCATCAAGTCGTTGGGAAAGTTTTTCCGAAACAAAAGCACAAGTTTCGACCGAGACGCCATCCCTTGCTAATTTATTCTCGGTTGACGGCTTATGGATCAAGACACGTAAAGTTTTGCCTTTAAATTCAACATCATAAAGTTCAATACCACATGCGGCTACCGTCTTTTGAATTAGATTTAATAGCGTCGCGGAAACTTTATTTTTCATTATTCTATTATAGGTAGGTTAATTCATTAAGTCAAGGTAAATCTTTATGAAACTCGGCAATTAATAGCAACTTGTCAATTTATTTGATTATTGAATTTTAAGTTTCTTGACATCTTAAATTTCTGAGGTTATATTTTAATAAATGTGTTAACGGGGAGTAGCGCAGCTTGGTTTAGCGCACCACGCTTGGGACGTGGGGGTCGCTGGTTCAAATCCAGTCTCCCCGAGTACAAAATGGCGCCTGTAGCTCAGTTGGATAGAGCATCGGATTTCTAATCCGATGGTCAGGGGTTCGAATCCCTTCAGGCGCGTAGAAAAATTGGTGAGTGTAGCTCAACCTGGTAAGAGCACCTGACTGTGGCTCAGGATGTTGCGGGTTCAATTCCCGTCACTCACCTTGCTAATAATTTTGCGCCCGTAGCTCAATTGGATAGAGTGCCGGGCTTCGAACCCGTAGGTTGCGCGTTCGAGTCGCGCCGGGCGCGGATAATGGTTTTAATGCCCCGTTAGCTCAACCTGGTAGAGCAACGGATTCTTAATCCGTGGGTTAGAGGTTCAATTCCTCTACGGGGTATTTTGTAAATAGTGTTATTTATGGAGGCATACAACATGGAAGAAATAAAAAGTCCAACTAATCAATTAAATGAAATGATAATTAAACAATCAGAACGTCTTCCCACGCTTATTGATATTCTCTATTTAGTTAATGTTGTCTGGCTATATGTCTTCTCACTTATCTATCCATTTTTTGGCATTATCTTCGGGATTATTTTAAATCAAGCAAGCATTTCAGAATCGGCAAAAAAAATTGGCAGAACATGCTTAATTTTAGGAGTGATTAATATCGGACTAATTATCATCTTCTCATTATTTTTTGTATTTTTAAGCGGATTTTTAACTAAATTTATTCCTGAGAGTATATGAACATATTATTAACCATTCTTATTTTTTTAAACACACCATTTTATCGCCCACCAATTAAGCAACAATTACCTAAAGTTGATAACAATCTTGTCTGGGTTTATTTTACTGATAAGGGGTTTAGAACTGAGTCAGAGTATTACCAAATTATCAACAACTATACACCTTATCTAAGCGAAGATGCAATTCAAAGAAGACTCAATTATACGGGCAAAGTTTTTGATTTCGATGATTTACCGGTTTATCAAAAGTATGTTGATGAAATTGTAAATCTGGGTGCGGAATTACGAACAGTTTCTTGTTGGCTAAATGCTGCTAGTTTTAAAATATCGCCGGCTTTAGTTGAGCGAATTTACAATTTGCCTTTTGTTTATAACCTAACTGCTGTTGCCAGTGATACCCAGTATCTTGTTGACGGCATAAATATTTTCGATAGTGATAAAAAGTCTAAAAAACCCGATACCAGTTTTTATGGACTGACATATCAGCAGAATGCAATGATGGGTGTACCATCAGTGTTTTTTCAAGGATATACTGGCTCAAGAGTAAAGTTGGCAATTTTTGATACTGGTTTAAAACGAAAACACAGTGCGTTAACTCATCTCAAAATTTTTCAAGAGCATGATTTTCTTAGTGGGGATAACTTTTTTCAGTATCGAAACAATTCTATCGAACCAATTTCTAATCTCAGGAATGTAAATTTAACTCAGAGTCCGCAATTTTTCCAAACAGCGAATAACCGATTATTCATTTTTTATGCTGGTGATACTTTACTAAATTTATCCGGCCCAGTTTATAAGGGTCTGTTTTATAGTTATAGTCTTAATCAGGGGCAGACCTGGTCGACTCCGCAGTTGACTTTTCTGACTGCCACTTACAATATGGCAATCCCAGTTGTATCCATAACCGGTAAAGATTCAGTGTTGTATGTTGCTTGGCAGGATTTATTGCCTCAAGCACCTAATTTACCAATAACTCGGCTTTACTTAAAATATTTTATCAACACAACACCCTCAACTGTTACTACTGACCTTGGATTTGGTAAAAATCCTAATCTGACAGTAAAAGATACTAATCTTTATATTGTTTATACTAATTCTGATTCGAATTTATATTTTCGCAAAGCAAGTGTTTATTATATTACACCGGTACTTTATCCAACCCCGATGTTAATCGCGAGTTTATCTGAGCCAATAATCAGTCCGTGCGTGCTTGTTGACTCAATAGGTGAAATTGAGGTATTTGCTACTGGTCAACATTCGCAAAAAATATTTCATTATAATTCTGTAAATAACGGTAATTCATTTAGTTTGCAACCAATAGTTGATAGTTTTGCCGGGGCAATAAAATCTCAAGTAATCGGGAACACAATTTATTTGATTTATAAAGATTACTCGTCAGCGCCATTTGTAAAATTGTCTTTTAGAAAATCAACCAATGGTGGTTTTAGTTGGAGCGATAAAAAAACAGTGACATCGGATTTGTTTTCTTTAGGTGACTTTTCAATAGCAGTTAACGACACGATTTACATCACTTATGAAATGCAAGGAGACATTTATCTTACCAAATCAGCAGATTTTGGTAATAGTTGGTTTGACCCGGTTGTTATTGCTGATAAATTCTGTTATTTACCGCGAATTAATATTGTGAATAACCAACCATTGGTTATGTGGATACAAAGAGGCGACGGTAATACCGATTATGACTCTTTACAAGATTACAAAGAACAACCAAATCATGGCACGAGGATGGCATCAATTATTGCTGGTTATCGACCTTATGCGCTTATTGGCACATCACCGGGTGTTGATCTATTAGTTGCTAAAACCGAATTGTATAAGGCAAAATCGGGTTGGCAATATGAGACAATTACTGAAGAAGATATCTGGGTTCAGGCATTAGAATGGGCAGAGCGGGAAGGGGTGCAAATCATCTCGAGTTCTTTAGGATATCGTAGTTGGTATGTTGACAAAGATTTTGATGGCAAAACTATTCCAATCTCAATTGCAGCTGGGCTGGCAGCAAAGAGAGGAGTAATTGTCGTCAGTGCCATGGGCAACCGAGACACTATTAATTTTCCTTGGCCAACGCGTTATATCGTTGCGCCTGGTGACGCTGAAGGCATTATTACCGCCGGTGGTGTAACCAAATCTTTTTTGCCCTGGCGAGGAACAGGTATTGGTCCTACTTATGATGGTCGAATAAAACCTGAATTAGTTGCATTGGCCGAAACAGCAATTGTGGTTGCGCCAGATTCTTTTGATTCCTATGAAGGTAGCATTGGAACGTCTTGTGCTACTGCCTTAATTGCCGGTTGCTGTGCGGTCATTTTAGAAGCTCATCCGGAATGGAATGCCGATTCAGTTAAATTTGCTCTATTCACAACTGCTAGTAATAACATACCCAATTGTACTTTAGGATATGGCGTACCTAACATTGATTCATTATTTAAAGTTTTTCCTCCGAGACGAACAGCATATGAATCTGACCAACTTGGCAGTCCCTATCCTAATCCATTAATCATCAAAGAACAGGGGCGTATCTATTTTCCATTATTACTAATGAGAAAGCCGGCATCGGCAGAGATAAAGATTTATACAATTAGTGGCGAGTTAGTAAAGAGAATTAACTTAAATATAACACATCTTCCTGGTCCTGGTCGTTACGGTGTTGATGGCGATATTACCGAATTAGAAAATATTGGTGCATACTGGAATGGTGAGAACGAATTAGGTAAGAAAGTTAGTAGCGGTCTTTATTTTGCGGTGCTGAAAACAAGTTTTGGACAACACTTAAAGAAATTTGCAATCGTCCAGTAGCTATTGACAGAAACAAAATATAGATTAATATAATTGATAATTTCCAGCGTAGCTCAATGGTGGAGCATCCGGCTGTTAACCGGAGGGTTGCAGGTTCGAGTCCTGCCGCTGGAGTTTTTGTTTGTTAAGTTGCCGTTAATAGTAGATATTTGACTTAACTTAAATTTCAGGGTATAATTATTAACATAATAGATTTATAGAAAGGAAATATTTATGAAGGTCATTGTTTTTATATTTATTTCTATTTTAATACTCATTAGCTTATCGTTTAGTGAGAGTCCAGAGCGATTGATGATTGTTCGGGTTTATGTTAAAAGCTATCAACAATTGCAGTCGCATATTGATTTTAAGTCTGCTAATATTGAGATTGCTGGTGCCAGATTAAATGAGTATTATGATTTAATTGTTAGCGACGGAGATTTACCAATTGTCTTGTCTTCGGGTTTAAAATATGAGGTTGTCGTTTCAGATTTAGATAGTTTGAAATATGAATTACGCGGCCAATACCGCAGTTTAGATTCGGTTAATCTTTTTTTAAGGAATTTAACTTTAACTTATCCTAATTTATGCGTCTTGGATAGTCTGGGATTGTCTTATGAGAATCGTCAGATGTACGGTGTTAAAATATCAGATAACCCATCGGTTTCTGAACCTAACGAACCGGGTGTTTTTATTTGTGGTTTGCATCATGCCCGAGAATGGGCGACAATCGAAGTCTGTCTTTTCTTTGCTGACAGTATATTGCGTGCTTATAACTCTTCTCCTGCAATACAAGATTTGGTAAACAATCATGAGATTTGGGTTTTTCCGGTAATTAATCCCGATGGCTATTATTATGATTATCCGCAAAGACGCTCGTGGCGAAAAAATCGTCAACCATTCTACGGTGTCATTGGCACTGACTTGAATCGGAATTATCTTGGTGCCTGCGATACTAATCGGTATGGTTTTTGGGGTGCCTTAACGTCCGGGGCACAGAGTTCACATAATCCATCGTCCGAGACTTTTATGGGTGGTTTTGGCGCCTCCAGTCCGGAAATTACGAATGTTGTTAATTTCTTTCGAACGCATAATATCAACACTTCGCATTCATTTCATTCTTATTCGGAATTAGTCTTATGGCCCTGGGGATTTCAGGCAATTCCAACGCCGGACAATGCCTTATATGTCAGAATTGGCACGACAATGGCAAATATGATTCAATCATTAAGTGGTGGTTATTACACGCCAGAACAAAGCACCTCATTATATCCGGTATCAAGTGGTGCCGACGACTGGATATATGGCTGGAACCGATTTGTTAATGGTGTGCCTTGTCTGGCTTTTACTAATGAAGTCGGCACTTCATTTTATCAACCAGTTTCGCAACTTGACCACATCTGTCGACAGAACTTTAAGGCAATTTATTTTTTAGCAAATTTTTCAGACAGTGTAAGAATTTTAGTAAAACCAGCAGTGCCGCCGCCAAAAATCGTCGTGCCTGAAACCAGCGCTACCAGTAATTTTGCCATCTATTGGAAACCGAAAAATATTGAATGGACTCAACCAACAATGTGGCAGGTTCAAGAGTTAAAAGGTTATAGCGTTATCACCGATAGTTTTGAACAAGGCACATCGGCTTGGTTGGTTCGTGGTTTTCAACATTCCACCCGAAGAGCGCATTCGGGCGCCTATAGTATGTATTCGGATTCTGCTAATAATATCTCTAATTACATTCGTACTATCTATCCTTATTTAGTTCAACCCGGTGATTCACTGATATTTTGGTGTTGGTATAATTTAGAAAAAAACTATGATGTTGCAGTTGCCGAAGTCTCATTTGATACGCGGGAGTGGTTTCAATTAGGGGAACGAATGACCGACACTGCGATGAGTTGGCGTCGCAAGGCGTATTCATTAGAACCTTATGTTGGAAAATCTGTTTACATCCAATTTCGGGTTATGACTGATGACGGTGTTTTGAAAAATGGTTTTTATCTTGATGATGTTTATCCAGTGCCGTTATTTGCCAATACCAATATCATCTCATCAGCGATTACTGATACTTTTTGTAGCATCACGGTCAATGAACCTGGACGCTATTTTTACCGAGTCAAAGGTTATAACACTGCTAATGGTTGGGGCGAATATAGTATGATTGACGATGTTGTGGTATTAAGTAGTAGCGTTAGTGAAAACCAAAAAATCGACTTAAATAACAAGATTGCTTTATCAGTAATGCCTAATATATTTTCAAACCAGACGCTAATAACCTATTCAATTAGTAAAGAAACAAAAGTTTGCATTCAAATATTTGATGTCTTAGGACAAAATCTGGGCGAACTGATTAATAGTGTCCATAAACCCGGCAATTATCAAGTACTTTGGAACGGGGAAACTCAGGCAAATAAGAAATTATCCACAGGTATCTACTTTCTAAAAATGAGCGCGGAAGGTTCGAGCACAATCCGAAGAATTTTGATATTAAATTAGTTAAGTGTTTTATAATGCAATATCAGTGTTGATACTGTCAAAACCAGATATTGAGTTGATTTCTGTTGAATCGTTTTATAACAAGAACGAGTCCAATGTATTAAAGAAAAGAAAAGAAGATTTACATCAAATTTAGAGATACTGTCCAGAGATAAGACCCAAATAGATTCAGGGAATGGAGTTCGGGCGCTAAATAATTCAAAGAGCTGTAAGAAGAAACAAAGCCTTAATAGAGTGATAACTTGTTGAAAGCCAAAGATGCTAGATACCTGTCAGGATATGTGTCAGCTAACCCATCAGAAACCATCTCAGGATGGAAAAGAGCATCGGCTTAAGAATTAAGTTCAGAAGCGCGTTGAGAATTGGGTTAAGCACGGGATTAAGAATGTAAGTAAGGAAAAATGCATTTTTTTAAGAAATTTTCAATTAAAAGGCATACGGTTATCCGGACTAATAGAACATGGACCAAAATTCTTAATTATTTTAATTTTTCTTAGTTAATTGATAAGGGTTGTAGTTGATATAATGTCTTTGAATAAATGTTTAAAAATAATCTTGGCTAACTTAAAAATCTATTATTAATTTTCCTAAACGATATAGTATCTCTTGAACACATTGCACTCTTGACTTTTGGATTTTAACAGGATAAATTAAACTATGTTAAATCCACAAATTTTTCGAGAATATGATATTCGGGGCATTGCCGATAAAGATTTGACCAACGATGTTGTTTTTTTAATTGGCAAGGCATACGGCAGTTATGTGCAGAATAAACTTAAAACCCAAGAGTCAAAACTTAAGACGATTGAAGTGCTAATTGGACGCGATGTGCGATTGTCGAGCGAACGCATTCGTGATGTTTTAATTGACGGGATTCTTAGCACTGGTTGTGATGTTATTGATTTGGGTCTAATTCCGACGCCGGTCTTTTATTTCTCAGCTTTTCATTATGATAAAAATGCCGGGATGATGATAACCGGTAGTCATAATCCACCAGAGTTTAATGGCTTTAAAATCGGCCTTAACAAGACAACAATTTACGGTGAAGAAATCCAAAATCTAAGAAGAATAATTGAAAGCAGAAATTTTTTGTCCGGCAAAGGTAAAGTCTCGGTATTAAATCCGATTCCTGATTATATTAATATGATCTTGAATAAGATAAAAATCAAAAGTGGTTTGAAAGTTGTTTTTGACCCGGGTAACGGCACCGCTGGGGTTGTAATCGAAGAGTTGTTTTCAAAAATGGGTATCGAACCGGTATTTATTAATATCAATCCTGATGGCACATTTCCGGCACATCTACCCGACCCAACAATTCCTGAATATATGAAAGATTTAAAGAGTGCAGTTTTAGAGTTAGATGCTGATTTGGGCATTGGTTATGACGGTGATGCTGACCGGATTGGTTGTATTGATGAGAATGGCGAGATTGTCTGGGGCGATAAATTATTAGCAATCTTTGCCCAAGATATTATTAAATCTCAACCTGAAGCCAAAATCGTTTTTGAGGTCAAATGTTCACAAGGTCTAGTTGAATATATAAGAGCGCTTGGTGGAACCCCGTTAATGTGGAAGACCGGTCATTCGCTGATAAAGGCAAAGATGAAACAAGAGTGTGCGGCAATCGCCGGTGAAATGTCCGGACATATGTTCTTTGCTGATGACTATTACGGCTTTGACGATGCAATTTATGCCTCGGCACGACTGTTAAAAATTTTATCCGATGCCCAAAAACCACTCTCAAAACTGGTTGCTGAAATACCATATTATTATTCAACACCGGAAATCAGGGTTGATTGTCCGGATGAGACCAAATTTGAAATCACCAAGGCAATTCGAGACTATTTTCGTGAACACAAAAGATTAGGTAAAGCTGAAATTACTGATATTATTGATATTGATGGTGTCCGAGTAATATTTCCTGATGGCTGGGGGTTAGTGCGGGCATCAAATACCCAACCGGTTTTAGTTTTAAGATTTGAAGCTAAAACCCCAGAACGCCTTGCTGAAATTCAGCAGATGTTTTACGAACAACTTAGAAAATATCCAGGAGTAA
The DNA here is from genome assembly GCA_039801485.1 of Caldifarciminota bacterium. Lineage (GTDB taxonomy): Bacteria > Hydrothermota > Tepidihabitantia > Tepidihabitantales > CAIPLT01 > JBDRUR01. The sequence continues at coordinate 20,249 of JBDRUR010000018.1, forward strand.
AAATAGACCTTGCTGTCTGCTAATAATTAATCGAAAGTTTATGACCAATGGCTAATGGTTGGCTAAATAAGAAGTGTTTTTGTTTTTTAAATAAGGCAATTAGTCAGTATCAACTTTTAGCGGATAATGAAAAGGTATTAATTGCGGTATCTGGTGGGGTTGATAGTTTAGTTTTGACACATTTACTCTATTATTATAATCAGCGAAAACAAAAAAACTGGGATTTGTTAGCGGTCCATATTCACCCCGGCTTTGCTGAATGGCAAACAAGAAAAATTGAAGAGTTTTTCAATTCTATAAAAATCAAGTATTTAATCTCAAAGATCGCAGTCGAAAAGAAATTTGAACAGATAAAGCAGAATCATCGAGTGAAAAGATGCTTCTTCTGTTCTCGGGAACGAAGGAAACGGTTGTTTGAAATTGCCGACAGATACGATATAAAAAAAATCGCACTTGCTCATCATTTAGAAGATGTTAATGAGACTTATTTCTTAAACCTTTTTTACGCATCAGAAACCACAACTTTTGTCCCAAAACAGAGTTTTTTTCAAGGTAAATTTTTTATCATCCGGCCATTATACTTTTTTGACAAAGAGTTAATTCTCAAGTATGCCCAATACTATCATTTGCCGAAGATAAAAAATAAATGTCCTTATGAAAAAGAAAGTAATCGGATGAAAATCAGAAGGTTTCTTAATCAGTTATATAAAAAAGACCCCAGAATTAAAACCAATATTTTCTGGGGAATAAAAAATATCAAATATGAATATTTACCATAATCGTTTACTATGAAGTACAGGTGATTTTTAAAAGGAGCAAAAATGAAAGAGAATCGCCGTTTACAGACTTTGTTTGTTTGGTTGTTTATCTCAATAATTATCAATCTTGGACTTTTAGCGATGCTTGTTGCCTACTCAATATCAATTCGCCAAGCAAAACAAGAAATAAAAGCACTTAAAGAGCATATTGGTAGTTTGCAAATGGAAATTGACAGCCTAAAACCTTATAAACCCACCTATACCGAAAAACAACTGTTGATTGTAAAAACAATTGTCGGTAATGCTGAAATTTCCAAACTAATCAAAGCCAAACCGGTTCTGGGTGGAAATTGGGGTTGCTGGTCTGAACGCAATATAAAATTCATTTCCGAAGATAAATTACTGGTGATATACGATGATGGCCATCTAATGGGCGCAATGATTGTTTATGCCAAAGACCCTCAAAATATTAAAAAATGGAAGGTTCTTTGGAATACGATGCTATAAGATAGCCTGATTAATCAATATTTGCGTTTAATAGCAAGATAAATTAATCGCTATTAGTGTTATTTACTTATTAGTTTTTATGGTACAAGTTCCATCGCCATATTTGAGGCGACATCAAGGTATTTTATCATTCGCCGAGCATCGGTTTTTTCATACCAGATGTTAAGTTGCCTGCCAACTAAATTTAGTTGATATTTATTACATTCAAACTCACCAGCCGGCACTGTTAGTTTTTCGGTGCCGAGTGCCTTGATTTTAATCGGAATGACGCTGCCGGCTAAACCCGAAACAACATTAATTTCTTTTTCTTCATTTTGTTTTAGGTCAACTGCGCGTAGCAGGGTTGTTACTTCATCGTTATCATAATGATTAGCGGTAATTGGCAAGTCAAGCGACTTTTCGCCCATCGGCGTTGACATTTTGATTGACGCGTTGCTCTTTGTATAATTTATCGTTGAAGAATATTTTGTGCCTTTGCTGGTCATTTCTCGGTTAGCGCTGATTGGTTGAAGGTTATCTCGGCGAAATGTGACAGTTGCGATATCCTGTGCCTCGCCAACTACTGATTTCACATCAGTTACCGCATTTAATTCGATAACCGGCACTTCATTAATTTTAGCTAATTTAATAATTGTCTTATAAGTTCCGGACACTTGATCGGCAATCAGCACTTGATACTGACAGACTTCGTTATCAGTCCAGTTTAACGCAATTAATTTCAAACCTGCTTTTTCTTTTTTGGCACAGCATAAACTTGCCAATAATAATAAGACAATGGCTATCAATATTTTTTTCATAACGCCTCCTGAGTTTTTAATAAAATATTTTTGGTTTGCTGATAAGCAATAACAAGTAGTAAATAGCCGACAATTAGCAATAATGGTAAAGTCACGGTATAAAAATTTAAACTCAAGAATTTAATCCAAGACAATCTTGGGAAATACATCATCACCAGAACTAAACCGTCGACTAATTCGTGGTATAAGATACCGATAATAAAAAAGAATAACAACCACCACTTTTTTGTTAATCCAAAATAATGATAGAAACCGAGTCCGATTAGACTACCGATAATTGCATGAATTTGTATAGCATAAGCTCGTTCCCAAACTGAATACCAGGTGGTAAAATACATAAATAGATTAATTCCAAATATCCGATTAAGTATTGGTAGATA
>JBDRUR010000019.1:0-22628 GCA_039801485.1 Caldifarciminota bacterium
CTATATGGCACCAATGCTTGCTATTACATTTAGCATTGCTCGAACGCAACTTTTCTATGGAGTATTATTATTATTAATTTACGGTATCGGTCACTGTTCAGTTATTGTTGCCGCAGGAACATTCACTGAAATTATCGAACACTATCTGCACTGGAGCGAAAAATCTAAGGGTATTATGATTGTAAAGAAGATTTGTGGAGTTTTAGTAATATTTGGTGGCATTTATCTGATATGGACAGCATAAAAGAATAGGAGTGCTTATGTCAAGTGAAAAAAGTAAAAGTATGGGTGTCTGGGAAAAATACTTAACTTTATGGGTTCTACTTTGTATTTTAGTAGGAATTTTACTTGGTAAATTCGCACCTAATTTTGCAAAAAGCCTTGACCAACTTTCAATATATGTCAGAGAAGCACCTGTTATATCAATTCCAATTGCTATTTGTCTCTTTTTTATGATGTATCCGATAATGGTTAAAATTGATTTTGCCGAAGTTTTGAAAGCCGGACGAAGTGCTAAACCAGTTGGTTTAACTCTATTTGTTAATTGGGCAATTAAACCTTTTTCAATGTATGCGATTGCAATACTTTTTCTCGGTATTTTGTTTCGAACCTTTATCGGCACTAATGCAATTGATTATGTAAAAATGCCATTAGGTCTTGACTTATCAATTGGTTCAACTTATGGTATTGGTAAAGTAGTGTTTATAAATGGTATGAAAATGCTTGAGGTACCATTATGGCGTAGTTTTCTTGCTGGTTGCATTTTATTAGGCATTGCACCTTGCACCGCAATGGTTTTAGTCTGGAGCTATTTAGCAAAAGGTAATGATGGTCATACTTTAGTAATGGTCGCTATCAATTCTCTGACAATGCTTTTACTCTATGGGCCGTTAGGTGGTTTTTTACTTGGTGTTGGACGATTACCAGTTCCTTGGCAAGCATTAGTTCTTTCCATTGCAATATATGTCGCATTACCACTTATTGCCGGATATTTTTCTCGTAAATGGCTGATCGCTTTAAAAGGACCAGTTTGGTTTACAACCCGTTTTCTTCATTTTCTTACACCAATTACTGTTATTGCCTTACTTGTCACATTAGTTTTATTATTTTCATTCAAAGGTGATGTGATTCTTTCTAACCCATTAACGATTCTTTGGATAGCGATTCCTCTTTTTATCCAGACCAATCTTATCTTCTGGATTGGATACGGACTTGCTAAATTATTAAAATTAAAGTATGCTGATGCCGCACCTTCAGCAATGATTGGCGCATCCAATCATTTTGAGGTAGCGATTGCAACTGCGACTATGCTTTTTGGTTTATCATCAGGTGCCGCATTAGCCACTGTTGTTGGCGTTCTTATTGAAGTACCAGTAATGCTCTTGCTGGTAAAAATTTGCCTAAAAACCCAATCTTGGTTTTTTATGGCATAAAATAAATATAACTATAAAACTTCAATCGCTTGGTACTCGTGAAGCAGTATCAGTTTGTTGTTGAATCAACGAGTTGTTAGCAGTTTAGCTGATACCCTTCTCAAACTGATACAGCCCGCTTTGCAAAAACAAGAACAAATGCTTATTAAGAATTGGTTTAAGACCGAAATTGATTTTCGCTTTGGTATTCCGGCGATTGAAATTACCCACGCGGCTACGGAAAGAATTGTTCAATGATTGTCATCGGGTCACACGGTTATTCTTTGACAAAAGAGATATTATTGGGAGGAGTCGCCGCTGCCGTAATTCACAGCGCAATAAAACCTGTCTTATTAATGCGGATGAAATTCCGCAAAGAAAATAAAGGATTAGAGTAAAAATGGTGGAGCAAAAATCTACCTACAGATTAAATGTTTTTTTTGACCGATATTTTATATAAACTACTTGACAATTCATAAAATTTTATTAAATTATCCTTAAATATTATATTTTATGATTTATATTCTTTATCAAGAATTGACCGCCGACGAGGTCATTTCCGATATAAATTTATATTATAAGACAAGGAGGCTCAATGATAAAATACAATAAGTTGTTTTTATCCATTCTCGCACTATTAATTTTTTTCGCCTGCGACTTATTTGAGTCATACGACTATTATCCGTTAACAGTTGATAATGAATGGGAATACATTGGCTATACATTTTTTAATAACGATACGATCTATAAAAATCTCATTACCGTGAAAGTTACGGCAAAACATCCGACAGAAAATGTTTATACAATAAAAACCGACACCGTTACTTACCGTTATCTAACCGGTGATACCGTCAAAACCTCCAGCGATGTTCGTGTTGTTGAAATAAAAGACGCGATCGTTGTCTATTCTGACCGTGGAAAAGATACAATATTAAAATATCCGTTAAAAAAAGATAATACCTGGAAGGTATATTTTTATAATGATACAATAACTTATAAACCAACCGAACAGATTGATCTGACCGTACCAGCTGGTAATTATCAAAAAGTCTGGAAAATTCAACAAAACTGGAAATTCCGAAATCTTACTTCTTACTTTTATTATGCTGATAAAGTCGGTTTAGTAAAATATGAGTCGGAATTTACCCGAAATGATACGACATTTAAGACTTGGTTTAATTTAACAAAGGCCACAATTAAATAAATGGAGGCGCAATGACATTAAATAAAAATAAATCATTAATGAAAAGTCTATGGTTATTTGCATTTGTAATAATCGCTTTGATTATTGGCTGCGGACGCATGCCACCCGAACAATTCTGGACCTGGACTAAAGAAGATTCAACTAAAATCCACAGTATTTTAGCAATCTGGGAAGATACGCTCAAGACGAAATTTGAAAATGATTATTATGATATTACATTTGCTATTGGCAATGTGCGAACTGCCTTGATTGAAGATATGAAATCAATCCGCCACTTACAGCATTATTGGCCACGAGCATTTAAACGGAATATTGACCCTAATAAATACAAACTATGCTATGTTTTCACACCAATCAAAGATACGACAGTTCAAGTATTACTTATTGAAAGCATTGCCGGCACAATCTCTATTAAGCCCGATTCTATTACCCGCTTTGACACAATTACTAATCAATATGACACTTTATTCACCTATGATACGACAATGACGATTGTGAAAAATTTTAAGGGAGTTTCATTGCGGTATCTACATTTTGAAAAAGTCGATAATAATTGGCAATTCACGAAAATGTCCGGCGGTGCTCGAATTTTCATCCCCAACCCTGACGACATTGATATCAATCTTGGCTATTATAATGTCTATGCTGGCTGTAGTTTATCAACTGCTAATAAGAATGTTGTAGTTTGGCCTGCTCCAGATACAACCCAATATGGCGTACAACGAATGTATCAACTCGATTCGATACTCTCTTTTACAACCACTGATACGATAAGAACAAGAATAATTTACTATTATCCAACTGAATCTTTTGGCTTTTTGCATTGCAATGGCAATCGTTATGATTTGAATTTGGCTGGTGCTACCACAACCTATTTGGGATGGAATGCTGGTTGGAAACATCTGATGTTAGAAATTGTCCCATGGCAAGGTTTGTGTAAGCCGAGCGAATATCAAGCATTACTATGGTCATTACCAATAAAGGTAACACAATAAATATAGGAGGTTAAAAATGAAAATAAAAAACTATCTTGCCAGTCATAAATTGGGTATTTTCATAGCGATATTTACCTGGGTGATGCTAACAACGCTATATGCTGGAGAAACCGGCCGAATCATTGGCCGCGTTACTGATGCCCAAACTGGCGAGCCGTTAAGCGGTGTTAATGTCGTTGTCGAAGGCACCGAACTGGGTGCCGCAACTGATAATGATGGACGATACTTAATTACCAATGTTCCTTCTCGCCGAGTCAATGTTACCGCATCTTATATCGGTTTTGAACCAGTGACGGTTAAAGATGTATTAGTAATTATCGACCAAACGGTCACAGTTGATTTCAAACTAAAGCCGACCACAATAATGATTGAAAAACCAGTAATCATCGAAGCTGAAAGAGAAATGGTAATAAGAACTGCCGTTGCGACAACTAGGACCGCTTCATCCGAAGAGTTTAATCGTTTACCTGTTAATGCTCTGACTCAAATTGTTAGTCTTCAAGCCGGTGTTACTCAAGATGAACGTCGCGGCTGGACCCATATCCGTGGCGGACGATTTGATGATGTTTCTTATTTAATTGATGGTGTTGCTGCTCGCGATGCAACCTTAGGCACAATGTGGGCAAGTCCAAAACCAACAACTGATGCAATTTCCGAAGTAATTGTGATTACTGGTTCATTTGACCCAGAATATGGTGAAGCAATGTCAGGTATTGTCCAAGCAGTTACTAAAGAAGGTGGAACAAAGACGAGCACTAAAATCAAATACACTACTGATGAGATGTTCCCAAATCCGGATCTAAATTTTGGTTACAATCAATTATCTTGGACATTAGGCGGACCGATCCCATTTTATAACCGAATGCGCTATTTCTTATCTACCCAATATTTCAAAACCGATGATAATGCCGATGCCAAATATAAAATCCCAGCACCTCGGGGCGAATATACCGGTGAAGCAAAACTAACTTATAATGTTCCTAAGACATTTGCTTTAACTCGAGAAGGACTAAAATTAACTGCTGATGGTCACCTTTCCGAATATCAATGGCATAGTTATTCTCATACTTGGCGATATTGGTTACGAGGATGGATAGCAACTCGGGTCCGAAACAATAAGTTTAATTTCCATCTTAATCAAATGTTATCTCCTCAATTAGTTTGGACATTAAAGACCGGGTATTTCAGTAATCAAGTTCTAAGAGCGCCAAGGGATTTTGAATTAGAAGCAGCTGATACTACTGGCTTTTGGGGCTTTCTCCGTAAATCCGGTATCTGGGACCGTTATCTATTTATGGGCGAAGATTGGGTATTTCATAATCCACGAGGTCTAAAAGGCAAGGCTGCAGTTCTTGATATGTATCAAGGATACAAACCAACCGGTAATCCTGCTGATACCGTAATTTATCATGCAAAAACTGCTGATGGCCGTGACACAATATTGTATATTCCGGGTGTCAAAGGCTTAGGTTATGAAACTTATGATTATACTAATAATAATCCCTATGGCGTTCCTGGAATTTTCATCGGTGCTGGCCACTATTATTTTGTCTATTGGGCAACATTTAACAAATATCTTAAAGGCGATATTTCCTGGACTCCAAATAAAATCCATGAATTTAAAACTGGCTTTGAGATTTCAAGATATAATTTAGTCCAATATTATAACCAGATGCCTTATGATGCTAATCCGTTCTGGGAATATTATAATGTGTACCCAACTACCTTTGCTGCCTATATCCAAGACCGGGCTGACTTTGAAGATTTAGTTGTGCGTGGCGGTGTTCGGTTTGATTACCTTGACCCAAGGATTAACCGAAGACTGTATCCGGATAGTATTGGCGGCACCTATAAAGTTGCAGATTTAATGGTGCCGACCAAAAAGAAATTCCGTCTATCGCCAAGATTAGGTATTTCATTCCCGATAACTGAGCGCATAAAATTCCGCTTCTCTTATGGGCATTTCTTCAAAACGCCAACATTTGATTATTTGTATAGCAACAGCGAATTTACCGCAATGGATATCCAACGACGACCCAATATCTTTGCCGGCAATCCCAATTTAGATGCCGAAAAAACTATTGCTTATGAAATGGGTTTTGATGCCCAACTCAGCGATATCTTTGCCTTTGATATGACTACTTATTATAAAGATGTCTTTGATTTAACTGGAACCAGAGCAGTGCAAACAATTCCTACTTACACAATGTATACCAATGTTGAATATGGCCGAATAATGGGCGCTGAGTTCACATTCTCAAAACAATTAAGCAATTACTGGCGAGCATCAGCATCTTATACTTATCAAATTGCCAAGGGCACAGCGGCGACGCCAACTGCGCAATATTATCGCGATTATCCAATTCAAATTGATGTGCCGTTAGACCACGATATTCGTCATCAAGCAAACTTTGATTTCACCTTAGCATTCCCGACCGATTTCATTTTAATTCCGTTAAGGGATTTTGATGCCTCACTTTTGGCTCGTTACCATTCGGGTTTACCATATACGCCAACCGATGTCAAAGATAATAGCACCCCAATTGCCGATGAAAACTCTGCACGTATGCCCGGTTCATTTTCAATTGATTCCCGAATTAATAAAGCAATTAAGATAAAAAACTTCAATATCACTTTATTCTGTGATATTACCAATGTCCTCAATGCTGAAATCGTAACCAATGTCTTTGCCTGCACCGGTAGTCCAAATGACCGCGGTCGAAGAATTACAATTAACGATTTGTCTTATCCTGGGTTAGCCGTAATGAGAATCGGCGAATATTACTATCATCCGGCTCGTGATTTCAATCATGATGGCGTTATCACCCGCTATGAATATTACAAATCTTATATGGATGCTTACAATGACCGTTACAATATCCCAACTTATTACGGACCACCACGAAAAATCCGCTTTGGGATCAGTTTAGAAATTTAGGAGGAAACAATGAAACTCACACAAAAATTAGAACTTAAAAAATATCTTTTATGCCTAATTGGTATATTGCTTGTTGTGAATATTATAACTGCCAAAACATTATTTCCATTACAAACCAGTCCTCGAATTCGTGATGTTAAATGGCTTGACATTAACCGTTGGCGGGTTCCATTTTATAATGAAGGACGTTATGGCATTCAGACCTCATCAACCGGTGATATTGCTGGTGGTTATTGGCCTTTTCCCTATCGCAACTTTTATATCTTTGGCGCTGGTCCTTGGGTTGGTGCAATTTTAGGAGCTGATACTTTTGTTACTGTTGGCTATAATCCTAATACTGGTCAAGGAGAATTTTTCCCAACACCGGCTGCTTATTGGGAAGAAGGTACCGGCAATGCGCTTGACCGAATTTATAAATATCCCACTGATTGGCCACCGCCACAATCACGATTTGGTTACGACACCACGCTGGTACCGCAAAGGAGTTTTTCTTTACAAGATATGTGGTGTGTCTACTGTGACTTACATCCAGATTATCATACTGCTCCTGGTCGCCCCTTAGGTATCGAAGTTTATCAGACAATTTATGCCTGGAATTATCCTTCAAATCAAGACATCTTTTTCATAATTTATAAGGTTAAAAATGTCAATGCCACGGACACGATTAAAAACACTTATCTTGGCGCCTGTATGGACCCGGACATCGGCAGTGCTTCTGACGATATGGTCGGATTGATTCTTAATAAATTCATTGGCGGCGACACGATTAGAAATGTTGGTTTCGCCGGTGACAATGACAATGCCGAAGCAACTGGTACAACTTGGCAAACCGGTGTGCCGGGCGTAGTCGCTTACAAATTCCTCGAAGGACCGCGTCGACCAGATGGCACACTCTTAGGATTAACATCGTTTAAGAAATTTACAATTGATATTGACCCGGCGCGCGATGGCGAGCAATATTTAACTATGGCTGGTTATGACTATCGGACTTTAGTGTATTCCCCTTATGACTCCATAGATGAAAGTCCGGCAGACAAACGATTTATCCAATGCACCGGTCCCTTCGACCTACCGCCAGGTGGAGTTGCGACCATAATTGTTGCAGCAATCGCCGCCCCCTACGGTGATGCCAATGAACCATGGGCACAAAGAGATACAACCGATTTAAAACAATTATGCAAAGCCGCTGCTGCTGCTCAATTTATCTATGACCAAGGTTGGATATTGCCTTCACCGCCATTAGCACCAAATGTCACTTTAGTCCCTGGTGATAATCAAATTAGAATCGTCTGGGATGATATTGCTGAAAAAACGCCTGACCCATATTATGCAATTGCATCAAATCCTTCAAGCCCAGGTTATGACCCGGCATATCTTGAATTTGACTTAGAAGGTTATAAAGTCTTTAAATCAACTGACGGTGTCAATTGGCAACTACTAACCCAATGCGATTTAATGAACGGTATTGTTTTTGAAGATACAACCCAAGCAGAAAGTATTCGAACAAAAGCCACTGATGCCGGTGTCTTTTATTCATATCTGGATAAAAAAGTAGTAAACGGCTTTACATATTATTATCGAGTCGCAAGTTATGACCGAAATTATATGACCGACCGTACAACAAATATTGTCTATCCATTAACTTTAGAGTCAAATCCTACTCCCGTAACCGGAAAACCTTGCTGGGAAGCACCTAATTATGATACCTTTGGTGTAAAACTAATTAAGGTCATTGGTGACACTGTCAAATCTGGATTAAAATGCAGCACCAGAATTGTCAATCCTTTTGCAATTACTGCTGATACCTTAACAATAACTTTCTCTGGTCCCAAATATGTCGGTGCCGCTAACAAAGCACTGCATCAATTTGTCGTGACCAAAGGCAACGAACTTATTTTAGATACCGTTTCAACCATATATACAATCAACACAACGCTAAAACGAAACTTTCCACCTTTTGGCGGAACTGAAATTATTGCGACAACGACAATTTCCAATCCTTCGAAAGTATTTGATACTATCTACCCATTAACTGGTAATTATTCTGCTGAACGATTAGCCGTAAGCACTGTTGTTCCTTGGCAATACGCATTATGGGCATTTCGCGGTTCGGATTACAAAATTGTCTGGCATGTTTGTGGTACTAACCGAACTTGTGAGGTATTTGATTTGACTAATGGTGGTGTCTTAGTGCCGCCAACAAAATTCCGTTCGGCAGTTGGTAATGATACCTTTGCTAATGGTTGGGGATTTACCTCTGCATATACTGTCCAGTGTGATACAATCCTTACAAGTACCACAAAGTATATGTATATTAACTGTGGTTATATTATGTTAAACCGTAATCAGGCAATAGGTTCGCTAATTGATTCAATTGCTGATGGTGATGAATGGTTTGTCAAAGGAACAAAAATATACGGAACGGCACCTTATTATAACGTTTACCAACTTATTGGTGACCCCAAACAGGCAATAACTGATCGAAAAATCGCCTTAAATGTGAAAGTGGTACCTAACCCATATATTGTGACTAATACGTGGGAAGTTTCCAAATACGACCGGAGAATTGCCTTTACCCGCTTACCGAATAAATGTACCATTCGGATTTTCACAATGGCCGGTAACTTAGTAAAAGTTATCGAACATAATAGTACTGATGGCACTGAATATTGGAATTTACTTAACGAGCACGACCAATTAATTGCTGCTGGTGTCTATATTTTCCATATTGAATCATCGGTCGGTGAACAAATTGGAAAGTTTGCTATTATCCATTAACAGGAGGCTATAATGAATATCAATTTTCTAAAATTTAATATTAAGTTAGCAATTATTGCTTTATGTATTTCAGCTATCCTGGTTCCAACGATAAATGCAATTGATGTTAGATTCTCAAAAGTTGGCACTACTGCCGCCCAATTCTTGAAGATCGGTGTTGGTCGTGCCACCGGAATGGGAGAAGCGTTTTCGGCAATTTCTGATGATGCTTCCGCAACCTATTTTAATCCTTCGGGTCTTACCCAGCTTCGCAAACGAGAAGTCCTATTAAATCATATTGATTGGATTGCCGATATCAATCATGATTATTTAGCAGTTGCTATGCCTACAAATTGGGGTGTTTTAGCACTTTCATTCACCGCATTGACCATGGGCCAAATGCAGCGACTGACAATTGATGACCCCAAAACTAATATCCGAGAAGATGATTCTACCGGTCTATTCTTTAATTGCTTGGATATGGCAATTGGCGTTTCTTATGCCCGTCAAATAACTGAAAAACTTTCGTTTGGCTTAACAACGAAAGTAATCTCGCAATCGGTCTGGAATATGAGTGCCAACGGTGTTGGATTTGACTTCGGGCTTTTGTATTATACTGGCTTTAAAACACTACGACTTGCTGCTTGTATTTCTAATTTTGGTTCATCAATGTCTTACTCTGGTTTAGCGCTGGAATTTATTGACCCCGCTTATCTCACACAACCTCGGGCAACCTACAAGACAGAACCGCGGTCACTGCCGACTTATTTCCGATTTGGTTTAGCCTATGACATCATTGATATGCCCACGGATAAACTCACTTTTGCCTGTGATGTCATCCATCCCAATGATATCAATGAAACCGTTAATTTCGGGCTGGAGTATATGTTTAGAAAAATATTCTATTTACGCGGTGGCTATATTTTCAATACTGACACCAAATATGGTGAAGCAATCAAATATACTAATGGACTTTCTGGCGGTTTAGGCGTTGCTGTTGATTTAACCCCACAGGTGAAACTACGGCTCGATTATTGTTATCGTGACCTTGGTTGGTTAAAAGGTTCTCATCGAGTTGGCGCAATTGTCGGATTTTAATATATTATAAAATACTAACTTAAATAGGGCATCTGCTGATGCCCTATTTTTATTTTTATGAATACGAGATATATCATTATGTTACTATTCGCATTGTTTTCTTTATTTTTTTCATCAGCGGTTGCAATTGATTGGACAGTTATGATTTATATGTGCGCCGACAATTCAATGAATGACCTAAGCTATATTGACCTACAAGAAATGATGCAGGTCGGTTCCACGGATAATGTTAAAATTATTGTTCAGGTTGATAATGCTGCTTTTGGCACTGAAACCGACTGCCGTCGTTATTTAATTAAAAATAATCAAAAAGAATTGTTGGTTGACCTCGGTGAAGTAGACATGGCTAATCCTCAAACTCTTATCGATTTTGCCCGATTTGTAAAAAGTTATTATCAAGCTAATCGTTATCTATTAATTTTATGGGACCACGGCAATGGTTGGCCAATTGGTGAGTATTGTGTTAATTCTGAAAAAGGTGTTATTTATGACCAATCAAGTAACAATTGGATCGGAGTTGCTGATGGTGAATTACGGTATGCCGTAAATGAAATCAAAAAAATTTTAAGCAAAAAAATTTCAATTTTAGCATTTGATGCCTGCTTAATGGCGATGGCTGAGGTCGCTTCAGAAATCGCTGATGGTGCTGAATTTATGTTTGCTTCAGAAGAAGTAATCCCAAATAACGGTTTACCCTACACCGAAATTTTATCTCTTATTGTCTCACAACCAACAATTGCAACTACCCAAATTGCCAAACAGTTAGTTGAAATCTCCGTAAATTCCTATAATCACGGTTCTCAAGGATACCATCCTTGCACCTTTTCTGCCATTGACTTAAAACAATACTCAAAAGCAGCGAAGAATTTTATCGCTACTTGTCAGCTACTCACAGCTTACGCAAATACTAATAGTGTAAAGCAAGCACGAAGCTCGGTTCAAACATTTTCAATTGAATCATATCAAATACCACCTTCGAATTCTGATGACTACATTGATTTGATTGATTTATTAGAAAAAATAAACCAAGGCGTCACTAATTCAACGAATTATGAAAATCTCCAAAAAACAATTCAAGAGTTCAATAAAGCCGTAATCAATACCAAATTTATCGGTTCCTATCTTACCAATGCCAAAGGGATATCAGTTTGGTTCCCGGATAACTATCTTGCCTTTAAAAGATCACTGGCTGAATATCAAAATTTAACTTGGGCAAATACAACTTTCTGGCTGACATTTCTCAACAATTATTATGCCGCTGATGATATCAAACCAAGTCCGGTGAATATCTTAAATCCAACCCATGGGCAGAAAAATGACTTTCGTTTATATTGGAGTAAAAGTAATGATCTCTCGCCAGTTCAATATACGCTTTTACAAATTAATGACCTTAAATTAATATTTCAAGACAATTGTGATTCCACCTCATTTTGGATTGCCGAAGGGTTTTCAATTTCTACCCAATATTACTATTCGTCATTAAAATCATTTTACGCTGGTGCCGGAAACAATTTAAATAATAAATTAACACTCAAAGATTCATTTTCAATACCCGATGGCGGATTGTTATCTTTTATGACATATTACGAAACCGAAGAAAGATTTATCAATGGACACTATAAACGCGATGTTTTCTATGTCGAAATGCTCGATACCAATGGTTATTATCAGATAATTGATTCCTGTTATGGCATTTGCCGACAATGGACTGAGCACCGATATTTACTGCCACGAACTGAGAAACTAAAAATTCGATTTCGATACCAAACTGATGCGACCAATACTTCATTTGGAGTTTATATCGACGACATAAAAATATTTACTTTTACTAATCCCAAAGTAATTACCTCAAATCAAGTAGATACTTCGTTTTATTTCTATAATTTACCAAAGTCCACTTATTATTACTTAGTTATTCCAATTGACGGTTTTCAAAATATTGGTTTTGTCAGTCAGGAAAAACAAATTGTAATCGAAGACTATTGTGAGCCATTTTCAATGCCATCACCATTTCGTAATGAGTGCAAAATATTTTGTGATTTTCCATATCAAGAAACGCCGGATTTATATATCTTTACGCTCTCAGGCGAGTTAATAAAAAAATTTGAACATGCTGAATTTCAAAATAATATTGTCGATTGGGATGGCAAGAATGACTCAGGCAAAGAAGTAGCCGATGGTCTTTATATCGTTCTACTTAAAAGTCGAAACTTTACCCGAATTGGCAAAATTGCCAAAGTGAAGTAAGGTAACCCCCTCAAACATTTATCTTTACCTATCATTGCTTAAAATAGTTGACTAAGCATTTTTCTTAGGGTAAACTTATATACAGAATAGTATGCAACTTTTCTCACTGTTATTATCATTAGTTTTAACGTTTAATAACCCTCAAGGATTATCATTTGATTATAATGTATTGATTAATGATGATGACAACTATTATTTAATATATTATTACTCAATACCTTACCAATCATTAACTTTTCTCAAACAGAAAGAGCTATTTATTAGCAGATACCAGCTGACCCTACAAATTTTTAATAAAAAAGACTTAATTGCTGGTAAAATACTTACCAAAGAAGCCTTTGCCGAAAATTATGAAATTACGAAAAATACCACTAAATATATTTTAGACAGCGTTCAGCTAAACTTATCGTCATTGTCCCTAAAAGACCGGAAAATGCCGTTATCGGTAACTGTGAAAATTGAGGATTTACATTCGGATTTAATTAGCGATACTCAATTTAAATGCTATCTTCCACAAGCAACAAGTCAGCTGGTATTTCTTAAAAATGGTCAATCCAATCCTTCAGCAAGTTATGTCAAAAAATTAAATGCAGCTGATACTATTCAACTATATTTCTATCTATATGCTCAAAATGTTAAATACTGCTCGTTATATATTACTTATAATAAAGAGCAATTAAAAACTCATTTATTAGGGAAACAAACGGATAAGTTATCAAAAGAAGTTTTGAAAACAGCGATTGTCCTTGAGGAATCAATGGTAACTTCAAAAGCACCACAAGTTTATTTTCAATATCCACTTGATAATTTACCATCAGTTCCCACTGGTTATTATACGGTTAATGTCATTGGTTATGGACCTGATGAAAAAATATTTAATATTCAAAAAAGGCTTAAAATTACATCTTCATTTTTTGACTCGGAAGACGAATATCAAGAAGCGGTTAACCGTTTAATATATATTGCCACACCCACTGAAATGCAAACATTACGTGAAGTCCAACCTTCAAAACGCGAATCGACTTGGCAGGCTTTTTGGCACAAATATGACCCAAATCCAATTACCGAATTTAATGAAGCCGAAGACGAATATTTCAAAAAGATCGATTATTGTATTGAACATTTCTCGAAAAGTGACAAAGGCTATAAATCTGACCGAGCACGAATATATATGAAATATGGTGCACCGGATTATATCGAACAAAGACCTTTTGAACGCGACCGCTATGAATACGAAACTTGGTATTATTACTCATTAGGCAAAAAGTTTATCTTCCGAGACCTTCATGGTTTTGGTGAACTGAGATTATATCAAGAAAGTAATTTATGAAACTGTTTTTGTCTGCTGTCATGTTATTTAGTTTCTTGCAATACAATACCAACTTTGCCACCGGTATCGCTGTCGATTGGGCGGTTTTTAACTATACTGATGGCATCTCATTAATTGAAATATATTATTCTTGTCCCTATAACATCTTCAACTATGTGGTCAAAAATGACACGATTACTACTACTTATCAATTATCATTTGCTATGAAAAATGTGACAACCTTTGATTCAATTTTTGAAACATCCCGGCATCGAATTATTATTCCGTCATTCGAGTATGCCCAAAGTCACGACGTCAAATCAGTTGATATTTTAAGATTTTTTGTGCCACCAGGACGCTATTGGTTCCATATAACTATCAACGACTCTTCACTAAATATCAGCTATCGCGACACGATTAATGTGCCTGATTTTAAGCAATCGCCGGCCATAAGCAGTATTCAATTGGCTTCCTCGGTAATTAAAGATACCGCTAAAGGAAAGTTTAACAAGGGTAATATGCAAATCATACCAAATCCGGATTTAAAATTTGGTGGTTCTTATGACTTTATTTATCTCTATTTCGAAGGCTATAATTTGGTGCCGGATTCGGCAAACTATGAATTGGCTTATTTGGTCCTATCAAAAGAAAACAAAATCGTTAAATCTTTCCCAAGCGAATTAAAAAAGAAAACCGGCACCGACTTTGCTTATATTTATGCAATTAGTACCAAAGGACTGGCCACTGGTGATTATCTATTCCAAATTGTGCTTAAAGATTTATCTACCGGAAATCAAGCAGTGCAGGTTAAACCTTTTCAGATTATTACCCCAAAATCAGTTGCCCAAGATACTACCCCTACCTTAATCGATACTGCTAAGTATGCCCAAGAAATTAAATACTACGCAACTCCTAACGAATTAAAGCAGTATCAAAGTCTTAATGAGTCGGGGAAAAAAGAATTTTTGAGAAAATTTTGGCAAGTTCATAATTTGTCAGAATTTATTAGCCGGATGAATTATGTTAATAAAAAATACCAAGTTGGTCGAATCGCCGGTAAAGATACTGACCGCGGTCGGATTTATATAAAATATGGGCCGCCGGATGAAATTGTTATGCATACCATGCTCGAACAGGTCGCCTCTCACGAACACTGGTATTATTACAATCAAAACTACCATTTCATCTTTGTCGATATCTATGGCAATAACAACTATAAACTTGTCTACTCCAATAATGACAACGAACCGAAGATGCCCAATTGGGAAAAATATGTTGACCCAATGGAATTAGATGAATTAAAATGAGTGAGCTGAACAATAATCATACCGAATTAATCTATAAAATCAAAATCAATCCATTTCGCATTGAACATGGAATACCGAAATCTGATGCCAAGATTACCCAATTCTCGTTAAATCAATACGTCGTTGTCCAAATTCAGAAAGAAATTTTATTAGGAAAGATTATTTCCAGTAGTGTTCAAACGCTCGATGAATGTTCAGTTAAGTGTCATATTTTGCGTCCGGCAAAAGACGAAGAAGTAAGTCGTCGGGAGTTTTTAACGAAGCGAAATGCTGAAATCGAAACTTTCTTTAGCGATTTATTTAAAAAATTTAAATTACCGGCAAAAGTTGTCTATATTGATTGGGATTTAAATCTGCAAAAGGTCTATTGTTATTTAATTGCTGACCAAAAAATTAATTATCTACTCTTATACGAAACCGCAGTTGATTGTCTAAAATTGCGGGTGGCAATTAAACAGATTGGTGCCCGAGATTGTGCTCGAGGATTTGGCGGTATCGGCAGCTGTGGCCGTGAGTTATGTTGTTGCACCTTTTTGAAAAAGTTACAATCAATTACAATCAGAATGGTCCAAAAACAAACAAGTTATATTGAACCAGAAAAATTATCCGGTATCTGTGGAAAATTAAAATGTTGTCTCGCATTTGAGACTAAAAGTTAAACTCTAAAATATGAAAGGAATATCAAATACGGTGATAAAAAAGATTGCTCAAAAAGAACGGGTTACCATCTCGTATTTACAAACAGAAATTTCTAAAGGAACAATTGTCGTACCGCTGAATAGCAAACGAAAGAAAAAAATCGACCCAATTGCGATTGGCAAAGGACTGACAACCAAGGTCAATTGTAATCTCGGCACTTCGCCGGATAATTGTGATATTGCTTTAGAACTCGAAAAACTGCGCGCTGCGGTCGAAGCCGGCACCGACACCATTATGGATTTATCGACCGGCGGTGATATTTCCGAAATCAGAAAAATTATCATTGCCAACTCACCAGTACCAGTCGGCACAGTGCCAATCTATGAATTAAGTTTTCTTGCCCAAAAAAAGAAAAAGAGTTTTGTCGAATTAAAACCCAAAGATTTCTTTGAAGTCATTGAAAATCACCTTAAAGATGGCGTTGATTTCATTACCGTCCATTGTGGCATTAATCTCAATAATGTTCAAGCCGTTAAAAATGTCAAACGACTCACTGGTGTCGTTAGTCGTGGTGGTTCCTTAATCATTGAGTGGATGCGTTACAACCATAAAGAAAATCCACTATATCAATACTATGACGAATTACTGGCACTAGCAAAAGAATATCGAGCAACATTGAGTTTAGGCGATGGACTTAGGCCCGGTTCAATCTATGATGCCTCAGATGAACCGCAGATTCTGGAATTGCTGGTCATAAGTGAATTAGTTGAACGTGCTCGTGATGCCGGTGTCCAAGTAATTGTTGAAGGACCGGGTCATATTCCAATCAATCAGATTGAAGCCAATGTCCGCTTACAGAAAATTTTATGTAAGGACGCACCATTCTATGTATTGGGTCCTTTGGTAACCGACATCAGTTGTGGTTATGACCACATTACTTCAGCAATTGGTGGCGCGATTGCCAGTTATTATGGCGCTAATTTCTTATGTTATGTCACCCCTTCCGAACATCTCGGATTACCCAATGTTGACGATGTTCGCGCCGGTGTCATCGCTTCAAAAATCGCTGCCCATGCCGGTGATATTGCCAAAGGCATCAAACATGCTCAACAATGGGATAACAAAATATCTCGTGCCCGTGCCAATTTAAATTGGCAAAAGATGCTGGATTTAGCCATTGACCCGAAAAAAGCCAAGGCAATCTTCCAATCTTATCCATTAAAAGAAAATGGCACCTGCACGATGTGCGGTGAATTTTGCGCGCTTAAAAAAAGTAAGGAGTGGTTACATGCCAAAGCAAAAAAATAAACCCTATCTATTATATACCCCGGGACCAACTGAAGTCCCGGATTTCATCTTAAAGGAAATTAGCCGACCATTAGTTTATCACCGCGAAGAGCGATTTTCCGAGTTATATCACGCAATCATCAAAGAACTAAAAAAAATTTTCTTAACTGATGGCAAAATTTTTATCTTTACTGCTTCTGGCACCGGCGCAATGGAAGCGGCAGTTAGCAATTTGATCGCTCGCGGCGACAAAGCATTAGTTGTCAGTTGTGGAAAATTTGGTGAACGCTGGCGAGAACTGTTAATTCGTTATAACGCCTTTGTCCGTAATCTCACTGCGCCCTATGGTGAAACGGTTGTTCCTGAAGAATTGGAACGGCGATTAAAAACCGATGACACAATAAGATATGTCTTTACCACGCTGACCGAAACTTCCACCGGGGCATTAGCTGATATCAAAACTTATGGCAAGATTTGTCACGACTTAAATCGTATTTTAATTGTCGATGCGGTTGCCGGTCTCGGTGCCGATGAATTTAAAATGGATGAATTCAATGTTGCGGTTGCGGTTTCAGCATCGCAAAAAGCGTTATTTTGCCCACCGGGATTATCATTTTTAGCCTGTAACAATCAGGTTTGGGAAATAATCAAAAATAATCGTTCGCCCCGTTATTATTTTGATTTATCACTTTACCAGCGGTTTGCTGAAAATGATCAAACGCCTTGGACGCCGGCAATCTCAATATTATACGGTTTGTATCGGGCACTAAAAACTATAAACAAAAAAGGCATTAAAAATGCCTGGCAGGAACACAAGACCATTGCCGAATATACCCGCAACTTTATTAAATCGCTTGGTTTGGAAATCTTCCCTAAAGTTCCGTCAAATGCCTTAACTGTTATTAAACTGCCTGAGGGTGTTAATGGTTCACAACTAGTTGAGTATGTCAAAAATAAATACCATATCCTTTTTGCCAATGGCCAAGCCGAATTACGCGGTAAAATCATCAGAATTGGCCATATGGGCTATCTCAAAAAAACCGAATTGACCAAAGCGCTGCAAGCATTCAAAAAGGCTTACCGATATCTTACAAAATAAAATGTTAACAAATACTTATTGTCATTAAAGTGTATTTAACCAATCGAAAATTCATTGTTGCTCAAATTAACAGTTTAATATTGATTATCATTGGCAGTATCTTTGTTGCCTGTGCCTATGTCTTGTTTCTTATCCCCCATCGGATTGTGCCCGGAGGCATTACTGGTTTGGCGATGGTGCTTAACCGATTAATCTTAACACCGGTTGGGATGATGACAATTCTCTTAAACATTCCATTATTCATTTTAGCCATCCGATTACAGGGAAAGATTTACACGATTAAATCACTGATTGCGGTAATTATCTCATCAAGTTTCATTGACCTTTTCACATATGTGCTCCGTTTTTCATCAGCAACTGACAATAGAATTTTAGCATCAATTTATGGCGGTATTTTATTAGGATTAGGCTTGGGCATCATCTTTAAGGCGCAGGCATCAACTGGTGGCACTGACATTATTGGTCAATTGATTAGCCGTTACTCAAACTTTACAACCGGCACTGCGATTCTTGGTGTTGATTTTATTATCATCTCTTTATCGGCAATTATCTTTCAAAATATCGAGTTAGCGTTATACGGTTATATGACGCTCTATCTTTCAACCAAAATCATTGACATTGTCTTAGAAGGATTTAGTTATACCCGTGCCGCCTTTATTATCAGTGAAAAACCTGATGAAATTAATAAAATCATATTAACCAAACTGCAACGCGGTGTCACCGAATTACAAGGTTATGGTGGTTATACCGGGATATCAAAGAACATCCTGTTTGTTGTCTTGGCAAAGCGCCAGATACCCGAGTTAGTTAGCGTTACCAAAGAAATCGACCCCAATGCCTTCATTGTTATCACTGATGTTTATGAAATATTAGGCAAAGGCTTTCGACCCCGATATTCCCCCTTGCCAATTCCTGAAAATATTGTTAATATATAATAACTAAAGGACCGCGATGAATAACATCAAAACCGTAAAAACAAATAAAAGAGTAA
Source organism: Caldifarciminota bacterium (assembly GCA_039801485.1). GTDB lineage: Bacteria > Hydrothermota > Tepidihabitantia > Tepidihabitantales > CAIPLT01 > JBDRUR01. Next base: position 19,284 of record JBDRUR010000019.1, read on the forward strand.
AACTATGAGAATCGGCTTTTATCAATTCTGTCCAATCTTTGGCAAAAAGTCTGAAAACCTCGAAAAGATCAAAAATGTCTTGTCTTATATCAAGACCGATTTAATTGTTTTGCCGGAACTTTGTAATACCGGCTATAGTTTTCAGACCAAAAAAGAACTGGCTAAGTTTGCCGAACCAATCCCTGATGGTGAAACGACCAGACTCTTTATTAATCTTGCCAAAAAAGGTAAAATGACGATTGTTGCCGGACTGCCGGAAAAAGATAAGAATTATATTTACAACTCAGCAATTTTAGTGCTACCATCAGGCAGAGTTTTCACATATCGCAAGGTCCATTTATTCTCAGAAGAAAAGTTTATCTTCACACCCGGTAACAATAAGTTCACTGCCCACAAAGCCGGTAAAGTAAAAATTGGTATGCTCATCTGTTTTGATTATATCTTTCCGGAAGCAACGCGCAGTTTGGCTTTAGACGGTGCCCAAATCATCTGTCAACCAGCCAATCTTATCTTGCCTTATGCTGAGCAAATCACGGTTTCCCGAGCAATTGAAAACCGGGTGTTTTTCATTATGGCAAATCGCACTGGCGAAGAAAAACAAGGCAAAAAACACTATCACTTTCTTGGCCGTAGCCAAATCATCAGCCCGACCGGTGAAATTTTAGCCAAAGCCGATGACAACGAAGAAACCGTCAAAATCGTTAATATCTATCCCGACCACGCCTTAAATAAGAAAGTTACTAAATACAATAACGTCTTAAAAGACCGTCGTCCCAACCTCTACCGGTTCTAAAAAATTTATTAACCAAAATCGATTGGAGCGAATATGCCAAAAATTAAAACATATCTTTTATTATCAACAATAACAATTTTCTGCCTTATTGGCTATGCCCAAATAAATGTCGACGCCAAAATCGATTCGGTCATTGTCTTTTCTGACCGGGCATTGATTGTTCGCAAAGCCGAAGTATCATTAACTGGCAGTAATTACCTTAGATTTTCCGATTTATCCGGCATGCTTGACGATAACACGATTAGACTTAAAGCAGCAGGCATCAGATTTGGCGAAATAACGGTCAAACGCAGTTATTATGAGCAACCCGCTGGCCGGGTCAAAATCCTCAAAGACTCAATCCAAATCTTAGCAGACCAAGAACAAATCCTAAATAACGAACTCAAGGTCCAAGAAGCCAAAGAGAATTTTCTCAACTCTGTAAAATTAACTTCACCGGAGATTATTAGCAAAGAACTAACCACCGGAAAAATTTCACCTGATGCCTGGCAGCAAGCATTATCATTCGTTGCCGAGGAGTTAAGCAAGGTCAAAATCAAGCAGATTGAAATTAACCACAAAAAAGAGAACTTAAAAACCAAACTCGACGCCTTACGCAAAGAACTAACCGATTTACAGGCAATCACCGAAAATCGCAAAGAGATATTAGTTGAAGCCGAAGTAAAAACGCCTGGCACATTTTTAATTGAACTCAGTTATCTTATCCCTTATTCTGTGAGTTGGCAACCGTATTACGAATTTCGTGCCGAGCCTCAAACTGGTAATATTGAAATCAACTACTTTGCTAAAATCACCCAACGCACGGCTGAAGATTGGGACCGGGTAAAAATCTTACTTTCAACCGCCACGCCCACTTTTATCGGTGTTGCCCCAGAAGTTTATCCGTGGTATCTTTCTTTAGAAGAATACCAACCAATCAAACCAGCACCGGCAATGATGCGACAAGGACTTGAAGTTCAAGAAATATCAGCCGAAGCGGCAAAAGCCGAATATCAGGTCAGCAAAACCGAAACCGGCATCTCGTTACAATATAACCTTCCGGGCAGAGTCTCATTAAAAAGCGGCGAGCCGGCAAAAAAGATTATGATTTATCAAGAAAAAATCCCTGCCGAATTCGAATATTACACCTTGCCCCGAACGCGTGAGATTGCCTTTCTCAAAGGTAAACTCAAAAATACGACTGATTTTGTCCTTTTAGCCGGCGAAGTTAACACCTATGTTGGTGGCGAATTTACTGGCAAGACCAACATCAAAACCATCGCACCCGAAGAATCAACCGAAATTAGCCTCGGCACCGATGAACGCATCAAAGTCAAACGCGAACTGATTAAAACCTTTGTTTCCAGTGGTGGGCTATTCAGCAAAAAAGAGAAAAAAGAATTTGTCTATAAAACCACCATTGAAAATACCTATAACCGCGATATCGACATCAAAATCATTGAACAAATCCCAGTCTCACAACACAAAGATATCAAAGTCGAACTGACCAAACTTGAACCTAAAGGCTATCAGGAAAACAAAGACCTCGGCACCTATACCTGGACACCAAAACTGACCAGCCAACAAAAATTTGTCATCAATCTCGAATACTATGTCGAATATCCCAAAGGCAAGATTATCCTCGGCTTATATTAAATAAGACCTCAAAACAGAAGCCTGCCAAATGGCCTGCATACCTAACCAAAATCCGGTCTCGGTTGCTTACTATTATCCTAACTGAATACCATGCTCAGAACCCGACTAACTCGCTACTATCAAACCTTAAATCAACTTAAGCACCCAATCAAAGTGCGACTGAACGACCAAGACCACTAAATGACCAAACAAAGACTAAAACTCAACATCAAAAAGAGAAAAACGGCTACGATTAAATTAAAAACCACATCAGCCCCCTATACTATACAGTATCCTTACAGGGAATTAAAGATTAGTATTTGACTATCAGTGAGATAGATAAAATTTCTGCTTTAAAAAAAGTCTATATATAAATAGACTTTGGTATGGTGAAAAATAAGTTTATTTTTACAAAAGAAATCGCTCGGTTACTTGTGGCGTTTCGAAAAACAGCGAGACTTACGCAAGCCGAAATGGCTGAGCAAATCGGATTATCAAGAAAATCCGGCAAAAAATATATCTCCTTGCTTGAAACCGGCAGAATCAAAAACCCGTCGTTAGGCACAATCATCTTGTATTTAGATGCTTGCAATGTCTCCTATGAGACTTTCTTTAATAAACTCAGTCAATTACGCTTTACCCAACGCCAGGAAGAGATAATGAGGCAGGTAAAACTACCAGCCAATTTTCGATTACAGAAAAAACTTGACCGCGATACCGCATTATACGCTCATAAAATCAGGCATCAAATAAGAAAACCAATGCTTGACATCGACAAACTGAAAACCAAAATTGACCGGGAACTATCAAAATACCTTTCTGACCACCAGATTAGTGACGATCTAAAGCCGATATATCAGGACTTTGCCGATTATGTGCTGAAGCGGGCATTAAATCCCGAGCCAAATCCACCGCTTGATACCAAACCCTGGCAAAAA
>JBDRUR010000020.1:0-22345 GCA_039801485.1 Caldifarciminota bacterium
CAAAGATGACCAATATTCAATGGCAGATACCTGAACAGTCAAATGTAATAATTACGATTTATGATGCAACCGGACGAAAGATTAAGACACTTGTTAATGATAACCTAACTGCAGGGTTCTACAGGACAATTTGGAATCGAACCGATGATAATAATAGAAAAGTTCCGGCAGGCATTTATTTCTACGAGTTAAAGGCAAATGACTATACTGCGCGACATAAGATGATTATCGCCAATTAAAAAGCCAATTTTTGTGAAATTATAGGTAAAAATTGGCCTATTTTTTAACATTAGAAAGTCTATTTATATATAGACTTTTTTGAAAGCAGTTTTTTTATTTATCCCTTTGTTAATCAATGACTAATTGCTATTATTTAGTTTAGATGCTGTATAGTATAGGGGGCTGTCTTACTAATCGGGTTTGATGATGCTTCTTATTGAAATTGAATAGTTGGTTTGATTTGTTGTGTAAATTCATATTTGATAAGGTGGTTCGATTAGTAAATAAGTTCGTGATAGAAGATTTGAATGTCGGTGTAATGGAAAAAGTAGTTGGGTATCAGTCAAGTAGTCGGTCTGTGACTGGTTTTGATAACGAGTAAGATTAAGGGTCAGGTGATGAGTTAAAGCCGTTCATAAAAACTTTGTCAAAATGATAGAAAACAAATTATGAGAGCAATGTTAAGTTTCGTTAAAGCTTTATTTAAGTTCTTTTTCTAACAGTTGTCTTTGGTATAGTTTCCAATACAATCCTTTTTTAATAAGTAATTCCTGATGTGTTCCTTGTTCAACAATCTTACCTTTGTCGAAACAATAGATAATATCACAGAGTGAAAGTAGGGTTAAACGGTGCGAAATGATGAGCAGAGATAAATGTTTGCAGGTAGTATTTTGAAGCATAGTTAGATTTTTGATGAGTGCTTGTTCGGTGTGGGCATCGAGGTTTGAGGTTGCGTCATCCAAAATTAAAATGTCAGGATTGTGATATAATGCCCGGGCTAAAGCCACCTTTTGTTTTTGTCCACCGGATAACGATAGTCCCCGTTCGCCAATTGGCTGGGCAAGTTTTTCCGGAAAGGTTTTTAAGTCTTCGGCTAACTGGGTAATTTCAATTAGTTTCTCAAGACTTGTTGCTTGTGCTCGATGGTTATTGTCTCGTCCCCAGACAATGTTGTTGTAAATGGTATCAGAAAATAGCGCAGTATCCTGCGGGGCATAACCAAACAACGCCCGTAGCGACGTCAAATCAATATTTGGGTAAGGGATATTGTCCAGAAAGATTGTGCCTTGGGTTGGGTCGCAGATGCGTAATAGTAATTTAATGAGCGTTGTTTTGCCCGAGCCGACTGTGCCGGCAATCCCAATTTTTGTTTTGGGTAAGATTGTCAAATTAATATTTTCCAACACCCAGCGGTTATCGTTTGGATATTGAAAACTGACATTACGAAATTCGATTTTTTGCCAACCAGCAATCTTAATCGGCGTGGCGGTTTTTACTTCAATATCAGGTTTGACTTCCATTAGTGCTCGAATTCGCTCTTCACCGGCTTTGGCACGACGGCCGGCAACAAAGAAATTACCAATATCAAACATCGGCGTTATCAGCATCAGGATATAACCATTGAAGGCAACAAAATCACCGAGTGTTAAATGTTGTTTTATCACCATCATACCACCGACCCACAGGATTAATAAAATACCAAGTTCAGCAATGGCTGAAAAGTAAATACCGATTTTGGCTTCGGCTTTGACAACCGTAACCGCCTTTGCTATGCGGTCAGCTAAGATCTGTTGAAACTTTAAGCGATTTGCCTGCTCAACGCAATATGATTTTATCAATTTTATACCAGTAAATGATGACTCAATGTGTTCGGATGTCTGCGACATCGCTTCACGCCAGGCGCGATACCACTTATAAACGATAGGTCCTAATTTTAACCAGATTAGGACGGCAATACTTACCGGTAATACTGATATCAGCGTTAACAGCGGGTTGAGTTTTATTAAAATTATTAACGCAAAGGTGATGGTAAATATACCTTCAATCGGTCGGAAAATACCAGAACAGGCAAACCAAGATAATTCCCCTAAGTCTTGGTCAAGACGCTCAATGACGTCACCGCTTGGAAATTTATTAGTAAAACTCAGGCCTTTTTGTAAAATTTGCTTAAAAACATTTGTGCGCGTAAGCCATTGAAAGATTTCGTTGGTGCGGCCACGTAAGAAAGGTAGAAATACAGATATAGTTGAACGAAGAAAACCAAAAATAAAAAGCAAGCAGACATATTTCAGTAATTGGCGAACTTGAAGTTGGGTTTTAATCCCGTCAATTATTAACTTCAAAATATAAGGAAATGATAATGAAACAATTGTCCCCAATGCGGTCGCAACAATGATGTAAATTAATCGCCGTTTATTATTTCGCCAAAAGTCAATAATTAGTTTGTATTCCTGTTGTTTCATATCAGACCTGTTGACTTAAATACTGTAATTGATACAACCAATAATAGTAACCACGATGTTTTAATAACTCAGCGTGTGTGCCCTGTTCAACGATTACACCTTGATTAATGACGATAATTTCATCAACCATTTGAACTGTGGCTAAACGATGAGCAATGATAATGGCAGTTCGGTTCATTAAGAGTTTCTGTAGTCCTTCTTGGATTTTATGTTCGGTAGCCGGATCAATGGATGAAGTTGCCTCGTCTAAAATTAGGATGTCAGGATTTCGGACTAATGCTCGAGTAAACGAGAGTAATTGTCGTTCACCAAACGAAAGATTTACCCCGCGAGTAATTAAATCAGTATCAAATCCCCTTGGAAAGTTTTCAATCGTTTTTAATATACCAATCTGTTCCGCCGCAGATTTTACTTGGTTAAGGGAAATATTAGTATCAAATAGCCGTAAATTTTCTAAAACCGAACCCGGGAAAAGGATAATGTCTTGTGGCACAAATCCAATTTGGGAACGAAGCGAGCGGTTATCAATTGTTGCGATATCAACGCCGTTAAGATAAATCCTACCTTTTTGTGGTTCATAGAATTTTAATAGCAGATTGATAATTGATGTTTTACCGCTACCGGTGATACCGACCAAAGCAATTTTCTTCCCAGCTTCGACAGTAAAGTTGATATTTTTTAATGCCCAATCTTGGTTTTTGTCATAAGTAAAATAGACATTCTGAAAACTAATTTTGCTGTATATTTTCTCGTTAATGCTTGGTGTTGTTACGGGTAAGTGTATGCTTTCTTGTTCAGTTTTGGTGTCGAAGACATTAAATATCCGCTGAGTAGATGCCAATGCCCGTTGGATAATGTTAATTTGGTCAGAAATACCGCGTAATGGCATAAAAAGCCGCATAATATAACTAGCAAACAGAAACAGAGTGCCAATCGTTGTCTGACCTTTTAATGCCCAAATACCGCCGATACCCAATACAAGCACCAATCCAAGAATTTCGCCAAAATCAACCAAATACCAAATCCGGTACCAAAGTTTCATACCTTGATATTCCGTTGAATATTTTTCTTCCGACAACTTATCCATTTTCGTTGCAAAATAATTTTCGCGATTAAATGCTTGAATTACTGCTAAGTTTTGAACAGATTCATTAATGAAATTATTAATCTCCGCCATTTTACGGCGTATTTGTAAATAGACCGGTCGGACCCGATTTTGAAACCACCAGAAGGTATAGACAAAACTTGGTAGGATGACAAGAATTATTAAAAATAACTTATAATTAATTATCGCCATCACAACCGACATACCGAGCAATAAGACTAAATCCTGGGTTAAAACCACCGCCGTTGTTGTGAATAAATTTTTTATTGCTTCGGTATCAGAATCAACCCGAGTTAATAGTCGGCCAACTGGATTTTTATCAAAAAATGACATTGGTAAATATAAGATATGATTATAAAGGTTTTGTTTTAACAATGCGGTTGCTTGTTCACCGACATAGGCCAAAGTTATCCGTTGATAGTAGCTAATGATATAGATAGTTAGTTGTAGTACTAGATAAATTAAAGAAGTTCGAATTAAGCCATTAACTCTTAAAAGCTTAATATCAACATCAATTGCATGTTTTAATAGTATCGGGCCGAACAGTCCTAAGATAGTTGCGATTAAAAGTAATAGTGCCGCGGTGATAATCTTCGAGCGAAATTTAATAAAATAGGGCAGGAGTTTTTGCAAGAGTTCACGAGTTCTTGCCTTGGTTTCGGTTGTTTCTTCTTCGATAAAAAAATAATCTTCGCCAAACATTAGTTTAAATCGTTAGGTTTTTAAATAGATTATAAATATTCATTGTGATTTTTATTGTATCAGAATAAATTAAAATAAACTATAAGGATATTTAGCTAATTGTCAAGGTAAACTCGGCTATTGGGAACTGGCAGTTAGTTGCGCTGACCATTTGCCACAGCGGTCGCCATAGCGATCAATTAATTTTTCTTCGCGAAAAGTTTCAATGACTTCACAGCAATTGGGGCAATCTTTGCATTCAAATGCGGTTGTGATAAAGTTAATATCAGTAATTTCAAATCCGGCAAATTTTGTCTGTTTGGTTTCATCGGTAAATTCGCGAGCAAGCATTGCGGCACCAATTGCGCCCATCACTAAGAAGTGTTCGGGAATGATAATTTCCTGTTGGAGTGCTTGTTCAAATGCGGTTTTGACACCGATATTGGCTGCGACCCCACCTTGAAATAAAATCAGTGGTAAAATTTCTTTTCCTTTGGCGACGGTATTAAGATAATTGCGGACGATGGCGTCGCACAAACCACGAATAATATCTTCAATTGCGACACCTAACTGGGCTTTATGCACCATATCACTTTCGGCAAAAACTGTACACCGGCCAGCGATTGTCACATTTACTTTAGATTTTAATGCATAATAACCAAATTCTTCAATTGGAATGCCTAGTCGGGTCGCTTGATGTTCTAAAAATGAGCCGGTGCCTGCAGCACAGACAGTATTCATTGCAAAATCGACCGGGATACCGTTTCGTAAGATAATAATCTTTGAATCCTGACCACCAATTTCAATGATTGTTCGGGCATCTGGATGAAAGTAAGATGAGGCAACAGCATGAGCGATTATTTCATTTTTTACAACATCAGCGCCGACCATTACGCCGGCCAGTCTTCGCGCCGAACCGGTTGTTCCGACACCGGCAATTGCTACTTTATTAATCTGGTTTTTGAGTGTTTTTAACAACTCTTTAATTGCGGCTACTGGCTGACCTTTGGTGCGCAAATAGGCTTTAGCCAGGACCTTAAAATCCTTATCAATAATTACCCCTTTGGTTGAAATTGAGCCAACATCGATACCAAGATATGCTTGCATAAGTTAAGTGTAAGCGACTAAAATAATTGCTAATGACATGATAAAACAATTAGTTATTTTTTATTCTTTTTCTTTTAAGCAAATCAACAAATGCTTCCAGTCGCGTTAAGAGTCCGGTTTTGGATGTATGCTCATCAATTGATAAAGAAAGCAACGGGATTGAATAATCGTCACTTAATTTCTGGAGGGCAGACGAAGCGATGTTTTCGGGCATACAAGTAAATGGAAAGATGTGAATGATACCATCAACACCACGTTTTATAAAACTGTAAGCTTCGCCAACTGAATTCATTGCTTCGCCGCCGGGTGATTCCTTTAAATAACGGCGGCCATAATAATAATATTTGAGATCAGAAAAATCAATATGTAATAGATGCTTTAGATGTCGGTAAAGGCTTCTGGGATTTAAGACTAACACGCCTAATCTGCCCAGTTCTTTTTCAATATCATGATTAGCAAAGTCTTCTAACATCAGATAAATTTCGCCAACCAAACCAACTTTAATTGTTCCATTCGGCACAGCTTGGGTGTCACCAAAGAGTTCTTTAATTGCTTTTCGGGCAGAGTGGATTTCTTTGATTGTTTTAACACGACTAATTATTTGGAGCGCTTGTTTTTCTTTAACCAATGATTTGGAAAAGTTATTTACTCTTGCTCGGCGAATTAATTTTCGAAAATCTTCAATTAATGCACAGTGATTAAGTAGCAAAAAGATTGCATAAAGTACCTGTTGTGGACTGACCGAAAAAATTGACGGCATCTTTTTGAAAATAAATTCAAACGGTGTGTACTGGCTGATGGCATAAAATTGAAAGTTGTTGCCAAAATTCTTAAGAATTTTTTCCTGAAGATAATGATAATAACCAAACCGACATTTGCGCGCACCGGCGGCCATAAAAAGCGTGTCAGCGCCAGCGGCTAAGGCTTCGATAAAATTGCCTAAGGTGATTTTAAATGGCAGGCAAATAAGTTCCGGAGAATACTTTGTGCCGATACTTAAAGTTCGTTCAGTCGTTGGTGGCGGCAAAAGGACTTCGGCACCTAATGCGTTAAGAAAATTGCTTAAAGCAATGGTATCATACCCTAAATATGGAAAAGTCGCTTTCATTCTTAAGTTGATATTTGCTAATTGCTCGTTAGCTGGCGGTTTAAATTGTAATTAATAACTTCGGCAAATGCCTCAATTCGTGTCAAAAGACCGGTTTTAGATGTGTGTTCATCAATAATAAGTTGTAAATATGGTAGATTTAAGATATTGCTTTCACTTAACATCATTTCAGAAATTAGCGAATCCGGCCCGCAACCAAAAGATATAATAGTGCAAACACCATTAACCTTATCCAAATAATAGCGGAATGCATTGTAAAGTTCTCGTTCATAGACCCAGCGAATTTTCTGAGCAAACCCATCGGTGCGATTTAAAATTGCTTTATTGAGATTTTCTTTTGTAACAATTTCAAATCCCAAATTTGTGAATCCATCTTTAATATCTCGACTAATAAAGTCATCGGCTAAATTATAAAAGTGGCTTAATAAAAGTATTTTTGGTTTATTTACCCGATTAGTTTGTTCTGATAAATGCTGATTTGATAGATGAACTTGAGCAGTTTGTAAGGCATTAATCACTCGTTGGGGATTTTTTATTAAGCGGAGGCCGACAAGGAAATGTGCAAAAAGAAAATTATTAGAAATTTTCGGTGACAAAACCAGACAACTGTTTTCGCACTGCATCTCGACAATATCAGCAATCCCGATCATTTTAGGACAAGCATAAAGACGGTTTAATTTGACAAAGCGTGGCAAAAAAATCGCATCAACCTTATTTTTCAAATACTCGATATGGCCACAGACAATCTTGATCGGCAAGCAAATTTCTGAAGAAACGACTTTTAATCCTTGCTCGAGTATTTCTTTGTTCGTTTTTGGCGATATTATTACTTCCAGTCCTAAATTTGTCAAAAACTCTCGCCAAAATTGACCGTAGCGGAAGTAAAATAGTGCTCGTGGCAAGCCGATTTTCATATTATTTAAATGATTTTATAACTAGTAAAGATAAATGTCAATGCCAAAATTAATTTAAAAGTTTTACTCGTGATTGCAAAAAAACACAGCGATTTTGGCAATAGTGCTTGCTTAATCATTGCGATGGTTGCGAATGCAATCTGCGGCAATCTCAGTCGAGAAAACAAAACCCAGAAGACATAGAAATTGCTTTATCTTCGTCTGACAATTATATATTTGGTATCTCGTTTTTCTTAAAGGGATTAAAGATATAAAATTAACGAAATTAAAAATTTTTTGGAAAAAATGCAATTTTTATGCATCTTAGTATTATAGATGGCAAAGAAAAAACTGAACCAAGCAGTGATAAAAAAATACATTTTAGGATTAAAAATTACATCAGAAATGGGATTGTGGTGAATTTGGGGAAACAGATATGAGGTATGCCGTTAGGTTATGCTGGGAGTGACGCCTGTGCTTGAGATTGTTTATTGGTTTGCTTGGAAAATCGCGTTTTGGAATGATTGAAGACCAGAAAAATCAATTATTAGTTGAACTGACCGAGGTTTAGCAGTGGGCATCGGTTAAAGGACTGACTTTTGGTGGATTGTCGGGATGGTTTTGGGGCTTGGTTATATGATGGGTTTGAGGAGTGAAACCTGGATTGATTTAAGAAAAGAACTAAAGACAGCTAAAAAGGCTGATTTCAGTTCTGAGTTAACTTGGTCATTTTAAGACCTGCTCACTTAGCGGATTTCAAGATTAGCGAAGTGGTTATTTACCCGTTCTTGATATAGGCTAATAGGCTGTCACGATGTTTTTTAAAATCAGACAAATATGCTGGCTTTACCGGGTCGGCGCGTGGCGGAATTATTTTTATTGGATTTACCCATTGGCCATTTTTCAGCAGTTCAAAATGCAGGTGGGGTCCGGTGGCAAGACCGGTTGCGCCAACATAACCAATAATTTGTCCTTGTTTTACTCTTTTTCCTCTACCAATCCCTTGGGCATAGCGCTGAAGATGACCGTATCTTGATGAAAATCGCTGGCTATGTTGAATCTCGATAAATCGGCCATAGCCATTTTTCCAGCCAACAAAGGTTATGACGCCGTCACCGATCGCCGAAACTGGCGCGCCGCTGGGAGCAACATAGTCAATGCCTCGATGGGGACGCACAACTTTTAATATCGGATGAAACCGCGCTTTACTAAAATGAGAACTAATGTAAGAATAGCGAAGTGGTGACTTTAAAAACGCCTTGCGCAGTGAATTACCATTAAAATCGTAATAATCTTTATAACCGCTAGCGTCAATATAATAAAATCCCGAAATATCGCCAATCTTACCTTGGTAGCGTAGCGCATAAATTCGGCCATAATCAACGCAAGTTGAATCTAAAAATTTCTTTTCCACTAAGACAAAAAATGAATCGCCAGTATGGGTCTCAGTAAAGAAGTCTATTTCCCATGCCAAAATATCGGCGTAATTTGCAATCAAACTTACCTGCTCACCGATTTTTAACATCGATTCATATAGCGATGACGAAATAACCCCTTTGACCAAAGTAACTTTGGATGAGACATTTAGGTACTTCATGCTCACCGAAATGTTTTGTGAGATTAAATTATCTAAACAATAAATCGTTGCATAGTTTTTCTTTATTTCCATCCTCACCAAAGTATCATTTTGATAAAAAAACTTTAAGGTATCGTTGGGATTAAGGGATTTAAAATTGAAATTAATCTTTTTTAGCCTTGCAATTATTTGCGTTTGCGTATTTTGGGGGATGTGTGCGTTTGTTAAAATCTGCGACAGAACTTCGCCGGTCTTCGGTGAATAACATTCAACTTTTACTTGAGGCGTTTTTCTCTCTTTTGGTTTTTTAGCACAAAAGATACTGCCAATACTGGCGAATATCCATAATGTGCCAATAATTAAAAGGCATCGCAACCTTTTAGTTCTTATTAACATAGGAGCGATTAGTTTTGGTTAATTTCGAATCATTTATTTAATTACTTGCCACTAATTGCGTTGATTATCGTTTGGCGGATTTCTTCAGGATTGGCTAAGTGTAAAAGACTTATGCTGATACTTAAATTGGGATTACGCCATCGAACATCTGGTATATTGGTCATAATTTCAATCGTCTTAATCATCGGCAATGATTTGATAAAATCTTCGTCGAAGACATCGTAAAGATTTTGCCAACCGACTTCGATTAATCTGGCATAAGAACCAGCAAGGGCAATACCAAATTTACTACAAATTGTTAGAAACATTTCTTTGTAATAATTATTAAAAATCAATCGATTTTCGGCATCGGCTAAGAACCAGGCTGATTGTTTAGTTTTATCGATTATCAGATAAATTAGGTAATGAGCGAAAGTGATTCGGAAATTATCACTTAATAACATTTTAGCATTCGCATTGTTGTAAAATTGTCTTATGACATTGATGTCTTCTAATATTTGCTGTGCCGACTTATCGGCAAAAATCTGTTTTATTTGATAAGTTTGAAAAACTCTTTGTAACGCATCGGGGAAATGATATTGGGGTGTTCTTTTTAAACAAAGACCGCAACCGATATTAGGATTTAACTTGTCTTGTTCAATAAATAACCATTTGTGTTCAGCAATTCTTAGCTTCGGCATAATAAATGATTGTTATCGTTTTTCTGATATTGCGCATTACCATTTCTATATTCTTAAACAATTTTAGCATAAAAACTTGCTGCTTCGCGTTCATTGTTAGCTAAACAATTTACAAATTGCTCAACATTGTTTTTTTTCAAAATATAATTACCGTTGCCGATGACAATCGTGTTATTCATAATCCATTCTTCAACGATTTCTTTTTTAGCGATCATTTTGACATAAGCGTCATAATCGCTAATTGGTTTTTGGGTTTGCGGGTCGACAATAAAACCAATAAGCACAAACGGATAACTGTGTAAGACAATTTTATAACTCGGTGGGAAAATACCATCAGGCGGTAAGACTTCAATTTTTTGGATATTGGCTGGATTTAAAATTTTTGGTAGATTAAACTCACAAAATAGCCCCAATCGATGGGCAATAACACCAATTCCAACATTTTGTAATTTTATTGTGGTATCAGTCGGCCGAAAAAGTTTTATCATTCTTAATAGAAATCGGAACTTCTTTTGAATAAATAGTAATTCCCGGAGCAAATATTTAGACATAACTGATGCCAGTCCTTTCATTCGCAAAGGTTCCGCTACCATCACATCCCAATAAGTAACTTCGCCGGTACGGGGATTTCGGTCACACAAAGCACGACCAACAATTATTTTGTCTTGTTTGAGAAATAACCGCATTTGGGATTCGGTAATATCTTGTTCTAGTTCAAAGACATTACCAGCTAATGGTCCGTCATAAATTTCAATTTTATTATTATCGATTACCTTAAAGGCTGGTCCCAATCTTTTTGGCGAAAATGATATCTTTGGTTTAATACCAAATAATTTATGCCAAAAACGATATTTCATAAATAAGTGATTTAGTGACGACGGCTTATCTTAATGGTCAAACATTTTGAGATTGCGTTGGTGACAATGTAGTATTTGCCGATCATTTTATTAAATTAGGATTTAGTTTTACTGCTTGTTCCAAACATTTCATTGCCTGTTTTTTCATTCCCAGGTCGCGATAAATGATGCCTAAATTATTCCAGGCAGTTGCGTGTTTTGGATTGATTGCTAAAAGTTTTTTGTAAGTTTTGATACTTTTATCGGTTTCACCCATTTCATAATAGACTTGACCAAGATTAAATAACACATTTTCAGCATCCGCTTTAATTTTCAATGCCTTTTGATAGTAGCTGACTGCCTGGTTAAATTGTTTGGTTACAAAATATAGATTACCTAAACCAAATAAAGCTGGGAAATAGTTCGGTTTTAAGGTTAGGATTGTTTGGTAAGCTTTCTCGGCATTAGCAAAATCTCCTTTTTCAGAATAAGCTAACGCTAAATTGTTCCATCCTTCAACATTATTTGGGGCTAATGCAATAAGTTCCTGCAGTGCGCTGATTCCATGTTCCCAGTCTTTAAGTAGACAATAGGCAAGTCCTAATAGGGCGTAATACTCGGCGGCGTTGGTAAGATAATCACTACCGGCTTGCAAGTATTCAATCGCTCTATTGGGATTGTTCATTTTTAGACACGCTCGGGCCAATTTAATGTAAACTTTATATAGGTCCGGCGTTAGGAATTTTGCTTTTAAATAAAAATCAAACTCGGTTTGGAAATTATGTGCTAACTGGGCATAAAACTCACCGAAAGTCAAAAAATACAGCGAAATTAAAAGTAAAAAATTGCCGCGGTATTTAATTGTTGGTGACGCCGTAGATACAGTTGATGTTGACAATGGCCACCAATATAAAAGTTTTTCCGGTGTAACGATTTCCAAACAAACTTGCTCATCAATAATTACAAACTTGACATCAAAACCGATTTTCGAAAGGACAATACTGTCTAATGTGGCAAAAACCAAATCATCGCCAGCAATCATTCTAGTGGGTTGGCTAAAATCAGTATTAAGCAAATCAGTTAAAAGTAGTTTTCTGTTATCGTATTTTCTTTTAGGCAAAAATTTCAAAATCGTATCCCGCAGTGTCGAAATTAATATAAATTGAGATTCAAATGAATTGTTAATTGCTCGTTGTTCAAGCAGGTGGGCAATTTGCGGTAGTGAGGTTACTTTACTAAAATAATAATCTAATTTTTTACCATACCGAGATAACTCGGCTGAGTTTTTCACACCAGACAAGATAAGAACCCCAAAGGCTAATGCGGTTGCCTGACCAAATTCCTTTTCAATCATCTCAAGACCATTTTTGAATCTAATAATATCTAAATAAAAATCCGGTAGTTTGAAATAGGAACAAGTTAAAATTTCGGAAAATTGTTCTTCAAAATACTTCGGGATAATGCCTAAAGCCCTTGCTTTTAATGCCTGAATTGATGTTTGGCGCAATTGAAAATTATTTTCAGGCAATTCTTCGGATGTTGCTAATCTTTTATTAATTAAAATGCCTTCGGCTTCGGCTCTTAAAATCTCAAGATGTTTTTGTAAAGGATTAAGGTTGGCAAATTCATATGGTAAAAATCTAATTAAGACATCGTCATAAAAATAAACTGGGCAATGCCATTTGTTTGTTTCATAATTGGATTTATCAAGATATTCCTTAGCAAATTTTAGCAAATCAGCATCATTGTCCGCAATGATTTTTGAAAAAGTAGCAACGATTTTCAGTTGTTTGGTTTGGTCAGTTTTTGTCTGGTTGTTAGATTTATTATTCGGCATTATTTAACATTTTCAATAAGATTTGTTGATAAGTTGCCTTCACGAAAGGCTTGGCTTCGTAAAATTTTTAAGTGAAAAGGAATTGTTGTTTTTATTCCTTCAATTACGGTTTCGCCTAAGGCGCGTTCCATCCGAGCGATTGCTTCTGGTCGTGTCTTCCCCCAAGTAATAATTTTAGCAATTAGCGAATCGTAATAAGGCACAATTGAATACCCATTATAAATATGACTATCGACTCTAACGCCAAAACCAGCCGGGAATCTGAGTTCTGTGATTTTACCAGGACTGGGCATGAATTCTTTTTCTTCATCTTCGGCAGTTATTCGGCATTCAATTGCGTGACCAAATGGTTCGGCAAGTTCGTTTTCGGAGACATCAAGTTGTTCATTACTGGCGACTTGAATCTGCTTTTTAATAATATCGACGCCCGAGATTGCTTCGGTTACACAATGTTCGACCTGAATTCTGGTGTTCATTTCTAAAAAGTAAAAGTCTTTTTGTGGTGTTGCTAAAAATTCAAAGGTGCCACAGGATTCATAATTAATTGCTTTAACACCTTGAACCGCCGAATTGCATAACATTGCTCTTGCCTGAGGGTCTAATAACGGTGAAGGCGCTTCTTCAATTAATTTTTGATGGCGTCGTTGAATTGAACATTCTCGTTCGAAAAGGTGAATGACATTGCCAAAACTATCTGCCAGAATTTGAACTTCAATGTGACGTGCTGGTTGAATGAATTTTTCAACATAAACTCGGTCATCATTAAAACTGGCTTTGGCTTCGGCTTGTGCCATTCTAATGCCTGCTTCTAAATCCCGTTCTGATGAAACGATGCGCATCCCTTTGCCACCGCCACCAGCTGCTGCTTTGATTATAACTGGGTAGCCGATTTCTTCGATAATCTTTTTAGCGTCTTTGACTGATTCAATTGGTTCTAAAGAGCCGGGTAGAATTTTAATACCAGCCGCTTGCATTACTTTTCTGGCTTGCAATTTATCGCCCATCAATCTAATGATGCTTGCTTTTGGCCCAATAAATTTGATATTACAGGCTTCACAGGCTTCGGCAAAATCGGGATTTTCAGAAAGGAATCCGTAACCCGGATGAATTGCTTCGCAATCGGTTATTTCGGCGGCGGATAAAATTCGGGTAAAATTAAGATAACTCTCGTCAGCACTTGCTTCACCAATGCAGATACTCTGGTCAGCTAATTGCACATGTAATGAACTGGCATCGGCTTTGGAATAAATGGCAACGGTTTGAATGCCTAATTCACGACAGGTTCGAATAATCCTGACCGCAATTTCGCCGCGATTAGCAATTAATATCTTTTTAAACATTATTCAACTCGTTCAACATAAGTATTGGTTCGGGTATCAATTCGGATTTTGGTCCCGACCTTGATAAAGAATGGTACATCAACAACTAAACCAGTGCTGAGTTTTGCGGGTTTACCGCCACCGGTAGCGGTATCACCCTTAAAATCTGGTTCGGTTTCAACTACTTCTAAATCAACAAATGTTGGCACTTCTAAAGTTAATGGCTTGCCCTCAATATAGATGACATCAACAATCAATGATTCAGTTAGATAAAAGACTTTATCGCCCAGGACATCTTTGGACAACACGAACTGGTCATAATGCTGTAAGTCCATAAAGTGGTAATTATTTTGTTCGGCATAAAGAAACTGGCATTTTTTGCGCTCGACCTCAATGTCCTCAATTTTTTCGTCTGATGCCAGATTTTCTTCAAGAATACGGCCAGTGATTAGATTCCTAAATTTGGTTTTAACAAATGCGCGGCGTTGGGCAATTTTGATTCGTTGATATTCAACAACTTCATATATCTCGTCCTTATAACGGACGATCATCCCAGTTTGAAAATCATTAGGTGTAATCATAATTTTTCTAAATTTCGATTAATTCTTTTGGACTTTTGGTTAAAACTTCGCAACCATTATTATTGACGACAACCAGGTCTTCGATTCGGATACCAAATTCATTGGGTAAATATATGCCGGGTTCAATAGTGACGACCTGATTATTTTTTAAGTGGTCTTCATTGTTTATCGATGATAACACTGGTTTTTCATGAACCTCGATGCCGACACCGTGACCTAAACCATGGCCAAAATACTTATTATACCCCTTTTTGGCGATCATGTTTCTGGCGATGCTATCAATTTCATTGCATTTTTTATCGGCTGATATTTTTTCTTCGGCTAACTGTTGCGCAGTTAAGACAATATTATATAATTCTTTAAATTTCTTTGATGCTTTACCAAAGACAACGGTTCGAGTCATATCAGCACAATACATTTGAAATTTAGCACCAATATCAAAAATGACAACATCATTTTTCTTAAGTTTACGATTTGTTGGAAAAGCATGAGGCATAGCAGAGCGTTCGGCGAAAGCGACAATTGTTGGAAATGCGACCGTCGCGCCTTTGGCTTTAAACTGATACTCAATTTCATTAGCAATATCAATTTCAGTAACATTTGGCTTTAATAATTTTAGGATATCATTAAAAACCTGGTCAGTTATTTCAACTGCCGTTTTAATTTTCTCAAGCTCTTGATTGTCTTTTACTGACCGCAAATTTTCAATGATGTCAGTGCAAGGAATAAGTTTGGTCTTACTTTTTAATGCATGTTTTATTCGTTGATAATTGCTAAAAGTTAAATGTGATTCCTCAAATCCTAATTTTCTAACGCCTTTTAAATCAATGGTTGGAAAATTAGCAAACAGATTACGATTAATAATTTTTATTCTAAAGCCTTTCACCTGCTGGCGGGATTGTTCTTGATAACGAAAATCAGTATAAAAAATCGGCGCGCCACCGGTTTTTTTGATAATTAACATGCTATTAGAACCAGTAAAGCCAGAAAGATAAAAGATGTTATTAGGTGCGGTTACGAGCATTGCTGATAGATTATTTGTTTGTAGGAATTGCCTTAAATTTTGAATGCGGTTATTCATATAAATAAGTTAAATTCCTTGATCTTGTTCATTTTACTGATAAATATTAGTATGTCAAGGAAAAAATCCGCATCGGTCTTTGCGCACCATTTGCGTGCTCGCAATGACTAATTGCTTCTGGCAATATTTTTGTTTTACGGCTCGGGTTGGACTAAAGGTTGGAAACCAGGGATGAATTGTTTAATCAGCCAGATATTGGTCTGTAAGTGTCCGGTTATTTTATTGGTTTTTATCACAAACGGTGAAGAGCGGTCGGTAGAGAAAAATCGGCTTAATGCTAAATAAATGCAGATTTGGTCAGCCAAATGGTAGTCATAGACGCTATTGACATTAAGCCAATATTCTTTGAAATCTTGATAGACTTCGTTAGCGACCGTTTCTGCTAATTTTCCTTTGGCACCGAGAGAACTAAAACCAACCGCGATATTTTCAAACTCGGCTTTTAAAAACAGGTAGGTGCCGGGACATCGGGCATCAACCGCTTCGATTTTGGTCGTGACCGGCATTTGCGGAAAGTCATTTTGCAATAATTTTACAAATTGATTTGCTTGGCGTTCGGCAATTGAAACGGGTAATTTGGCAACTTTTGAGACGAGTATTAATTTTTTTAGGCCGCCACGAGTATTAACCACGCTTAGTTTTTTCCAATCTGGATTTTCAAAGAACTCTAAAATAATTTTCCCTTGGCCAACTGGATAAAAGCCATATTGCAGCAATTTAGCGGTTACGGTTTTTCCAACGCGATTTAAATACCCAATCAATATTTCGTCGAGATAATCAAAAACCGGGCTGAACGGCACATGGGTACCACCTTTAATTATCACTTTACTTTTGGTTGCTAAGAGGATTGGGATGATTGCTTGGGCAACTAAGGTTGTTGCGCCGGCACTACCTTTTGTTTCAGCAACATTAAATTCATAATTACCGGCTTTGATTTCGTTGGGTTTGAAAACTAATCGCGTTGAACCTAAAAATGCGCCTTCGGTTTCGGCATTACATATCTTTTTCACCGCATTGACCGCAGTTAAATGCTGGGGAAAAAGGCCGGGATTTTTACGCCCTTTCCGAATATTAATGAGTTCAAAAGGCGTTTTCAGGCAGGCAGATAAACTGAGGGCGGTGCGTAATATCTGCCCACCGCCCTCACCATAGGAACCGTCAATTTTTATCATCAAAAATGTACAGCGATTTTTATTTCATTCGCGCTTCTAATTTCTTTAAGACTTCGGGTAAAGTGGTATATTCCATTTCGGCTAATGGTAGTCGATGAGGCTCAAATGGACCGTGGGCACGCATAAAATTAGCAATCTTATTTGCCTGCTTGCGAGCATAGTCAAATGACGGGTCGTCGAACATATCACGAGGTCCGATTAACTTGCCATCAGAAATCTGGAAGCCATAAGCAATTACTCTTGGTGGTCCGTCAAATCGGGATGGATTGGCTTGTTTTTGGGCAACCGGCATTAGCGGACCGTAATGAGACCCACGCATCCAACCAGTCACCAGATGGGGAAATGCAAATGGCTCAAGGATTTCACCCATTGCTGGTAAACCAGATTGACCACGAACAATTAATACCGGGTCATCTTTGCCAACATAGCGACCAGCAATCAGGTAGAGTTTTTGGGTAGAACTGACCGCAGCAATTTCACCTTTCTTAGTATAAACCGCTTTGATAATGTAATTTTCGGCAGAACCGATTAGCACTAACAAATCGTACATCTCTTCGGGCGTGGCAAGGATGAAATTTTTGTCTTTTTTTATGTCATGGACTTCGAATTTAAATCCATCGTGCATTGAAGGGTCAATGATTAATCCAATGGTATTGAACGGGTCAGCAAACATCTTAAATAATGGAAAGTTCCAAGCACCGGGTGCGCACTTATCGCCCATAAATACGATTATCGGTTCGGACTTGCGTTCGGTAAACTCCATTTCAGCAACACCGGGTCCCATACCTTTAACATTACCAGAAAAGGCATCGGCAAGCATATCTTGACCAGCACCATATAGTTTCATCTTTTTAGCAAGCGCGGTGGCTTGTTCAAATACATTCCATGCCAATCCGTGAATTTCGCGGGCGTCAGTGCCTTTTTTATGAGTCATAATGAGTTCAAGGTCATCACCGCAAGAGGTCACACAGAAATCAACAATCGTCTGGTTTTGCTTGGCTTTTTGTAGGATTGTTTCGGCTTTCTTTAAGATATCCGGGTGGGAAGATGAATGACCAACATAACCGCCGATATCGGCTTTAATTACTGAGATTGTTATTTTTGATGGGTTATCAGTTTTTTGGGTTTCAGACAAAACATTTTTTTTGTTAGCTTTTTGCTTCATTTTTTATTTCCTCCGTTCTTCGCCTTTGCGAAGGTATATTTATTAGACTTCAATTTTATTGTTTTGTTGCAAATTTTTTAGGAACAGTTTGTTTAGTTGATTTATGTTTTTTGTTTGTTTTGAGTTTCGACTAAGTGAACCGAACATGAAATACAGGGGTCATAGGCGCGGACAATCATTTCAAAGATGAGTTCAATCTTTTTCCTTTGTTCTTCACTAAGACTTGCCAAACTTTTGGTATTGATATTAAGCAATAAATTTTGAGCGGCGACTCGGATGTGGTTTTCGATCGCGTCCAAGTTTTGGGTCGTTGGGATAATCATATTGGCATCAGTAATAATCCCGCGATTAACTTCATAATAATGGTACAATGTGCCACGCGGGGCTTCAACTGCACCGACATCTTTGCCGCTTTTAATTGACGGCTCGATGATTTTGGTTTCATCGGGCAGAGTTTTTATTCTTTTGATTAACGCGTCGATGATGGTATCAATTTCTTCTAAACAATACAAGATCTCAATTGTCTGGGCGAGATTGGCGTATAGCGGATTTCTTATCCAGCTTAAACTATAGCAGCGTTTAAAGGCATCAGCGGCTTTACCGCGTAGTCGTTCGCCTAATAGATTCATGCGGGCTAAGGCGCCAACCACAAATGGTCGGTCATTATATCGGCACCGTTTGGCGGTTGAATGCTCGACCACGCGTTCATTACATAACTCTTTATAGCGTTCGATCGGCTGTTCTTCGCCAGTAGAAATTAAGACCTTATCGCCAACAAATCCATATTTATCGGTTGGTGGTTTTAAGCACATAAAGGTCATACCATCTTCCATTGCGGTAGGATATTCTAAGTTTCGCATCAGTTCAATGAGTTCTTCGGCAACTGGTATTAGTTCATTGGCTTGTTGTTTAATCGTCAGTAGTTGCTCACTCGACGGTGCTTTACCAAAACCGCCAACTGTCGCATTTTCACCGTGAGTATATCGGGCGGTTACAACTTCCATTACATAATTGCCGAATTTTTTTAGGCGGAGTGCTGATAAAACTTGTGGTGCATATTTATCCGTCATTGCAATCGCTGATGGATAACCTAAAAAGTCTGGCAGGGCTAAGGCAAAGGCATGCAACGAATGGCTTTCGATCATTTCGCCACAATGCATCAGTGTTCGTAAGAGTAAAGTGGTCTTGGTTGTTTTAACATTTAATGCCCGTTCTAAGGCACGAATTGCGGCATAGCGGTGCGAGACCGAGCAGATAGCACATATTCGTGGCACAATATTTACAACTTCTTGTGGCGTTTTATTAATAACCAGTGTTTCAAATAGTCGTGGTCCTTCGGGAATATTTAGATGAATAGTTTTTAATTTTCCTTTGGCAACTTCGACTAAAATATTGCCATGCCCTTCGACGCGAGCAATAGCAGGTATTCGGATTTGATTGAGTTTTACTTTGCTGGTTTTTTCCATAATGATTTTAAGTTTTTAACTAATTTTACGCCGCCAAACAGGCGCATTTTTCTCTCAATTTCGGTATATGAATATCCTTTTTCTTTAAGCAGATTAAATTCTGATGTCAAATTGCTCTCATCAGCCGGACCAAAACAGCCGACACAGGGTAGATTGTGCGACGGACAACGCGCCTTGCAACCGCCAGCAGTCACTGGTCCTAAGCACAATTCACCTTTTAATAACAAACACTCATTTTCGTGCCACTTGCATTCCAGACAGACTGGGGTTTTGGGCATATCAACTGGTAATCCCCGACAAAGTCGGGCATAATTATAAAGAAACAAATCGCCATCAATCGGACAGCCAGGAATATAATAGTCGACTTTGACAAAACTATCTGCGGGTTTTGATTCCATAGGGATGACGACATTAAACAGTTTATTGCCGTAGACCTTTTTCAGTCGTTTTGCCCAGGTCTTGCGTTCATATTCCATTGCTTGCAGTCCACCATAACAGGAGCAGACACCTAAACAGACCAGTTTTTTGGTGCGATTTCTTAAATTAATTAAGAACTCTTCCTGTTCATTAGTAGTAATTGAGCCATCAATAAATGCGATATCCAGTTCTGTTTCAACATTATCACTCTTTGCCATTAAGAATGAGACAACTTCGCCAGCATTAAAGATGTCAAGTAAGGCGTCTTCACAATTAAGAATTGTTAACAGACAGCCGGCACAGCCTGAGAAATTATAAAAGCCTACCTTTGGTTTATTCATATGTTAAATCAAATCTTTCATATGTAAGACATCCCAATAGGAAAATACCGGGCCATCAATACAGGTGTAAATTGAGCCGATAACGCAATGGCCACATTTGCCAACACCGCAATGCATGCGTCGTTCTAAGGTCATCAGAATTTGGTGTTTGGGGATGCCAAGTTTAATAATTTCATCAATCACAAATTTATACATCACTGGTGGTCCGCAGACCGTCGCATAGGTATTTTGTGGGTCAATATCTTTTAGATATTTAAACAGAGTTGTTACCACGCCAGTATATTCGGTCCAACGGCCAGTGTCGTCTTTATCAACGGTTAGCAGACAGTGTAAGTCATCACGTTGTTTTAGCTCCATAAATTCTCGGCGGAAGAGCATTTCTTGTGGTCGGCGGGCACCATACAAAAAGTAAATTTTGCCAAATCGGTCACGGTTATCTAAGGTATAAAGCAACAAAGAACGGAGCGGAACCGCACCTAAACCACCAACAACAATAATCAAATCTTTATTTTCAAATTTATCAATTGGGAAACCATTGCCATACGGACCACGGACACCGATAATCTCGTTTTCTTTGAGTTTGAAAAGTTCTTCGGTAACGATGCCAACCTTTCTGATGCCAAATTCCAACAAGCCAGGTCGTGATGGTGTTGACGAGATTGAAAATGGCGCTTCGCCAACACCGGCTAAAGATATCATTACAAATTGGCCGGGCAGGTAATTAAATTGCAATGCCCGTTCGGTTTCTAATGGTCGCACCTGGAAGAAACGGACATCTTCAATCAGATTGTAGCGACGGACAATTCTCATTGGTTCGGGTAAGAAAATATTCGGCGCATTAAGATTGTTTGCCATCACTTAATCCCTTTCAATTCTTTAACAACGGTTTTAACATTAATATCCACTGGACAGGTATCAATACAACGGCCGCAGCCAACACAGGCGGCTTTACCAAATTCAGTAATAAATGCCTTCAGTTTATGGGTATACCATAATCGCACCCGTTGGAAACGCTCACCACGGAAATTATGGCCACCGGCAACTAAGGCAAATGGTTTGAACATACACGAATCCCAATGTCGTTGTCTTTTTCCGGCGTCTTGCGAAGGCATAATCTTATCTGTGACATTATAACAAGGGCAGGTTGGGCAGACCATTGAACAGGCGCCACAAGATAAACACTTATCACCAAGATTATTCCAAATTGTGCTTTCGTAATTTAGTTCCATAATATCGGGCATGGCGGTCATATCAAGTGTTAACTTATATTGACTGTCACGCCATCGTCGCCATTCCATATACTGTTTTAAATCTTTTTCTTTAATATCTTCGTCAAACAAATCCAAGCGGATTCTAACTAAATCATCACCTAACGATGAGCCAACCCAAACCAAATAAAAACTATCTAAGTCATTGAATGCCAAATCAAATCCTGACTCAACAAAATGGGTATTAGTTGATTTGGCAAAGCATTTCTCATCGGGCACACAGGATAAGCCCAGAATTGCGGTTCTTTGTCGCCGCACCTGATAAAATGGGTCTGGGAATCTTTCTAAAAAGAATTTATCAAGAATCAACAACCCGTGAATCTCGCAGGGGTGAACACCAAAGACGACCCGTCGGGGAATATTATTTAGTTCTGCTTGATAGTCATGTGCTTTAAAGCTGAAGGTATCAAATTGGGGTGGCACCAGAAATTTTTTTACTGGTAGGATTGTGCGGACCATTTTCAAATCAAGTTTATCTAAATCATCTAATAAGCCGTAGATAAACTTATCGCCTTTTCGTACTGGTCCGTAAATTTCACCCCAACTGCGTAGCGCTGTTAAATAATCGTTTAAATGTTCTTTTTTCAGTTTTAGAACTTTCATAAAAAAATTTAATATACCATAAAAATTGCAACAAGTCAATACTAATATTTAACTATTGACAGGAGGGATATTATTTTATACACTGAACTCATAAACGGAGGATGGTTATGAGTAGGCTTAGTATTGTTTTCTTATTTTTATTAAGTTTTGGCGTTGCTCAACAAATAACGATAATCAATTCTGAGCCTTCAGAAATTCGGCTGAGTATTGCTAATCCAGTTCCGACAATAAAAGAAGTTGAGACCGAAAAG
>JBDRUR010000021.1:0-21877 GCA_039801485.1 Caldifarciminota bacterium
AAACCAAATGTGCCTGAGGCAAGGATGAGCGGGTTTTTGAATTGTAAATTTCCAACTTTAATCATAACTCAATGTCGGCTAAGTCAAATACCGGCCCATCAGTGCAGACTCGCAAATAACCGTGATTCTTTTTTTTGACCGCACAGCTAAAACAGATGCCACAACCGCAACCCATTCGTTCTTCTAAAAAGGCATAACACTTGATTTTTAATTTAATTGTTGAGATTGTTTTCAACATGCCAATCGGGCCAGATACAAACAATACATCCGGGTTTATGCTATCAACATTAGTTAGCAGATCGGTAATAAATCCATGATATCCGCTGGAACCATCTTCTGTTGCTTGATAAATCTTTTGACACATATTTTTAAATTCATCCAGTAACATCAATTCAGACTTGGTTTTAGCGCCAAAGTATAGATAGAGTTTATTATTTTGATAAATCTTTCGGGCTAAATATAGCAATGGGGCAATGCCAATACCACCGGCACATAAGATTACCTTTTTGTTTTTTATTTTTTTTACCGGTTTGCCTAAGGGACCGAAAAGTTGTATTTTTTCACCTGGTTTTTTGTTTTTTAAGAGAGCAGTGCCTTTGCCTCGCACCCGGAATATTATCCGAAGTTGATGGTTACGGACATCAGCAATCGACATTGGTCGTCCTAAAAATGGGTCGGTTGTATTGTTAAATTTGACCAAAATAAACTGCCCGGGTTTTGCCTGAATAGCAATTTTACAAGTATTTAACCAAAATGAGTAGATATTTTGTCCAAGACATTCGCAGCGTTTAATTTCGGCTAATTCACTAGTCGGCATTTCTCTTAGCGGATATTGCTAATAATGCTCGCCATTTGTAAAATTACTTTGGAGGCAACATTTCTTTAGCTGCTCTGGCATATTCAGTATTAGGATACTCGAAGATTATTTTATTTAGAACTCGCTTAAGGTCTTGATTGTAAATACTTGAATCCGAGTCGGCTTTGAAGATATTTTTATATATCCACGCCTGGGCAAAGGCCGCCTTGGGCGCATAAGCACTTTTGGGATATTGAGTATACACCTTTTCGTATTCAATTAATGCTTGCTGATATTTTTTTAGATTTAGATTATAAATTTCGGCCAAATGAAATTGCTGTTCTGCCGGGTCGATTACCGATGTTGGTTGTCCGGTGTCATTTTGCTGATACTGAGCGAACTCGAAAACGGTGTCGGGTTTGCTCGCCCTGTTATTATTAATATGAATTTTTGACGAATCCTTTTCTGGAAGCGTGTCTAATGTTTTTGGGACAACTGCTACCGTCTCATCTTTAACCGGTAGTTCGTGTTTTTTTTGTGAACTCGTTTCGGCAACAATCAATGAGAGTAGCGCCGAACGGCTTTGAGCCAAAATTGTCCATTCAGATTGTATTTTTTTGGCAATAATACTGTCATAGTATGCCTTGGCCGTGTCAAATTTGCCTTCGCTTTCATAACTATTACCAAGAAGATAATAACCTTCGGCTAAATCGCTTGGATTAGTGATTTTTTTTAAGTAGTGCTGTGCCTCGGTAACTTTGTTCATCTTTAAGAACAACCTCCCGATATTGAGATAGGTCTTGCTATCATAGAGCGGTCTGGATTTTATGGTATCGGGTCTGATTATTTCGTTAAGCAGATCAGTGCCTTCAGCTATTCGATTGGTTTCAACATAGCATTCGATTAATCGCAAACTAACTGCAAGATAACTGCTACTAGTATCAAGTGTTTTCTGGGATAATTGCGCATGCCTTACGCCAATTTTATCAAGATATTGCTTATATGTGGTGATTGCGCGGTCATAGTGCTGTTGTGTTCGCTGAACATCGCCCAATAAAAGCATACTATTTAAAAGTAATGGGGATTTTGGATAATTTCGAATAAAATTGTTTAACTCGTTTTCGGCCGCAGGATAATCACCTAAAAGATAATATAGTTCGCTAAGTTTGAGTAATGCTGATTCGTATTGTGTTCTGGATAAAGTTTTAGAAGAAGATAGTTTGATTGATTGTAATTTTTCTAATGCCGCGTTGTAATCGTTAATTGCGACAAGCGCGTTTGCCCAGTATAAATTGGCCTCGTCACGAAATTTATTTTGTGGGAAAACACTTGAGAGTATTTCAAATTTGGCAATGGCTTTTGAATATTCACCCAGATAATAATAACAAACACCAATAATAAAAAGAGCGTGCGGGGTATATTTAGAACGGGGATATTTACTGATTACCAAGGCGGATTTCTCGATCGCCTTTTCGAAATTAGATTTTGCCGAACTCGGATTAGATTTTTGTTTAACCATCGCTTCGCGGTAATATTTATTGGCATTGTAAAAGGTGTTATAATAGGCACAGGACAAAAAAAGAACCCAGCCCAAACCCCAAGCCAATAGTCTTTTACAATAATTCACATTTTATAATAATTGACTAAATACTAATTTGTCAACACTTTGCTAATTTGGGGTTATACGTCAGGCGATCGACCAAAGCGATCGCGACAATCCCTTAGATAACCACTTTTGAACAATACTTGACAAACAAGTCTTGGCAGTAGTGCTCTGGTATTGCAGTATGTTTATTTACAAAGAAGAGATGTTATTGTTTTTTAGATATGGCAAATTAGAGATATTTTTTATTCGAATAGCGTGATGTCAAAGCTGATGGTGTGGCTAATTATGTAAATGACCTGGCGGATATCGAACTGACTAACAATTATAATGTTTGGCTAACTACTTTTGAAATTATTACAGTTACTACCGCTGATTTTAGTGACGAAACATACACTCAATATTAGCAACAAAGCAACAAAAAAAGAGGTTTTTAAACTAAGTTGAAAAATAACGACAAAACCAATCAATATCCCTATTAGGGGGACTGTACCCTGTCTTTGATAGTTTTTGGTTGTTATTTATTGGTTATTAAATGGTTAGAGAAAAATCCGATCTAATTTTTTGTTATATTGGCGGTATAAGTTTTAGGTATAGTAAAAGCAGTAAAAATGATATGTCGGTTCAAGGCTGCCTCATGCCAATAGGGTTGTTTATAAACTTGCATTATCAAAAACTTATCTTCAATTAAATTGTGGAATACTTCAACATCGCTCTGCCAACTACACCTTCTAAACTTTTCATCTGTAGCCAATATATCTATGTGTCATTAAGGTCTTTAACATCACCCGGGATTAACTGGAAAGGCTTTAAGCAGTGTTTCTGTCTTCTTAAGTCCCTTTGCGTCTTTTATTTCTTCTTGCGACACCTTACTAATCCTGCTTCGCTACTGCTGACGCCGGCAATTAACGTATCGCGGATGAATTGGTTGACTTCTTGCCAGCGGCGCTGGTAGCGTTTAAAGACTTTAGTTTTAAGTCCGCCTTTGCGTGGTCTTGGGACTTCTAAATTATATAGCAGTCCGAATTTAGTTATTTGATACGGTGCGGCTTTAATTAGGCCATTAAGTTTGATTTCATTATGCTTTGTAATAGTTGTTTTAAGGTTTCGCTCATTGTCTTAGTTAAATCGTCGTTATTCCAATCTTCGTGCAATAAGTCCTTGATTATTAACCAGGGGTTGTTAGACTCTTTGATTGTTAAATGTGAGTCATATTGTTTCATCATAGGTGTGTTCTCATTTCATTAAATAAATTTAAGGTATTCATTATTAGAAGACCTACCTTTTTGCTTACCATCGAAAGCTTAATTTTACACAAAATATTATACAATACCTAGGCATTGCGGTATGTTGACAGTTAAATTGCAGCCAAGTATAATTTTAATTATGTCGCAAGCTTGGAAAGGTCCTTTAGAAAAAATTGATGAATGCCGTTATCGCATTCCTAAAAGTTATAAATCGTCAATGAGGGTTGACGGGATCATTTATGTTGACAGCCGCCTAATCGACAAAGTAAAAGAAGACCAAGCACCAGAACAGGTTGCTAATGTCGCTACCATGCCTGGGATTTTAAAGGCATCAATGGCAATGCCCGATGTCCATTGGGGATATGGTTTTCCTATTGGCGGTGTTGCTGGATTTGACATAAATAATGGCGTGATATCCCCTGGGGGCGTTGGCTATGATATCAATTGTGGTGTTAGACTATTAAGAACCAATCTTTATCGTGAAGATATTACCAATGAAATTTTAGAGAAATTGGTGCGTTCAATATTTTACAATGTGCCGTCAGGCGTAGGTTCTACCGGCAAAATCCGCATATCAGAACAAGAAGTAAAAGTCGTGTTAATTAAAGGTGCGCGTTGGGCTTATGAAAATGGTTATGGCACAAAACAGGATTTGGAATTTACTGAAGAACATGGTCAAATGGATGGTGCCGACCCATCAAAAATTTCTCGACGGGCATTGGAACGCGGTGCCCCACAACTGGGAACTTTGGGCGCAGGTAATCATTTTCTAGAAATTCAGGAAGTCGTAGAAATATATGACGAAAAGGCTGCTCAAGTATTTAAATTAACTAAAGGACAAATTACCGTGATGATTCACACTGGTTCCCGTGGTCTCGGCTATCAAATTTGTGATGATAATGTTCGAGACTTAGGTCGGGCGGTTCAAAAATATAACATTTCTTTACCTGACCGACAACTCGCCTGTGCGCCCATTGAATCACCTGAAGGCAGAGCCTATTTTTCAGCAATGGTTTGCGCCGCAAATTACGCCTGGGCAAATCGTCAATGCATCACTCATTGGGTGCGTGAAGCCTTTGGCCAGGTCTTTAATAAAAGTCCAGAACAACTTGGTATGGACTTAATCTATGATGTTGCCCATAACATTGCTAAAATTGAAGAACATTCAGTAAATGGTAATAAAATTAAGGTTTGTGTGCATCGTAAGGGTGCAACACGTGCTTTTCCACCAGGTCATCCGGCCCTACCAGAAAAATACAGACCAATTGGACAACCAGTGATTATCCCTGGCGACATGGGCACAAATTCTTATCTTTTGCTCGGTACCCAACAGGCATTTGAGGAAACCTTTGGTTCGACCTGCCACGGTGCTGGCAGAGTTTGGTCAAGGACAAAAGCATTAGACGAAACCACTAACCGAGACATTGCCCGGGAGTTAAAATCAAAAGGCATTCTGGTAATGGCGGCATCAAAGGAAGTTTTGCGCGAAGAAGTGCCTGATGCATATAAAGATGTTGATATCGTAGTCGACATTTGTCATAAGGCCGGGATTTCGAAAAAGGTCGCCAAAATGAGACCGCTGGGTGTTGTAAAAGGATAACCAGTAGCAAATTTCTGTTATTCAATCAAATTTATAAATATGTTATCGTCAGAAAAGATTAGCGTTGTTCCAGAATCGAGCGGTGTTTATTTGTTAAAGGACAAATATGGTAAAGTAATTTACATCGGTAAATCAAGAAACTTAAAAGAACGGTTACGGGCATATACTCAAATCCAAGCGAGCTTTCCAAGAGAACAATTAATTAGAAATATTTATGATTTTGAGTTTATTGAAACCAAATCCGAAGTTGAAGCATTAGTCTTAGAGGACAATCTGATTAAACTCAATAAGCCTCGGTTTAATGTGCGGTTAAAGGACGATAAGAAGTTTCCATATATCAAAATTACTATTCAGGAAAAGTATCCGCGGATTTTTGCAACTCGGAATCTTAAAAAAGACGGTTCAATCCTTTTTGGTCCTTATACCAATGCCAAAAATCTAAGACGGGCAATTAACGCCGTAAGAAATATTTTCAAAATACGAACTTGCAGAAAAAATCTACCTTTAGAAAAAGTGCCAAGACCTTGTCTTAACTTTGCGATGAATAAATGTTCAGCGCCGTGTCAGGGAAATATTAACGAATCAGATTATCGTGAGCGCATAAATAATGTTATCGCTTTTTTACAAGGTAAATCGATTGATTTAGAACAAGAACTTGAATCAAGAATGAAGGATGCCGCTGCACGTGAGGATTTTGAGACCGCAGCAACTTTACGTGACCAGTTGTTGGCATTACGCGATATTACCCAAAGACAAGAGCCGGTTTTTACTGATATTGTCTCCCGCGATATTATTGGCTTACAACTTGCTGAGACATCAGTTAAACAACCATTTGCCGTCCAAAGGTCATATGCCAATGCGACTTTAATAAAAGTTCGCGATGGCAAAATTATTGGCAAAGAAAACTATCCATTTATTTTGTATTCCAAAACCTCGGCCAATGAGATTATTGAAACATTACTCAGAACTATTTATCTGCATACATATGATTTACCTGACGAAATCATTGTGCCGGTGCGTCTTGATAATAAAAAGGTTTATATTGATTGGTTTAAACAAGTACGTAATAAGAAAGTCGAAATTCAGTATCCCCGTAGCGGGATAAAAAAGCGACTGTTAAAGTTGGCTAACACTGATGCCGATATCGGCCTTGCCGAAATTATGCCGGTAAAAAAAATCCCACAACCTTTGCTTGAACTACAACGCATATTAAATTTAAAAGAAGTACCGAAAACAATTGAAGCCGTGGATATTTCCAATATTGCTGGTACATCGGCTACTGGTTCAATTGTGGTATTTACTGATGGCTATCCTAATAAGAAAGAATATCGCATGTTTCGCATCAGAACCGTTCGAGGACCAAATGACTATGCGATGATGGAAGAAGTGCTCAATCGGAGAATTACTAGTTTGGTTGCTAAAAAAAGACCATTACCGGATTTGGTATTAATTGATGGCGGTAAAGGTCAGCTCTCATCAGCAGTAAAAGCCTTCGCCAATGCGCCAAAACCGATCCCGCTATTGGCATTTGCTAAACGGACCGATACGCTTTATTACCATGATGGACGCGAAATCACAATACCAGCATATTCGCCAAGCCTAAAATTACTCAAAAGAATCCGCGACGAAGCCCATCGCTTTGCTATTAAATACCATAAAAAATTAAGAGGCAAAAAACTAATTTCATCAATGCTGGATAATATCACTGGTATCGGTCCTAAACGGAAACAGGTTTTAATAAAACATTTTGGTAGTCTTGAGAGAATTAGACAAGCAACTATTGAAGAAATTGCCGAACTTAAAGGGTTTAATAAGAAAATTGCTGAAAAAATTAAACAACAACTAGAACAATCTCAAGATGCTCGTCCATAAGATTATTTTATTTGATTTAGATGGTACCCTAACCGATTCAAAACAAGGTATTATCAATTCGATTCGCTATACGATTAATAAGCTGCAACTGGCAGAAAAAGATATTAACTTGGAATTGTTTATCGGTCCGCCATTAGCAGAATCGTTTGAGAAATATTTTGGCTTAGATAGGCAAATGGCTCGCCATGCAGTTTCGGTTTATCGTGAATATTATGCAGTTAAAGGTATTTTTGAAAACAAACTTTACACCGGTATTTTGGAGTTGTTAAAGAAATTAAAAGAAAACAACAAAACTTTAGTTTGTGTGACATCAAAAGCAAGGTATTATGCCAAGCAGATTTTAAGACATTTCAACATCGACCAATATTTTTCATGTTTGGTTGGCAGCAATATGGACTTAACTTGTACTAACAAAATCGACCTAATAAAATTGGCGGTATCTTATTTCCCGAATTTTGATAAAATTGATTTTATTATGGTTGGCGACCGAGCCGATGATATAATTGGCGCCAAAAAAAATAAAGTGAAAAGTATCGGTGTCTTATATGGTTATGGTTCGGTTGACGAAATAAAAGCTCAACAACCAGATTTTATTGTTGATTCAGTGGACGAACTAAAAAAATTGCTGATTGGATAGTTTTTAGCCGGCACCGGAAGAACCGCCGCCACCACCGCCGCCACCACCACTAGAAAAACCGCCACCAGTTGCCGCCGAACTTGAGAAAGAATCCAGCATCGAATTAAAATTTTTTACAAAACTTTCAAAATGACTTATTCCTTCGGCAAAAGAAGCCAATGATTGGGCACTAATTGTTGCCGACGAATACCAAGTTGGTAAAACTATGGAAGTGTTTTGTTCGGTAGCCAAATTAATAATGTTCCTTAAAAATTTCTGGGCAACACCTAAGACGACGGCATAAACAAAATAGTGTTCCCATATCGGCAGCAATGTTATTGGTGCTCGTTTAATTGCTGAAAAGTCGGTAAGAAATCGCCGGAAATTTAACCAACGTTGTTGTTCTTGGCAAGCAATATCGCTCCAACGGAGAATTGACCGACCGGCAAGGACAAAAACTATATAAAATATCAAACAAAAAAGTATAACAATAATAAATGCTGCTGAACCAAGAATTGTCGAAAGACCAATAGTTAATAAAATACCGCCGGCAATTATCATGGCTAACGTTAATAGTGAAAATTTCTGATAAGCATGACTACTCATTGGGTCAATTAACGGAGTTGCTAACGTAGCCTCCCACCATTCTTTAGTCTGTTGATAAATTGATTGTAAGAAATCTTGAAATCGGTCGTTGTGTTTATTGGCATATTCTTTGAGCGCAGTTTCAGTTAAAATTACACTGCTCTCGCCGACTTCGGAAAAAAGGAAATCGATAATTTTTTTATTTATCGGCTCAAGGGTTTCAATTCTTCCCGGCTTTTCCAACAAAAATTGATACTGCTTTTTGCCATCTACCTTAATCTCTTGAATCGAAATAATACCTTTAGTACATAAATCAAGCAAGGTTGCAATCATCCCGTTAAAAGTGATGGTATTGATTGTTGATTTATCAGGTTTTTGATATAAGATCGCCGGCACCATAATTGGTAAAACTTTGCGGGGCGCATCATGTTGATATTGGCCAATATCGGTAAGTTTGGCTTCGCGACCATATTTGAAGTAATATCTCAAATAAATAATTAACGGCAAGATAACTATTAGTAATGCGGCAATTGGTATCAAAACAAACTTTTTAAGAGAAGAAATAATAAAATTGCGTTTTTCTTCTGCCAGTATCTTTTGATAGCGATGCTCTGGTATCGTGGTCAGCTCACTAAAAATTGCCGGCGATGTTAACATCCGAACTTCAACAAAAGCATCTTTGGGGATGTTGTGCTGTTTAATTGTTACCGCATCACTTTTTTCATTAAAAATTAACTCGCCGGGTTTGGCTCGGCAATGAACATAAACTTTGAATAAATTTGGTGAAGGCATTGGCAAAATAAGTTCAATCTCATTATCAATGATTTTTTCGTGTTCATCTTCAATTACCTTCCAGTAAAATTCGGCAACATCGATATTGCGTTTGACCGCACCAATAATGGTATAATCAAGTAAAAAAGTTTTCAGCTCATTATGGGCAGAATAGTTCCATTTGATGCCCAACGACTTTTGATTATCATTTATCGCTGGCGTTAAGATAATTTTCTGGTCATTTTCTATCTCTGAGAGTTGATTAAACACAATGTTCTGAGCGCCATGTTTTTTTAAGTCAATATACGCCCAGCTAAAAGCACCGTCAAAATAATAAGTGCGCTGTTGAATAACATTAGCTGAGCCGTCAGGATGAAAAATGATGCGCGTTTTTATCTCCGGATAAAAATAAGATTTAGCAAAAACAGATATCGGGATTAATAGGTATAAAAATATTTTTATAGATTTCATCACATTTATTCAGATAATAACCTTCAAATTTATAATGTCAAGCGAATTAATGCAATATGTCCAAGAGATACTATACAGTTTATGAGATGTAATTTTACAAAAAAGTCTATTTATATATAGACTTAATTTTAAGCGCATTTTTTATATAACTTATTGATAACCAAAAGGCTATCAGAAAAATGGTGCGACCATGCTGTATAGTATAGGGGGCGGTCTTAAAGATTTTTTTAGACCTGATAATTTAACGGAAATTGTGCCGGTAATTATTTGTTTGTTTGAGTTGATATTTGCTCATCTAATCTAGTTGAAGTTAAATGCGCGGTTATGATGGCTAAACGATAATTTACTCAGTAGGGAGTTAAGGACTTAGGAACTAAATCACGCTGGTTGTAACTTTAATTATAACCGCATCAAGCAGATTGGAATTAAGTGAGGGTTTCGGGGTTGATCAATAAAATTAGTCTTCGGGTTAGATAACAGAACTGTCGAATTAGGTCTTTTGGTGTGAAGACAATATTTTGGCTGGTACCATTGCATTATAAGTAGTTACGGACTCCGCTTAAAATATCCCATAATAATATATTTTCTTAAAGGGCGATTTCTGAGCAAAAACTTTAATTATTTTTCGCAGTTAGTTGCCCACAACCGGCAAGGATTTCTGAACCGCGACTCTTTCTGATGCTCACTGCTGGTAAATGCGGGTATAATTTCTTAGCAAATTCCTCAATTTCGGCTATGGTTGGGCTTTGAAATTGACACCCAGGATATGGATTTAAAGGAATTAGGTTGATTTTCGATGGAATGTTTGCCAGTAGTTTTATTAGGGCTTTGGCATCAGCATCGCGGTCATTGATGTTTTTTATCAGCACATACTCAAATGTTACCCGTTTTCTTTTTTTGGCAGTATAGTATTTTACTGACTTGAGCAATTCTGACAACGGATATTTCTGATTAATTGGCATAAGTTTGTTTCGTAATTCATCGGTCGCGGCATTTAATGAGATTGCCAATTTTGTTTGTAACGGAAAATCGGCAAATTGATAAATTTGCGGTGGTATGCCTGCAGTAGAAACAGTAATTTTTCTTGCGCCAATATTCAAGCCATAATCAGAATTAATGGTTTCAATTGCTTTTAGTGTTTCTTGGTAATTTAATAGTGGCTCGCCCATACCCATAAATACAACATTAGTGATTCTGGTTTTAGTTAATAATTGAATTTGTAAGACTTGGTCAGCGATTTCAAAGAATTTTAGATTGCGAATAAAGCCAATCTGACCGGTATAACAGAATCGACATCGCAAGGGACAACCTACTTGAGTTGAGACACAGACAGTTTTACGATTTACCTCGGGTATAAAAACACTTTCAATTCTTGTTTTATCTGACAGTTCAAACAGAAATTTTTGGCTGCCGTCGCTGGCTACTTTTCGCTCGATTAAAAATAGGGCACTAATGAAGTATCCTTTTTGAAGTTGGGCTCTTTTTGATTTGCTTAAGTTAGTCATTAGGTTAATGTCGGTGATACCTTTTTGCCAAATCCAATTAAAAATTTGCTGTGGTCGATATGTCTCCCAACCAAGTTTTTGACAAAGTGCTTTGAGTTGTAATAAATCAAGTGATTTTAAATCGCTCATTCTGATTTTGTTTTAATGTGCAAAATTATGCCAATAGCAATAAAATAAAAGAGTAGTGATGAGCCGCCGTAACTTAGAAATGGCAGGGCAATACCAGTAATTGGCAGTAATCCTAAGACCATGCCAATATTAACAATCACCTGATAAGTGAGGGCTGTTGAAAGTCCGATTGCAACTAAACTGGCAAATTGATCATGGGTTTTAACAGCAGTTTTGATAAACTGAAATATTAAGTAAAAATATAAAATCAAGACAACTAAACTACCGATCAGCCCAAATTGTTCCGCCAGTGTCGAAAAGATGAAGTCGGTATGGCGATTAGGAAGAAAGGTCAATTTTTGCTGAGCACCAGATAAGATACCCTTTCCCCAAATTCGGCCGGCGCCAACTGCAATCCGGGATTGGATTAAGTTCCAGCTCATCCCTTTTGGGTCAAGCCATGGTGAGAGAAAACTAATGATCCGGGCTTTTTGATATTCTTTCAGATGCGCCCATATGATTGGCGATGACAACCCGGCAATGATATTAACAATTATTGCAATAAGCCAGCCGGCAATTGTTAATTTTCTAAAAGCGATTATTGATAAAGCGATAAAAAATGGTATCCAGAGATATAACGAAAAACCACAAATAAAACTTAATAGTGGCGAGAATAAGATAAAGATTTTGGAAATTGGCAAGCCAGACCAGAAAAGCATTACCGCCAGTATCGGTAAAAATATTAATGCGGTTCCCAGGTCTGGTTCCAGCACAATTAAAAATGTGAATAAGATGACAATCGCTACTGGAACGAATAATTTTTTGAAATTAAACTCAAGATTTTTATTTTTAAAATAACTTGCCAGCATTAAAATCACGCTCAATTTAGCGAACTCACTGGGCTGAAAGTTAATCCAGCCAAAACTAAACCATCGTCTGGCACCGGCACCGTGACCAAAGAATAGCACTGCCAGTAAAAGAACAAAGTTAACTATTCCTAAATACCAGGCGATGTTTTCTAAGACCGGCATTGATATTTGATAAACAATCACCAGACCAAGCGTTGCAATTATTATCCAGATAAGTTGTCTTAAAAAATATACTTGGTTGGTTACGTTGTAAATTGTAATTAGTCCGATGGTCAGTAAAATTAAGCAGACAATCAGGATTGGCAAATTTTCTTTAATGTTTAGATTTAGGTTCGGCATCTTAATTGGCTAGCTGTTGTTTTATCGCAAAGTATTTTTCGATTAATTTGCCGACAATTGGGGCGGCAATTGCACCGCCCTTACCAACATTTTCAACAATCGCACAGAAAACAACTTCGGGCTGTTCGGCTGGCGCATAGCCAACAAACCACGCGTGGTCTAAATTCGGTGGGTTTTCGGCGGTGCCGGTCTTGCCGGCAACTGTAATTCCGAATACCTGCGCTGATGTGCCGGTCCCGAATTCAACAACGCCTTGTAATGCCTTTTTGATAATTTTGATGTCATCTGCCGAGATTGGTATTTGATTTTTTTTTGCTTGATATTGGAAAATTGTTTTATCGCCTTTTTTGATTGATTGCAATAAATGAGGCGTGTAATATTCACCATTGTTAGCGATTGCCGAATAGATAACGGCCAGCTGTAAGGGGGTAACCAAAATTTCCCCTTGACCGATTGCCAAATTAGGGATAATCCCGGTTGTCCAGCAGTTTTTGCCATAGCGACTATCTAACCACTCGCGGGTTGGGATATTGCCCGAACGCTCATTTATCAAGTCAATATCAGTTTTTTTGTTAACTCGCCATAAATTAAGATAAGAGGTGATGCGGTCCAAACCGAGTCTTAAGCCAAGTTGATAAAAATAGGTGTTACAGGAATAAACAATTGCATCAGTTAGATTTAGCGAATAGTGTTTTGTCCAACATTTGTAAGTCCGATTACCGTAAGTAAAGGCCCCGAGACAACTAGCAAATCGAGTTTCTTGATTAATTAAGCCTGACTGCAAACCACATAGGGCAATTAATGGTTTTATTGTTGAGCCTGGCGGATAAGCGCAACTAATCACCCGATTGAGCAATGGCGCAAATTTATTGTTTACTAAATTTGACCAGTCTTTTTGGCTGATGCCTGAAGAAACAAGATTTGGGTCAAAACTCGGATGCGAAACTAAACAAATAATGCTGCCGTCAGACAAGTCAATCCCAACTACCGCGCCCTTTTTGTATTTGCTTATCAGTTCGTAGGCTAAGTTTTGGAGCTCGGCATCAATACTCAAATAGATATCATACCCGGCGACAGGTGGTTCCTCGCGTTTCTCTTTTAATGGTCCAAGTTCTCGTCCCAGGATGTCGATTTCGGTATAACGAATACCTTCGTTTCCGCGTAGATATTTTTCATACTGACCTTCGATACCAGCCCGGCCAACAAAATGCCACGGTTTATAAAAACTATCGTTTTTGAGTTCTTCTTTGGTGACCGCACTTAGATAACCAATCAAATGAGCAGTTGCTGGTCCGTAAGGATAAAAACGGAGTGGTTCGACTTCGAGTAAGACACCGGGTAAAGTGTGCAGATTTTCTTCAATTTTTAATACCGTTTCAAGATTGATGTTTCTTTTAATTTTTATTGGTGTGCGCAAATAGGCATTGTTTTCAAACCACTCCTTTATATTGAGATAATCGATATCGAGATAATTAGCAACAGTTTTAATTGTTTGACTATCGGTTTCTAAGGGAATAATTGAAAGCGCAAACGATGGCCGCGAATCGGCAATTACAATATTATTGCGGGCGAATATCCGCCCTCGGGGTGCTGGGGTGTAAATCTTACGGATGCGACTTAATTCTGATAACCGATAATAACGAGCGCCCAAAATTACTTGTAAATGAAATAACCGCCAAATAATAATCAAAAACAATAGCAAGATCAAAGTCACTAATCGTTTCTGCGTTTTAGAGCCATTCATTTCTCACTACCCCTCGTCGATAATTAATTCTAAATACTAAAATCTTCTTAATAGATTTTTATAAAACATCTTTATAATTAAATTTTCTAATGGCAGGGCAATTAACAGCATAATTAATGTTGAAAGCAGCCAAATACCAAAAGGTTGAACATTGCGCAAAATGATAAGAGTAGTAAGATATTTAAATAACAGTGCGAGTAAAACAATTGCGAGAAAGTATAGCTTGTATTTATAAAGATAACGATGAACATTGTTACTGGCATAAGCAACTAAAGTCAAAATAATTATGTGAAAACCAAAATATGCTTGATTGACTAAGCCTAATAAAAAACCAGCCCATATCCCTAAAACAATGGCGGTAATTGGTGTATCATAAAGGCTAAAGATTACCAGTCCTAAAACAATCAAGTCGATTTGTGGCCGGTTAATGATTGTCTGGATAAGAAATAATAGATACAAGAATAATAACTTAAAAACCAATTTCATTAGAGAGCCTATTCATTTTTATTACATTTTATCTAATGCGCGGTGCAATTGGCACAGAAATTTTCAAAGAATTTAAATCCCGTCGGCTACCTGCCGCTGGTTTAAATTGTTCAAAAACTGATGGTTCGGATAGAATAATATGGACGTCAAAGATTGCATTAAAATCGACAATTGGTTTCACTTCGATGTATTGAAAATATTGGGTTGGGTCTGGTTGAGTATTTTTCACAATCCCGATGTTTAGCCCATACGGAAAAACACCGCCTAATCCAGAAGTAATGATTGTATCACCAACTTTAATATCGGATTCAGCAAAGACATATTTAAATCGCAGGCTTGAGAGATTATGATATTCAATAACGCCATTAACCCGGCTCCGTTTATTGCAGCCGGCAATTTTAAAACGGGGCGACAACGGTGTTTCAATGATTGAATAGAATTGACTTGTTGCGATTATTCGGCCAACAATACCTTGGGCGGTTATTGCGACCATATTTATTTTGACATTATCATAACTGCCTTTATTAATTGTAAAAAATTGCACGCCGGTTTCCTCATCACGAGCAATAATATTTGCCTTTAAAAGTTTCTTTGAAATTAGTGATTGTTCTAAATTAATCTGACCTTCGTCTTGCTTCGCATTAGCGTTGGTTAATAAAAGTTTTTCTTGTAAGAAAGCGTTTTCAATCGCCAGCAAACCGGCAAGTTGTTTTAGTTCATCAAACTCTTTTTTCTGAATGTGTAAATATGAAATTAATTGTCTTGTTTTTTCGACTGGAAACAACAGGAGGAGTTGAGGATATTTGGTAAGGGCAAATTTAAATGACCGAGGCAACAGACTTAAAATCAGACTCAAAATTAAGATGATGAGCAGGATTTTTTTCACATTGGCATTTTAATTTGGATGTGATAAACTATTGAGTCTTTAATATTAGTTTTTCGTGTTTTGCAATATCTTCCAGTATTTTGCCGGCGCCGATAACTACACAATCAATTGGGTCTTTGGCGACATAGACCGGCAGATTAGTTTCTTCTTTAATCAATTGATCAAGGCCTTTCAATAATGAACCACCGCCCGCCATATAAATTCCGCGGTCAACAATATCAGCCGCCAGTTCTGGCGGAGTTTTTTCTAAGGCATCGTGAACCGCATCTAAGATTTGGGTTACCGGTTCTTCTAGGGCTTCCCGAATTTTGGCACCGGTGATTTTGATTGTCTTAGGAATACCCGAAACCAAATCCCGTCCTTTAACTTCCATTGTTTCATCTTTGCCCGTTGAATAAGCCGAACCAATGGTGATTTTGATATTTTCCGCCGTTTGTTCGCCGATAATCAAATTGTAATTCTTCTTGACATAGTTAATTATCGCTTCATCCATTTCGTCGCCGGCGGTCCGAATTGATGAAGCATTAACGACACCAGATAAAGCAACCACCGCAATTTCGGTCGTGCCACCACCGATATCAATAATCATATTGCCGGTTGGTGCCTCGACTGGTAAGCCAGCGCCCATTGCGGCGGCAATTGGTTCTGAGACCAGATAAATTTCACGTGCACCCGTTGCTTCTACTGAATCTCGAACTGCTCGTTTTTCGACTTCAGTGATGCCTGAAGGCACACAAACAATTACTCGCGGTCGGACAAACAATTTCTTCTTTTGGACCATCTCAATATAGGATTTTAACATTATCCGAACAGTCGCAAAGTCAGCGATGACGCCGTCTTTCATTGGCCGGACTGCTCTGATGCCTTCCGGTGTCCGCCCAAGCATTCTTTTGGCTTCGTTGCCGACCGCGACTACTTGATGATTAGTATCGTCAATGGCGACGATGGATGGCTCGCGCAGTTGAATACCTTTGCCTTTAACATAAATTAAGGTTGAGCTTGTGCCAAGGTCAATTGCGATGTCGTTGGTAAATCGTTCACCAATACTTTTGAATAGAGAAGCCAAAAACATTTAAATAAGAATATCTAAAAAAATATATATGTCAATAGTAATTTTAGTCTCTTTTAGTCTTTGTCTCATCATTGAGACAATTTGGCGACATCAAGTGGCAATCAGAAACCCGAGATTGCTTCGCACCAGAATGACAAAAGAGGGTGTGATTGCCACGCGCCTTGTAAGTGCTCGCAATGATATTAGCGTGTATTTGCAGTTATATTATTATAAAATAAAAAAGCCCCGAGAAAATCTCGGGGCATAGATTTATTGCGAATTAATGTTTAATGAGTCTTAATCCTTTTACCAGTTGGAACCAAGCTTCAACTTGTACCGTATTATCAGTAGTGTTTAGACCGTCAACTTTTATTAAGCCATAATAACCATCAGCTGTTCTTACTGCTAAATAAGTTGGATAACTCGCAAGTTGTGTATAATTGAAATATGTCGTTCCTGAAATATATTTTGGTAGCGGTGCTTGTGGGTCAGTAATTGGATTGGAAATGCCATTAACACGCCAAGCACCAGCTGGGACAACACCTCCAAGATCAGAAGGTCCTTGGTCAGGGCTGGCAATGTAATATGGCGTAGCAGTGCCAACCGCAAAGTTTGTTAAGTAAAAGTCAACTTTTGTGACATTGGCAGTGGTTGTCATTGAATATGTGGCGCCAACACCGGTTGTTGCGTCCCATCCATAACCACTGTTGCCCGAAGCATTTAGTTCGGCAACGGTCAAAGCCGAAGTGGCTTTAGGGATGGTTGATTTTACATCCGAATCATATTCAGTAGTACCAACCTTTGCCGCGACATAATAATCGCCGGTGCTACCAGCTGGGTCATGAGTATATGAGAAAACTGTATTAGCAAGTTCGGTAACCGCGGTATAATTCGCAGCACCAACCGCCTTGAAATAGACGACATATTTATCCGGCGTACCTTCGGTGGGTGCTTCCCAAGTTAATTTGACCAGCGTGTCTGAAACCGCTTCGATTTTAAAGTTGGTTGGCTTGCCGCTGACTTTTTCTTCGCAGCCGGTAAAAATACCGATTACGGCTAAGCACAAGATACTAATTATTATTGGTAGATATAGTTTTTTCATATAATCCTCCAAATAGCTAATTAATTTTAATTATCGTCCAACGCGTGGCGGTGGTGACGGTTGTGTCGATTTTGTTGGTGTTGTTGGCTTTTTATGGAATTCGGCGATGTGTTTTTCAAAGTCGGCTTTTAGTTGTTCAATCGTTGCTGCCTGTTCGTTAATTTTTGTTTCGAGATTTTTTATCTGTTCGGCTTGATTATCTATTTTGGTCTTTAGTTCTTGGGGCGCCTGACATCCGATAACGAAGATGGCGACAATTAACAACGTTGCGATTAGTAGTTTTTTCATAATCGCTCCTTTCTTTGTTTTATCTTTTTTGTATCTCCGTATCAACCGGAGATTATTGTTGATTATACTAACTCCCACCTAATCTGTCAAGATTTATTTTCATTGCCGGATTAATCATTGGAGTGCCGTTCTTTTGAAATTAATTATTCTTAAAAATGAGTCGATTTTTAAGCTGGCACCACCGACTAATACACCATCAATTTCATTCTCGGTCATTAAGTCGTCAATATTTTCCGGCGTGACACTACCACCATACAAAATTCTTGTATCTTGACTAGCATTCTCTCCATACTTATCTTTAATCATTGTTCGGATGAATTTATGAACTTCGCTTGCCTGTTTTGGTGTTGCGGTTTTGCCGGTTCCTATTGCCCAGACCG
Source organism: Caldifarciminota bacterium (assembly GCA_039801485.1). GTDB lineage: Bacteria > Hydrothermota > Tepidihabitantia > Tepidihabitantales > CAIPLT01 > JBDRUR01. Next base: position 18,320 of record JBDRUR010000021.1, read on the forward strand.
GTTCATAAGCAATCGTAATGGCATTAATATGCTCGATATTATTTAAGCCTGACGAAAGTTGTTTTTTTATCACATCAAAAGTTTTATCGGTTTCTCGTTCTGAGAGCAGTTCGCCAACACAAAAGATTGGTTTGATATTTAGTTTCAGTGCGGTTTGGATTTTTTTATTGATAATTTCGTCGGTTTCATAGAAGTATTGTCGCCGTTCTGAATGTCCAAGAATTACATATTCACAACCAAGGTCCTGTAAGAATTCGCCGGAGATTTCGCCAGTGAATGCACCTTTTGTTTCCCAGTGCATATTCTGTGCACCGAGTTTTATTGGGGTGCCATTGATAATTTTCTTTACCGCGCTTAATGCGGTGAACGGCGGGCAAATTAACACCTCAACATTTTCAGGTAACTTTGCCTGTTTCAGTAGTTCAGCAAATTCAGCTGCTTGTGTTGGTGTTTTGTTCATTTTCCAGTTACCGGCAATTAAAGGGATTTTCATTTGATTAAATTTTATCCTTAAGTGCTACAATGCCGGGCAAACTTTTCCCTTCAAGAAATTCCAAACTGGCACCGCCACCGGTCGAAATAAAACTTATCTTGTCCGAAAGATTAAATTTCTTCAACATCGCCCCGGTATCGCCGCCACCAATCACTGAAGTTGCCCCTTTTTCAGTTGCTTCTGCCACTGCTTGGGCAATTTTGCGACAGCCATTAGCGAACTTATCGATTTCAAAGATACCGAGCGGTCCGGCCCAAACAATCGTTTTGGCGGTCTTAATTATTTCGGCATATGAGTCAATTGTCTGGTTGCCGATGTCAACGCCAGCCCAACCCAAAGGAATTTGATTAACCAACACAGTTTGGATATTGCCATTTTCATCAATTTTGTCAGCGACAACAACATCTGATGGTAGCAATAATTTCTTTTCAGCCAAAAGCATTTGTGCTTCGTTTAACATTTCCGGTTGGAATATTGATGAGCCAATTTCATAGCCTTTGGCTTTCAGAAAGTTAAAAATTATACCGCCACCTAATAATACATAATCAACTTTTCGTATCAAATTTTTTATGACCGCAAGTTTATCGGTTATTTTGGCGCCACCGATTATTGCGACATAAGGTCTTTTGGGTGATTCGGCAACATAACTTAGATATTCAATCTCTTTTTCCATAAGAAAACCAGCGGCAGGTTCCTTAAAAAATTTGGTAATGCCTTCGGTTGATGCATGGGCACGATGGGCGGTGGCAAACGCATCATTAACATACAAATCGCCCAGTTCGGCAAGTGCTTTGGCAAAACCAGTGTCATTTTGTTCTTCGGCGGAATGAAATCTTAAATTCTCAAGCAAAACAACATCGCCGGATTTTGCTTGCTGAACTACCTTTTGGGCGTTTTCGCCAATACAATCTTCGGCAAATAACACTTCTTGGTTAATTAACTGGGAAAGCCGTTTGGCAACTGGTTTTAACGAGTATTTTGGGTCGACTTTGCCTTTGGGCTTGCCGAGATGGGACAATAAAATTGCACAACCCTGGTTTTTAATGATATATTCAATTGTTGGTAATGCGGCACGGATGCGGTTATCATCGGCGATTTCACCTTGCGCATTAAACGGGACATTGAAATCCACTCGGACAAGGACCTTTTTATCTTTAACATCCAAATCTTTGACCGTTATTTTTTTCATTTGTGCGACACCATTTTCTTGCTGATGTATTCAATTAAATCGAGCACCCGACAAGTATAGCCCCATTCATTATCATACCAGGCATAAAGCTTTACCAGCGTTTTATCGGTTACTGCGGTCAGAGTCGAGTCAAAGATCGCCGAGTAAGGACTACCGGTAAAATCGATTGAAACCAGGGGTTCGGTGAGATACTGGATATATTTTTTCATTGGTCCGGCGCAGGCTTTTTTAAATACCGCATTAACTTCATCTTTTGATGTTTCCTTTTCAACAACGCATGCCAAGTCAACCAATGAAACATCGGGTGTTGGCACGCGAATTGCCATCCCATCAATTTTGCCTTTAAGTTCTGGAAAGACAACGCCAATCATCTTGGCAGCGCCGGTGGTGGTTGGAATCATTGACATTGCTGCTGCCCGTGCTCTTCGCAAGTCTTTATGTGGTGCATCAAGAATTCGTTGGTCATTGGTATAGGCATGGATGGTGGTCATATAACCCCGTTTAATTTTAAAGTTTTCATGGAGCACCTTGGCAATTGGCACAACGCAATTAGTTGTGCAGGATGCATTTGAGATTATGTGATCGTTGGTTGGGTCGTAGATTTTCTCATTGACCCCCATTACAATTGACTTTATTGGTGTTTCGCCTTTTGGCGGAGCGGTAATAATCACCTTTTTGGCACCAGCGTCAAGGTGTGCCTTTGCCTTTTCATAAGTGGTAAATGCCCCACTGGCTTCACAGACAATATCAATCGCAAGGTCTTTCCAGGGTAATTTTGACGGGTCTTTTTCTGAAAGCACCATTACTTCTTTGCCGGAAACAATGAACGATTTATCAAGAACCTCGATGGTTTCAGGCATGGTGCGATGAACCGAATCGTATTTTAGTAGATGGGCGAGCGTTTTGGCATCAGTGATGTCATTTACTGCAACAAAATCGATGTTCTTCATTTTTAAGCCGATTCTTAAAATCAATCGGCCAATGCGTCCAAAACCATTAATTGCGACTCTAACTGCCATTTTGCCTCCAATTTTAGTTTTTATTCATAATATCTTATTTTCTTAATATAGAAAATTTATTGATATTAAATAAATATCTTAATAAAATAACGGTTCTTTGTCAATACTATTAAATAAGGTTTGGATAAATCATTTACTGCGGATAAATCTCAATGCTTCGCCAGCAACATAAAACGAGCCAGTAATTACGATTGGTTGCCTTTTCGGTTGGGCTTCGGCAAGTTTTATTGCGCTGCTCACTGAATTGCTTAAGCGATAGGGAATTTTATACGGTGCCAGTAGCTTGGCAAGTGCTGATACCGGCAGATGTCTGGGATTTTGAGACTGAGTTAAGATAAATTCACGGGCAATCGGCGCCAGTATCTTAAACATCTGAGTTACAAGTTTGCCTAAAGAAGCACCAAAGATTATAAGCACTTTGGTTTTGACTAACTCATTAATTACTTCAGAAAGTGCTTGGCATGATTCCGGATTGTGGGCGCCATCAATAATCGTTATTGGCTTGTAGTTAACAATCTGGCACCGCGCCGGTATTTGAACACTTGCTATTCCTGGTTTAATCTTTTCAATAGTTATTCTTGGGTCTAAGGTCTTTAAGTAATCAAAAACTGCCAACGCGGTACTGCAATTTTCTACTTGATGTTTTCCAAGCACAGCTAACTTAATTTTACCAAATTTATCAGTATCAAATGCGGTTCCCGATAAGCTTATTTTCAGATTTTTGACCTTAACTCTTTTGTTAACTTCACAAAAGTCATTGCCAAACTTTTTAATGCGCTTTTTAATTACCTTTAGTGCTGATGGTCGTTGTTGGGCAATTACCACATAACTCTTGGGATGAATAATGCCGGCCTTTT
>JBDRUR010000022.1:0-21133 GCA_039801485.1 Caldifarciminota bacterium
GATGCGCAATAACCGCCAACCTAAATCGAGTGTTTGCTCAATTGAGCGATTTTCATATTCACCTTGCGATACATATTCTCTCTCAAAGACCTCAGCGAATTTTAGATAGACTTTATCCATTTCAGTCAAAGCGGCTTCACCCAATATTACTTGTAATTCCTCGGCTTCTTTACCACGGGCATAACAGGCAAATAGTTGATTGAATAAGTCGCTGTGGTCTTCACGGGTCTTACCTTCGCCAATGCCTTTATCTTTTAGACGGGACAATGATGGTAAGACATCAATTGGTGGCGAAATACCTTTTTTATGCAGGGCACGGGAAAGAATAATCTGTCCTTCAGTAATATAACCGGTTAAATCAGGAATTGGATGGGTTTTGTCATCTTCCGGCATTGTTAACACCGGCATCAAGGTAATTGAACCGGGTTTGCCTTTAATCCGGCCACAGCGTTCATAAATAGTCGCTAAATCAGTATAGAGATAACCCGGATAACCGCGACGACCGGGAATTTCTTTACGAGCAGTTGATATTTCTCTTAATGCTTCACAATAATTGGTCAAGTCAGAGAGAATCACTAAGACATGCATATCACAGTCATAAGCAAGATATTCAGCGGCAGTTAATGCCGAACGCGGGGTGGCAATCCGTTCAATCGCTGGTTCGTCAGCAAGATTTAAGAAAAAGACGGTGCGGGCTAAGGCACCGGAATCGGTCAAATTTGAAATGAAAAATTCGGCTTCTTCAAAGGTAATGCCCATTGCGCCAAAAACAATTGCAAAATCAGTAGTTGATTTTTCTAATACGCGCGCTTGCCGGATAATTTGCGCAACTAAACGGTTATGGGGCAAACCAGAACCAGAGAAAATTGGTAATTTTTGTCCGCGTACCAAAGTATTTAAACCATCAATGGCGGAAATGCCGGTCTGAATGAATTCATTGGGATATTCCCGAGCATAAGGATTGATCGGTGAACCGGTGATGTCTCGCCATTGTTCGGGAATAATGTCCGGCCCACCATCACGAGGTTTACCAAGCCCTGAAAAAATTCGACCAAGAATACTTGGTGATAGACCTAAGGTTATGCCTTTGCCTAAAAATCGAACTTTTGTTTTTAAAACATCAATGCCAGTAGTGCCTTCAAAGACTTGAATCAATGCTTTATCTTCGTGGACTTCTAATACTTGACCAGAACGAACCGAACCATCTTGCAAAGTAATTTCAACTAACTCTAAATATTTGACATTAGCGGTATTTTCAACCAAGATTAACGGTCCGGCAATTTCACGAATTGTGCGATATTCTAACATATAATTTTATTGCAATACTTGGTCAATTTCTTGTTTTAATGCTACAATCTTGGCAACTTCTTCTTCGGGTATAAATTTTAACCGGGCAATCTTTTCTCTAATCGGCAATTTTTCGATCTGGTTCATTTTTTCAGATTGTAAATCAATTGGGGTGTTTTCTAATACTGCCTTTGCCTTTTCATAAAAATATAGGATAACATCCAGCATCGATGCCTGTTTTTTGATTGATGTGTAGGTGTCAATATCAACAAAGGCATTTTGATGTAAAAAATCTTCGCGAATTGAGCGGGCAACTTCTAAAATTAACCGGTCTTGGGCAGTTAAAGTATCCTTGCCGACTAAACGAACAATCTCTTCTAATTCTGCCTCTTTTTCTAATAACCAGAGCGCCTGTTCAGTGCGTGCGGCAAACTCCGGACCAACTTGATTTATGAAAAAGTCTTTTAAACTATCAGTATATAGTGAGTAAGATGTAAGCCAGGAAATGGCTGGAAAATGCCGTTTGAATGCTAATTTGTCTTCTAAACTCCAAAATACTTTAACCACCCGTAAGGTTGCTTGAACAACCGGATCTGATAAATCACCACCCGGTGGCGAGACTGAGCCAATAACTGATAAGGCACCAATGCGATTATCACTGCCCAAAGTGAGTACTTGACCAGCGCGTTCATAAAATTCAGCAATTCGCGCTGGCAGATAAGCGGGATAACCTTCTTCACCGGGCATCTCTTCCAGGCGACCGGAAATTTCTCGTAGTGCTTCTGCCCAACGAGATGTAGAATCGGCTTGTAAGGCAACTGAATAGCCCATATCACGAAAATATTCGCCAATCGTTATGCCGGTATAAATTGATGCTTCGCGGGCAGCAACCGGCATATTAGAGGTATTGGCAATCAAGACCGTTCGTTTCATTAACGGTTCATTAGATTTTGGGTCTTTGAGTTTGGGAAATTCGAGCAAGACATCAGCCATTTCATTGCCACGTTCACCGCAACCGATAAATATGATAATTTCAGCATCAGCCCATTTGGCAAATTGGTGTTGAATAACGGTTTTACCAGAACCAAACGGTCCAGGGACACAAGCAGTGCCACCTTTGCCAATTGGAAAGAAAGTATCGATGATTCTTTGACCGGTCAACAACGATTCTTGTGGTGGGATTTTTTTTCGATAGGGGCGGGCTCGACGGACAGGCCATTTTTGCATCATCGTGATTTGTTTGATTTCGTTGTTCATCTTAATTTCCGCAACCGGTTCGATTACGGTAAATTCACCCGCACGGATTGAAACAATCTCACCGGCATAGCCGACAGGCACCATAATTTTATGTTTGACCAAAGTAGTCTCTTGGACTTCGCCAATAATATCACCAGCAATAACCTGGTCGCCAACTTTTTTTGTTGGTTGAAAATACCACTTTTTGTTTCGGTCCAGACCGGGTAATTCGGTGCCACGGGGAATATAATAACCGTGTAACTCAACAATTTTGTCTAATGGTCGTTGAATGCCATCATAAATTGAACCGACTAAACCCGGACCTAATTCAACCATTAGTGGTGTATAAAGGGGTTCAACAACTTCACCGGGTCCGACACCTTCGGTTTCTTCATAAACTTGAATCGCGGCAATATCTTTTTTTAATTCGATTATTTCGCCGATTAGTCGTTTATTGCCAACACGGCAAATATCATACATTTTGGAGTCAGCCATTTCTTTGGCGGTCACTAGTGGTCCGGCAACTTTGATGATTATTCCCATTGTTAGCGCTTCTTTAATAGATCAGTACCAGTGGCTTTTTTGACTAATTCGGCAATTCGTTCGGCTGATACCGCTTCCTCTAACGAAGGCAATAAGGCAAAACATGGTAACGGGCTCTTTTGATAACGAGCGATGATATCTTTGATTGCCGGATAGATTTCCGGTGTATAGAAAATCACTTGGTAATTATTAACGATTTGTTCACCAATGGTCTTGGCATCAGTTACGTCACAAGGGAAAATTCTAATGCCAATTGCTTGATATGGTAAAATTCTATCTTTGTTTCCTAAAATCGCAATCACAATTGTTTATTATTATAAATGAAAAAAGAGATTTGTAAATATATTATTTTAGAGAACACAAGCAATACTTTCGCGTAACAAGTGAATGGGGGTATTTTCGCTAAGACCATAATAGATTTTTTTTATGTTAGCTATTTCACTCTGTTTCAATAAAAAATAGCTAACCAGTGGTTCGAAACCAAATATCGCATAACGCGCCAACAGTAATATCTTTTGTTTTTCTTCGGCGATTAGACGCTCTAGACGAATAAAAGAATTATTCTCCAATAAGTAATTAATACCGGGTTCAATACAACTTTTATAAGGTGTCTTATCTAACCAGCGAATGAAATCTTCAAAGTCCATTAGCAATAGTTCTAAAAACTCAGCTTGGCTTAATTTACCATTAGGTAGATATTGGTTGGTAAATAATTTCTTTTGTTCAACATTATCCTGTTTTTGTAAAGTTGCCAAATATTTTATTCTTATCCAACTGCGAATATTTTCGAAATCGATTGCTGCAGTAAAATAAGCGTTAAGAAACTCATTGTTTAAATATTTTAGGTGGGTTTGTAATTTTGCTGGATTGTAAAAAATTGGCGTGAGAAATAGTTCTTTTACTGGGAGGTCGAAACAGTATTTAGCAAAGAATTGTTGGTTTTCTTTAGTGGCCGCAGACAGTAGGTCTTCAAACTGACTATTAGCAGTATCGGGTGTTTCGTAACTCCAAATTTGTCTCAAGAGTGTTAGAAATTCGGTGAGATTGTTTATGTTCAGAAATCGTTCATATTCTCCACGTTTGAGCAACAATGCTTCACGTGCCCGCACCCGACCAACAACAAAACCGTATTTTGAATCTTCAGAGAATTTCATTGTGCACTAATCTTTGAAACCTTTGCTCATTGATTAACTTCGTTATTCGGTCAATATCATTTTGGAATGCGCGGTCGTCGGTGATAAAAGGAATCTCGTGGGCAATTATTGAATAAAATTGATTGAGATTTGCTGGCAGTGGATATTTTGCCAGTGCAATTGCCTGGCGGGCGCAGATGAATTCAAGTGCCAGAATTGTGAGGGTATTAGCTAAAATTCGTCGAACTTTATTGGCGGCGGTCATACCCATACTAACAAAATCTTCTTGTCCGGCCGATGTCGGTAACGAATGAATTGATGCGGGGTTGGCTAATACTTTGTTTTCAGCACAGAGCGCACTGGCTAATACTTGTAGCATCATTAATCCAGAATTAATCCCGGGATTTTTTACCAGAAATGCCGGCAGGTTAGATAATTTGTCATCTAAAAGACGATAGATCCGGCGTTCGGCAATGAGCCCAATAGTTGTGAGACTAATCGCTAAATTGTCAAAAGCTAAACTAATTGCTTGGCCATGAAAATTACCACCAGAAATTATTTGGTAAGACTGATTTTTCTTTTTGAGGACAACCGGGTTGTCGGTAATTGCATTGATTTCGGTTTCAATAATTTCTTTGGCAAAATTTATGCCTTGTCGGACAGCACCGATGACTTGTGGAATACAACGTAGCGAATAAGCATCCTGAACATTTTTATTATTTGGTTGGTAACCTTTCAATAACTTTTGGAGATTTCTGGTTGTTAACAACTGGCCAGCATGCGGTTTCAGCTTCATTAGTTCAAAATCATAAGGCGACATTTTTGCCTGTAAGGCAACGATGCTCATTGCTGAAGCGATCTCAGCGAGTTTCACTAAGTATAAGGATTTATTAATAACCAGCACACCAATGGCACTCATAAATTCTGTGCCATTTATTAATGATAAGCCTTCCTTTGGTTGGAGTGAAATTGGTTTTATTTTTGCTTTTTTTAATGCTGCTCGAGCACTGATAATTTGATTTTGATAATAGACTTTACCAATGCCAAGTAGTGTTTGCGCAATAAATGCCAAAGGCGAAAGGTCGCCGGATGCGCCAACCGAACCGGTTTCTAATACGACGGGCACTATGTCTTTGTTGAGCATTTGTAATATTGTGGAAATAAGTTGACGACTTACACCAGAATATCCTTTAGCAAGCATATTGGCACGAAGAAACATCGCTGCCCGGACAATCTCTTTATCGAAAATTGCACCAGAACCAACCGCATGAGATAAAATTAAATTTTTTTGTAACTTACCCAATTTATTTTGATTGATTAAGATATTAGCTAAAGCGCCGAAGCCAGTATTGACGCCATAAATTGGTTTACCAGCATTTGCCAGATTTTTAATCAATTGATGGGCTCGGTTAATTGCCGGATAACTATTTTTATCTAAAAGAACAATCTCAAGACCGTGGGCAACTTTCCCAACAACCTCAGTTGTCAGTTGCTTTTGAGGAATAAAAATTGTCATAGTATAGCATATTAAGTTTTTATTCACTGTCAATATAAAAATTATATATTATTTATTGTTGACAATTGTGAAAAATGTTTTATACTAACACAAACGATAAACTATGAAGGTAAAACAATGGGCGGTTGCGGTAAAGCTCGATACGGGCAGGTCACTCTTTTAAAGAGTAAAGTGAGGGATAACAACCTCAATATCAAGTTATTGATAGACTCTTTTAAGACGGTGCCGCGCAACCGCCTGTAATAATTTTTAATATGAAACAACATCCAAAAGAAGTGCCGGTCGAAAGACTTCGAAAAATATGCAACCCTGATGCATTAGGTTTTGATACCACTGAAGAATTGCAAGCTTGCGAAGAGATTATTGGACAGAAACGGGCAATCGATGCGTTGAGGCTTGGGCTAGAAATAAGTAGCAGCGGTCATAATATTTTTGTCACTGGTTATGTTGGTACCGGTCGCACAACCACAATTAAAATGCTACTTGACCGTTTAGAAAAGACAAAAAAGACGCCGGATGATCTCCTTTATGTTCATAACTTCGCTGAGCCGGATTCACCGAAATTAATTCGACTGCCAGCAGGCAAAGGTGTGCAGTTTGCCAAAGCAATGGATGAGCTAATCGAAAATTTAATTAAAAACATTCCGTTAGTTTTCGAAAGTGAAAACTATCAGCGCCGACGAACAAAACTGATTGAGCGATTTAAAGAAAAATCAGCAGCCCTGGCTCGGGAAATTGAGCGGAAAATCCAAGAACATAATTTTGGTCTTGTTCAATCTTTGCCTATTGCTCGACCCGAACTGGTATACATCTTCGAAAATCAGCAGTATAATCTCAGCGGGCTAAAGAGTTTATTAGAAGAGAAGAAGATTACCCAAGAGCAATACGAACAGATCCGTGAAATGTATTTTAAACTGCTTACCGAATTAGACGAGGTCTTTAAGAAAATCAAAAATATCGAAAAGGAAACACGAAAAGTGCTAGTGGAATTAGAGCAAGATACAGTGAAACCGGTGGTCAGTGAGCAAATCAATGAAATCAAGGAGCAGTTTCCTTTTGAACAAATTAAAATTCACTTAACTGATGTGGAAAAGCAGATATTATCAAATATCGGGCGATTTTTACCGCGAGAGGAAAAAGAACGGCAATTAACAATTGAGCAGTTTACTGAGTTTCGAGTAAATGTGCTGGTGGATAATTCCAAAATTCAAGGGGCGCCAGTAATATTTGAAAATACGCCAACCTATAAGAATTTATTCGGCACGATTGAACGTATCTGGGACCGGACTGGTCAATGGCGAACTGATTTAACAAAAATTAAAGCCGGCTCGTTATTAAAAGCTGATGGTGGCTTTTTAGTAATTAACGCCTTAGATGCCCTTTTAGAACCCGGTGTTTGGCCAACTTTGAAACGCACATTGCGTAACCGGGTCTTAGAGATTTCTGGCTATGACCCATATGCGATGTTTTCATTACCAACCCTAAAACCAGAACCGATACCAATTAATGTCAAAGTGATTATGATTGGCGAGCCTTATATCTATCAAATTTTATACACCCATGACGAAGATTTCAAAAAGATATTTAAGGTGCGCGCTGATTTCGATTGGGTGATGGACTTATCTGATGAAACTCTAAAAGAGTTTGTTATGGCAATTAAATCAATTGCCGAAAAAGAAAAGTTGCGTCAACTAGACAAAACGGCAATTGCGGCATTAGTAGAACACGGCATGCGATTAGCCGGACGAAAAGATAAAATTTCCACGCAGTTTAATATTATTACCGATGTGATGAAAGAAGCGAATTACTGGGCAGAGAAAGAAAATTTAGCAATCATTAGTAAAAGGCACATTGAAAAGGCAATTGACGAACAGATTGAACGGGTAAGCATGATTGAAGACAAAATTCAGGAAATGATTGAAAAAGGGTTAATTTTTATTGACACACAGGGTAAGGTTGTTGGTCAAGTGAATGGTCTTTCAATTTACGATACCGGCGAATATTCATTTGGACGACCAACACGAATTACGGCCAAAGTTAGCGTCGGCACTGCTGGCATCATCAATATTGAACGCGAAGCTGAACTCTCCGGACCAATTCATAGTAAAGGTGTTTTTATTATTTCAGGTTTTTTACGAGATAAATATGCGCAAGATAAACCACTGGTATTAAGTGCCAGTCTGTGTTTTGAACAATCTTACTCGGGTGTTGAAGGCGATAGTGCATCTTCGGCTGAACTGTACGCATTGCTCTCGAGTTTGGCAGAAGTGCCCCTCAGACAAGATTTAGCGGTTACTGGTTCGGTGAATCAAAAAGGCGAAGTGCAACCAATTGGTGGCGTTAATCAGAAAATTGAAGGATTTTATGCAGTGTGTAAAGCCAAAGGACTCACCGGCACCCAAGGCGTGATTATCCCCGAAGCCAATGTCGAAGATTTAATGTTAAAGCAAGAAGTGGTTGAAGCTGTTAAACAAGGCAAATTTCATATTTATGCGATCAAAACAATTGATGAAGGTATTGAATTATTAACTGGGCTGAAGGCCGGTGAAAAAGACGAACAAGGTAATTATCCTTCAGGCACAGTTAATTATCTGGTCAATGAAAAGTTAAAACAGCTGGCGCTAATTTGGCAAAAGTTTCGTATTGCCGAGATTGACAATTCTAAATTATAGTATCATTTTAACACATACCAGTATTGTCGAGGTGGTTTCTTACAATTTCTTTAATAACGACAATATTCGGGTCTTTTTTCTTAAGAAGATTATCAATAATTTTTAATAAAATCACTGCCAGAACTAATCCACAACCGCCGAAAACCGCACCCAACTTTTCATTTTTGAGAAAATTACCAATAACCAACCCAGTAATAAATAAAATAGTTGGGAGACCAAAAACTAATCCGATTGATAGTAGACGTGCGTTTTCTTTGATTTCAATTTTTACCGTGTCACCGATTTGACCGTTAATCGTATTTTTTAGTTCAATAACTTTTTTGTTTTGTCCCCAGGGATGACAAAGATTGAACTGCGCACAATGAGCACATCCGCCACTCGGGGTAATTTCGATTTTAGCGATATCGCCAATAATTTCGATTATCTTGCCAATTTCTTGCATAAAGTATTATGGTAATGGCGGAATAATTCGTTGTCCTCGGGCTTTGCCCGGCGTATTATCAAAGACTTCGATGATGTGATAAATGACCGCAATTGACGCTCGGGGCGATTTGGCGTGAAAATAATCGTGGATAGTATTGACATAATCGACAACATTTCGTTCATAGTTTGTTAAATTAGGATTAAGTGGATGGAGCATTTGGGCGATGGCGCGTAATTCAAAAGACGGAAAATCTAAAAAGACAATCGCAACCCCAGGGTCGGTCATCTGATTTAAAAAGGTGTGGGTCTCAAATGTTGGTGTCGAATAGAGTTCTAATGAGACTTGTTTGGTTAAGTCAAAAATATCTTCGGCGTGATTATATAAGTCTTCAAGAATTGCCAGTTTTTTGGTGTCAGACGAATCGAAGGTTGATTTTAATAAATTAAGCACTTCTTCAATCTTCTCTGGTTTTGGGATAAACCCCATGCCTTTGACTGCACAGTTAATTGAAAATTGGGCATCGGCTCTTTTTAATCCGTGTGACGCAACCATACCGTTGTGTGCGCCGGCTAAAGATGGCATTTTATTTTCGCGAATGCGCATCAGCGTTTGCATTCGTCGGTCAATGCTCCATTTGATAAACTCACTTGGTAATTGTTGAATCTTAAAATTTTGCCATTTGCCTTCCACTTGAGCACGAATAATACCTTTATCATAATTTTTCAAATCAATGTTGGTTTGAATAAAATATCCGTCCTTGTGCCAAAATTTATGTCTAGTGGTTGAAGTTGATTTACAAGCAAGAAACATAAATATTGTTGCAAATACTAAAAAATATGCTTTCATTGTTCCTCCTAAATTAATTAATTGTAATCATTGTAATCATAAATCTTTAGAGTAATTCTATAATAAGGAAATAATAAGTCAAGGTTAATGCTTGACACTAATGAGATTTTATGTATCCTGATATATATGTTTAAGAAATTTAGCGAAATGCTTGAGTTGACTAAAACCCGCGGACCAAGGCGATGTGTAGTTGCTTGTGCCGAAGATGAACCAACAATTGAAGCATTATATGATGCCAAAAGGCAAGGTATCGCCACTGGGGCTTTGTTTGGCCGTAAGGTAGGTATCTTAGATATTTTAGCAAAGTTAAATATACCCGAAAACGAGTTTGAGATTTATGACTGTGCTTCAGAAAAAGAGGCAATCGCCAGGGCAGTATCTGAAGTTGCCCAAAAAGGCGATTTCTTAATGAAAGGGCAAGTAACGACCTCGGCATTTCTCAAAGGTGTTCTGGATGAAAAATTAGGACTACGCGGCGAGCGGTTGTTAAGTCATGTGGCATTAGTTGAACCAGCGCTTTATGACAAGATACTTTTTATCTCAGACGGCGGTATCAATATTGAACTGGATTTAAAAAAGAAAATTGATATTGTGCGTAATGCGATCAGTTTGGTTCATACTTTGGGTTTGAAGCAACCGAAGATTGCATTATTGTCGGCGATTGAAAAAGTCAATCTCAGTATGCAAGAGACTTTGGATTGGGCAGTGATTACCCGGATGGGCGAACAAGGTGAGTTTGGCGATGTGATTATTGAAGGACCATTGGCATTAGATGTTGCTTTTTCACCCTATGCGGCAAAAGTGAAAAAAGTAAAAAGTAAAATTTCCGGCGACGTTGATATTCTCATTGTGCCGAGCATTGCGACTGGTAATATTCTTGGTAAAGGATTGCAGTATTTGGGCGGTGCCAAGATTTGTGGCATTATTGTCGGTGCCAAAAAGCCGGTTGTCATGCTCTCACGAGCCGATACTAAAGAAACCAAGATGTATTCGTTAGCCTTAGGGAATTTGGTTTCGTAAAATTATGAAAAAAGTAATCTTCTCAGATAAAGCACCAAAACCAATTGGACCTTATAGTCAAGCAATTCAAGTTGGTAATTTAGTCTATCTTTCGGGCCAAATTGGTATTTTACCAGAAACCGGAAACTTAGTTGCGGGCGGAGTGGTGGCTGAAACTAAACAAATCTTTGCTAACCTTCAGGCAATATTAGCCAGTATTAACTGCACATTTGATGATATTATCAAGACCACGGTCTATCTAACTGATTTGAGCAAATTCAACGAGATGAACAATATCTATAGCCAGTTCTTCACTAAAGATTTTCCTGCCCGCGCCACAGTTCAAGTTTCAGCATTGCCCAAAGGTGCCAGTGTGGAAATTGAAGCGGTTGCGGTGGTAAAATAATTCATCAGTTGGTCAATTATTTAGACTCGGGCACCGACCGAAACGACCCGATTTCATAAAAAATATGACGATCGTAATTGTTGGTGTTGGCAATCGTCTACGTGGCGATGATAGCATCGGTAGTCTCATTGCCGAAACATTATCTCGCCAATATCAAATAAACCAAGATAAATTCCAAGACAAAAAAATCATTATTATTGATGCTGAAACAACACCGGAAAATTTTATTGATAAAATTGTCCAAGCAAAGCCGAGTTGGGTGATTTTTATCGATGCCTGCAATTTTGGCGGCGAGACCGGGGAGTTTAAGTTATTTGAAGAAAACGAGATTAAAGAGCTCGCTTATGGTCTATTATCAACTCATACCTTACCATTAACTTTGACAATAGAACTTATCAAAAAACAGCACAATTGCCGAGTTTCTTTGTTGGCAATTCAACCAAAACAACTGACATTTGGTGAAGGATTAAGTTTGGAAGTTTCGGCAGCCAAAGAAAACGTCATTGGATATCTCCAAACAATAATCAAATAATACTACTGAGATCAAACGGTAATAGTTTTGGCTTTTTTATATGTAATTATTGCTAATTAACGAAATTTTTTATTGGGATAAAGTGATGCCGTAACTGATAATGTGGCTGATTACTTAAATGTTTTGCTGAATATCAATATAACTGACAATAACAGTCCGTGTCAGACTGCTTTTGACATTATTACAGTTACCACCCATGATTTTAGCGATGAAACATACGCTCAATGTTAGGGGCAAAGAAACAAGGAATGATGCTTTCAATTTAGGTTAAAAAGTAACGACAAAACCATCAAACATCCCAATTAGGGGGACTGTACCCTGCCTTTAGCAGCTTTTAGTTGTTAGTTCTTGGTTATCAAAAGATTAGAGAAAAAGTCTACTTTATTTTTTGTTATATTGGCGGTATAAGTCTTGACTATAGTAAAAATCGTAAAAAATGAGATGCTGGCGTTAGTCTGGTATGACAATGAGCTTGTTTATCATCCTGATCTTTGAAATAAAAACGGGCTTGAGTTTAATGCTCAAGCCCGTAAATTAATTGTTAAAATTATTAATGTTTAATTTCGACTTCGTGCTCGATTTTATGCATATGTTCATAGCGTGCTCTGCCCTTAGCAGTGCGGAAATTGAATCTGTCGCCATAACCCATTGCCTTTAATTGGTCAAGCGTTGACATCAGATAATTGTCATCGGCTGAAACATTCTGCAGTTCACCAGTTTTTTCTTGTTCAACCGGCATTAAGATTTTCGTGATTTCGGCTGAGATATCTTTTCTTTCGGCGGAAACCTGCCAATAGACTTTAGTATTTGGTTTACCGCCAATCACAAACTGATTACCATTAATATCTTCAGCAACATAAACATCAGATGTCCCTACTCCTGTTAGTTGAATTCTTGGCTCTTTGGTCAATGCTGAGAAATAATCAGGGAGATTGACTTTTACTCGTCCATCACTGCCAATAATCGCAACACCATCATAAGTAACGAGCATTTTTGGTGATTCAACTGAAAAGTGATTTAAGAATTTTCCATTTGGGTCAAGTGGATGGTCAATTTGGAATGACTTGCTATTGCCGACTAAAGCACCACAGCGGAGTTGTCCGGAAGCTGATGCAGTTTGACCATTAAATGCTGCCGAATTGTTAAATGCAGAAGGGACGCATGAAGCATAATTAGTTGTAAAACTACAATATCCGTATGAAGTATCATACCGCCCCCCAGCGACAGTTGCATATTCCCCGAAGGCACAGTTATAATTTCCCCCGCAGACCGTTGAATGAAGACCACTTGCTCTGTTTGAACTACCACCTCCGATTGTAGCATACTCATTATCTGCGATATTTCCTTGACCACCACTTACGGTTGCGCGACTATAATTTGCATAATTCTGGGCACCGCCACTGACCGTTGCGTAAAGGGCTTTAGCCCAATTACCCCAGCCTCCGCCAACCGAAGCACCCCAACCACTTGCTGAATTTGCTGTGCCACCGCATACCGTGGCATAGTAGCCAATTGCACTATTCGAATCGGCTAAAGTCGGTCCACCACCGCCTGATACGACTGAATAATCTCCACGAGCGCGATTATTTTTTCCGGCAACAAATGCCATTGTTCCCGAATTGATATTTCCTGAACCGAAATTTCCTTTTCCCATTGTGATTTCTGGGTCCCCAGTATTTGTGATTGGACCGGTCATTGTGCCACCAGCAAGCGGCAAATAAACACCAGTTCCCATTAATTCTGATGCGTGATAACCGTCTAATAAATCTGCATTAAGATTTGGACATACGGCAGTTGATGCGACACTAATTGGTGCGGTTCTATCAGTAGCAGTAGAAGTAATCTGACCCGTAAATTCAGATGTGCCTTCTACTATTAATGCAGTCCCAGATGTGCTTTGCGCTTTGACGCCAAATCCGTCGTCGCTCTTTCCATAAACACCGCCTTCGGCACCTTGAACATAAACGCCGAATCGACCAGCACTATCAACATATAGACCATCTTGACCTGGACGTCCAATTAAGACACCATGATTATACGCACTCGTCACTCGCAAACCATTATCACCAGCACTATGTGTAACAAAGGCATCGCCATTGGAGTTAAAGACAAAAACACCGGCGCCATGTGCTCGATCAATGTAAACACCCTCATGAGCTACTTTACTAATAATTATTCCACAATCGTCAGCACTATCAACATATACACCACACCAATTTGTATGGCCAACAAAATATCCATCATGTTCGGCATTATTAACCACGAAACCAGCACCACCAGCATTGTCAACAATTACCGCATCACTATTAGCACTGGCTTTGATTGCAAACCCGCTACCGGTGTTATTAACATTTAATACCGCGTCGTATTGGGCAACATCCGCTTCCAGCGTGCAAGGTCGGGCAATCTCAGAACCACTGATTAACGGAGAAAATGGCCGAACTGCCGGGGTAAAGGATAGGTCATCAAGTTGAATTGCGCCATCCTGAATTTTTGCTGATGTGATGGCATCGTTAACAATCATTTGATTAGTGATAGCATTTGGCTGGCCTTCATCAACAAACTTGGCGCTTAACGCGACGGTATCTTTGCCTTGCAGTTTATAGGCATTATGAGCATCGACTGCGATTCGGGCACTATCAACATATTGGATACTAACATTTCTGACATAGTCAGCGGTGTCGGCATAAGGTGATTTGAAGTTTGAAGCAACATCTTGTCGTAAAATTGTTCCGTCTTGAATTTTAGAACTGGTTATCGCATTATCCTGAATTTCGGCATTACTCACTGGTGGCGTTAATGGTCGGGTTGCAGGGGTAAATGCTAAATCAATAAGTTGAATCGTGCCATCTTGAATCTTGGCTGAAGTAATTGCGTTATCAACAATCATTACTGAAGTGATGGCATTTGTTTGACCTTCATCAACAAACTTGTTGCTTAAAGCAACAGTATCTTTGCCTTGCAGCTTATAGGCATTATGTGCATTGGCTGCGATTCGGGCACTATCAACATATTGGACGTTGACATTTCGTGTATAGTCAGCGGTGTCAGCATAAGGTGCTTTGAAGTTTAAGGCAACATCATTCCGGGTAATGGTGTTATCTTGAATCTTATCAGTGGTAACAGCATTGGCACTAAGTTTTGTATTGTCAACCGCATTGTTAACAATCATTGTGGTTGTGATAGCATTTGACTGGTTTTCATTAACATATCTTAAATCTAAGGCGACAGTATCTTTACCCTGAAGTTTATGAGCATTTGCTGATACGCCGGCACTATCAACATACTGGACATTTGTTGCAATTGCATAATTAGCCGTATCCGCCTTTTTTGCCAAATAGGCGTAAGCTGAACTAGTAATTCTAATCCTTGGCGTCATTGCTGGATTGGGATTTACTTGCATTTCCAAATAACAATTGCCTGATTGTGGTATTGATTCAATTGGATTTACCGAACCCAAGATGACATTAAAGATACCCTGATTAGTCTGAACATTTTGTGTTTCTGTCCAAAATTCACTCCCCCCTAACGAAACATTGTATAATCTGAAAGTTATTGAATAAATACTATCAGTCACCGGTTGACCAGCAAGATTAGTTAGTTTTCCTTGATAATTTAATAGTTTCGGTATTGTGATTGCATTGGTTGTTGGATAATTGTTTATTGTAATTAGATTGTTTTCTGCCCAAATCAAAGAAATGAGCAGTGTTAATATGATGATAAGATATTTTTGTTTAAACATAAAGACCTCCAGATACTTAATGCTACATTTTGACATAAAAATTAATTTTGTCAAGTGGTAAGATATAACTTGACTTTTGATAAAATTTATATTAAAATAAAATAGTTAATTCCTACTCTGAGACCATTCCAGACCGGAATCGGATATACGAAAAATCGCATATCCTCAAAGCAGGGATTAAAAATTCAAGCAGAAATGCTTAAAAAAAGACCATGGAGGTCAAAAATGAACATTTATGTCGGCAATCTCACACGTGAGACAAACGAAACCGACCTGAGGACCGCATTTGAGAAATTCGGTCAGATAACAACAATTAGTATTATCAAAGACAAATTCAGTGGCGAATCACGCGGTTTTGCATTTATTGAAATGCCAAGTAAAGAAGCCGCACAATCAGCAATCGACAACATGAACGGGAAAGAATTAAATGGTAATACGATAACAGTTAATGAAGCACGGCCAAGAAAAAACTTTCAGTCAGGTTTCAAAAAATACCGAAACCCCTATAAACGCTTCTAATAATCAATAACTAAAAGGGGCTCATGTTTTAATGAGCCCCTTAGATTTTACTTACAGCTTAAAATTTTCAATCAACTGTTATTAGGTCTTTTATTTGTTGATATCGCTTTGGTCCGATACCGTTAACTTTTAATATGTCTTTGGTTGTTTTAAAATAACCGTAGTTATTGCGATAATCAATTATTCGTTGTGCCAGTTTTTCGCCAATGCCCGGTAATTTAATTAAATCATCTTTGTTTGCAGTGTTAATATTTATCTTATCATTTTTTGGTGACGATAAGAATTTTGATATATTTGCAAAGCGATAACGGTTCATAATTGGATGTTGAATGCGGTTGTTTTTTTGAAGATAGCCAATGACTATTTCTGTAATTGTTTTTTTAATGATGTTAGTTGGTTTAGTTATAAATGCACTGGATGATAACAGCGATTTTATCGTGCATAATTTATAACTTTTTACCGAATATTGTTGGGGAATAATCGTAATAGTATTAAGTGAATCAAAAACTACTTCCCAACCAGAAATCGGTAATAATTTAAAAGAGATATTTTCAGAAATTATCTGTTTCAATTGATTTAAGGTTACCGAGGTAATTACTAAAGTATCCTGTTCATTGAAACAATCTTTATTCGGTAATAATACAAAATCGACTGCGGTCTCTTGTTTAATGATATCTGCTAACCAATAGCCAAGTTCTGGTTCAGTTTGATTGATATTAATGTTAAAAATAACTGCGACTATTATGTTGATCACAAGAAAATATAACCGAAACTGAAATTAAATCAAGACTTTTTAATTATTTGTTGACTAACTGAAAAATTATACGAAAATGTTGACAGAGATATATTTTGCTTTATAATGCTATACTTGGCCGGGGTAGCTCAGTTGGTAGAGCACGGGACTGAAAATCCCGGTGTGGGCGGTTCGATTCCGCCCCCCGGCATTCTATAAAACTAGAAAAGGAGTAAAATTGGCAAAAAGGACACCGTCAGCATTAAAAAGAGCAAGACAATCAGAAAAAAGAAGAATACAAAATCGAATTCAAAAACTAAAACTAAAAAGGTTATTAAAACAAACAAAAGGTACAAAGGATAACGAAGAGTTTAAAAAACTATTGCCGAAGGTGCAGCAATTAGTCGATAAATTAGCCAAAAAAGGAATTATTCATAAAAACAAAGCAGCACGCATTAAATCAAAACTGATGCAATCGAGTAAACAACACAATAAACAAATATAATATTCGACATTCTGAGATAATCAATTACATCTTAAATAAGTTCATAGTATAATGAAAATTATTTATAAAATTTTCAAAACATTTTCTAAAAAATTCGAAAATCATATTAGCCAGCATAAAATATCCCAAAAGCTTGTTAAATTTCGACTCTTAAAAAAGATCTATCATCGACTAACAAAAACTTTAACTCCTAAAATTATCGACATAATGGGACATAAAATGTATTTGGATTGGCGGGATACATTACAGTTATCAATAAACGGCATTTACGAACCACTGGTAACAAATTTTTTTCTAAAGGAAGTAAAACCCGGAAACATTATAATTGACGTCGGTGCACATATTGGATATTACACATTAATTTTCGCTAAACTAGCCGGACAAAGTGGGGAAGTTTATGCTTTTGAGCCTGACCCAACAAATTTTGCGATACTTAAAAAAAATGTATTAATTAACGGTTATAAAAATGTTATTCTGAGCAATAAAGCGGTATCAAACATAAGTGGAAGAATAAAGCTGTATGTTTATCATGATCATCCAGCTTGGCATAAAATATACGATGCTAATGATAGTAATGGTTATATTGAAATTGACTCAGTAAGATTAGACGACTTTTTTAAAAATTATAACAAAAAAGTTGATTTTATAAAAATGGATATTGAAGGTGCCGAGTGGTTAGCAGTCAGTGGTATGTTAGAATTTCTAAAAAATCAAGATAAGGTTAAAATCATTACCGAATATAATCCGAGTAAATTAAAGTTCTTTGGAATTAAAGCGACAGATTATCTTGAATTGTTGATTAATCTAAATTTTAAGTTATTTGAATTTAACGAGAAGTTGAATAAAATTGTTGAAACAAGTATCGAGGAATTGAATGCAAAGTATCCCGAAACAATAGATAATTCCACTAATTTATTATGTACTAGATTAAGACAGAACCACCACTATGAGTAAATTGATATTGTCAAAAATTAGAAAAATAATTGGAATTTTAATAGTATTAATTTTATTTTACTATTTAGGAAAATCATTATATCAAAACTGGCAGGTTATCGAAGCCGCTAAATTATCATTCAATCTATATTATCTTATAATATCCTATGTTTTTATTTTATTGAACTTTCTGCTCGCTGCCTATACTTGGCAAAGGAATTTATTTATGCTAAAAGAAAATATCAGCCTCATTACTGCCGTTCGTATAAACGCCCTGGCAACATTACCCAAATATGCACCGGGGAAAGTTTGGGGCATTTTAGGTAAGGTTTATTTAGCCAAAAAAGAAGGAATTACTGAGCAGGCTAGTGTAATATCAATCAGTTTAGAGACAATTTTGGTTTTATTAGGTGGCGTTATTTTATTCTTATTAACAGCATCGCCAGTCGTTAAAGGGAAAATATCGTATACATATTATTTATTTATAATACCTATTTGCTTAATTATTACTTATCCCAAAATTTTGATCGGGATTACTAATTTTTTTTTAAGGATATTTAAACGACCATTAATTACTTTTATGCCTAAGTATCTTCAAATTATTGAACTCTTAACATTATACACATTAAGTTGGGTTTTGCAGGGAATCGGTATTTATTTTTTAATAAAATCATTTTATCCAATTGCTTTAAATAAAGTGTTATTAATTGCTGGCCTTCATGCTTTCTCTTGGGTTATTGGTTTTGTCAGCATAATAACACCAGCAGGTTTAGGTATAAAAGAAGGTATTTTTAGTTATTTTTTAAAATTTATTTTCCCGTCAGGAATTGCGATTTTGATTGCGTTACTTGTAAGGATTTGGGCTACAATTGCTGAATTGTTATTTTTTTTAGCATTTGCGAAAAATATTAAGAAATATCTCTAACCTTAATGAAAATCCAATATTACACATTGACTGGAAAATCCGGTGGCGATGTATACTTTAATCTGTTGATGTCTTCTCAAAAAAGATTAAATAACACCGTGTCCCATAAATCCTATCATCGGAATTGGTCATTCTTGCCTTATTTACTCAAACCATTTATTAAAATTAATTCCGAATGTGATCTTATTCACTCTAATGCTGAATATGGTTTTGTATTTAAACAAAACTGTCCGTTAATAATATCAGTTCTCCATATAATAGACGAACCGCTCAAAAAATATTATTTATCATTCAGCCAAAAAAAATATTATAGTTTGATGTTGTCATATATTAAACAGTCACTTAAAATGGCAACATTTGTGGTGGCAATAAGCAAAGCAAGTGAACGAACGGTTAAGCAACTGTATGATATTCCCAAAATTCAGACCATCTATTGTGGTATTGACACCAATGTTTTTAGACCTATAACGATTCCCCCAAATCCTTATTTTAACAAAATAAAATTATTATTTGTCGGGAATCTAACTAAACGAAAAGGAGTTGATTTGTTACCGAAAATAATGGAAAAACTGGATAATCGTTTTCTTTTGTTTTATACAACTGGACTGCGAACACCGAAAGTCATTTTTTCTGACAAGCGACTAATTCCATTGGGACGACTAAGTACAGATGAACTGGTCTATTGGTATAATTTATGTGATATTTGTTTATTACCAACGCGTCTTGAAGGGTTCGGTTATGCTGTTGCCGAAGCAATGGCTTGTTGCAAACCAGTGGTAACAACTAATTGTTCATCTTTACCCGAGATTGTATCCGATGGTGAAAATGGGTTTTTATGCGAAATGGATAACGTGGCTGATTTTGTTGACAAAATTAGATTTTTGGCGGATAATCCACAAGTGCGGGAAGAAATGGGTATTCGTAATCGACAGAAGATTGTCGAAAATTTTAACTTAGAAAAAATGGGAAAAGAATATAATCAACTTTATAAAAGAGTTATCGAAGAATTTTACGGACATAAAAGGTAAACGATGAAGAAGGAAAAAGTTATAAAAACTGTCGGAAGAAAAACATCATCACGATTAATATTTACCGACAAAAATGCAGTAATCATTTTAATACTATTACCAGTAATATATTTCTTAATTTTCGCTCCGGGTCTTTTAACTGGCTCAAAAATGATGTATGGTTCGGATTGGCTATTAGGAGGCTATACAGCGCGAGAGGTCATTACTCGTCAAATCTCACGATTCAAAACAATACCGATGTGGTATAACTTTATTTTCAGCGGTTTACCCACGGTTGCCGGACCGTACGGTGATGTTGGTTCGATATATCCATTTATTCGATTAATTTTACCAACGCACCTATTTTGGACATTTCTATTTGTATTTGGACTTATACTTGCGGGGATTGGTATGTATTTGTTCCTTAGGTCAATTGGAATTTCAGTTCCCGCGGCATTAATTGCAAGTGTTTCTTATATGTTTGCCGGGAATTTAGTTTCAACCACTTTTGCCGGTCACGAAGGAAGATTATTAGCAATGGCATATTTCCCACTTGCTTTCTTTTGTTGGCACAAAGGAATTAGCACCCACAAATTTTATTGGTTTGTTTTTGCTGGGGGGGTGGCAGGATTCAGTTTTCTCCATGGGCATTTTCAGTTGACATATTATGGTTTATGGGTTGCTTTTGCTTATTTTATTGTTCAGTTAGTTTTGAATCGCCATGAAAATACCGCACGAACAACACTAAAACTCATTGGGTTTGCTGTAATGAGTGTATTGGTCGCTTTGGGGATATTAGCCGTTAACTATTTACCATTTTTAGGCAATTTAACATCAGGTGCGCGAGGTGAAACCCGTGGTTACGAATTCGCAGCATCATGGTCATTGCCACTAAAAGAATTATTTGACTTAATCGTTCCACAATTTAGTGGCATTCTTGATAATTACTGGGGAGAGAACTTTTTTAAGTTGCATACCGAATATTTTGGCATTGTTTTATTAATTGCTGCTATTTTGGGGTTGGTGATAAAAGTCAGAGAGCGAAAAACATTGTTTTTTTTAATCACCAGTATTATCGTGACCTTAACCGCACTTGGCGGTCATACGCCATTTTTTAAACTAATCTATTATCTCTTACCAGGTGTTAAAAGATTTCGTGGTCCATCAATGGCATT
>JBDRUR010000023.1:0-21098 GCA_039801485.1 Caldifarciminota bacterium
AATAATTTTTATGTTAAACCGACATTTAATTATAGTTTTTTTTATCATAACAATAATTTTGGTCCTAAGGCATTAAACTGCAAATTAAATCTTGGGTACGGTATTACTGATTTTATTACCGCAATTGATTTTGGTTATAATAATCTTCAACCGGTTGTTTTCGATACTTTGTATGCTAATGTTTTTCCCTATTTAGTAAATAAGGAGTTGATGTCAGCGACTCAAACTACTCAAATTTTATTGGGTTGGACTGTTAAATTTAGAACAATTGATTTTGGTGTGAATTATCAAAAATTTTGCTCGGCGCTAAATTGGCAACAGCAAGATTCTTGGTTTGTTTTGGAAATCATTGATAGTAGTTATTCAGAAGTTAAATTTAATCTTTCCAATGACTGGCAATTTCTTGTGAATGACTTGGTGATAAGTTACATCTTCAATCCAAGGCAATTAATGCCGAAATACACCTTAACTGATTCAATAAGGATTAAACTCAAAGGCTGGCAGTTATTAGGTGGTATTAATGTTATTGGTAAACGAGACTGGTATTCACGAGCTTTACCAGTTCAGACGATTTTAATATCCCAACTAAGTTACGAGCGCCGAGCGGTTAAATTCTTTGTCCGCGTTGATAACTTACTTAATCGTCAATACGAAATCTTACCTGATAAATTTGATAAAGGTATAAAGTATTGTTTTGGTTTTGAATTAAACAAATAATCTTATTCGAGTTCCACCTTTTCCATAACAACCGGAGTTATCGGTCGGTCATTGGGACCGGTTTTTACTGCGGCGATTTTATCAACAACATCCATTCCAGCAACAACCTGGCCGATAATGGTGTAGGCACCATCAAGATGGGGAATATTTGCTAAACAGATATAAAACTGACTGCCGCTCGATTCTCTCTTTGGGTTAACCTGGTCACCGAGTCTTGCCATTGCAACCGTTCCGCGTAGGTGCTTTAGTTTTGGCGAAATTTCTGCTGGTGTGGTATATCCCGGGCCACCGGTGCCATCTCCTTTGGGGTCACCACCTTGAATTACAAATCCCGGCACCACCCGATGAAAAGTTAAGCCATCATAAAAACCTTTGGCAACAAGTGTTTTAATATTTTCAGTCGTTTTGGGCGCTTCATTGGTAAACAGTTCGATCTTAATTTTGCCGATATTTTCATCACCAATTTTCACTGATATTACCATATATTTGCTTTGTTTGATTAAATCAGTAACCTGTTTGTTAGTAGTATCATAGGGCTTGGTTACTTGAGTTGTTTCGGTGGGAACTTGGGTTGCTTTTGGTGGTGGTGTTTGTTTTTTTCCTTTGCAGCCAATTACTAATAAAACACCAACTACAACCAAACAAATATTTTTATATTTAAGATGCATAAATTACCTCCCTTAACGATTAATGATAATTTTTTGCTTATAATTTTGTGATGTTGTATTGTCAATTAAACAAAAATAAATCCCAGTTGGCAAGTTACTAATATCTAGTTTCCAATAACAGTTAGGATTGTTGTTTAAAGTCAATTTTTTAACAACATTACCCACAATGTCGTAGATTGTAAATATCGGTGAAATGAGCCGTTGGCTATTCGAAGCAAGCTTGATATTTAAGTGAGTTTTGGCGGGATTGGGATAAATTTGGAATATGGTGTTAGCAAGCAGTTGATTGGTATTTTCTTTAATAAAACTTAATGGGTTTTGTCGATAACTTATGCCATCTAAATCAAAACCGGCATAAGGGTCAGAGGAAGAACCACCACCAGTATTCACAATTTTTAAATAACGAACACTGTCCATTCCAACTGCAGCTAAATCAAAAGCCTGAGTGCCACTAACACTACCATAAGAGTAAAATGTCCCGCGCCAGTCATTTGATACGGCTACCGTATAATATTCTGGGGTCGCGTCACCTTCATATACAATAAAATCATTACCGGGAAAGTTTCTTATTGGCGGGTCGGCTTCCAAGACTATTTGGCCAGTTGGTCCCAAAGAATAGTAATTGGAATCAGGAATACCTAGACCGTCAATAGTAATTGTTCGAAATACCATATCTGGTCGGTCGCGACGCACCCAGATTAATTTTTGAACATGATTTAAACTTAGTGAATCGGGTACTAAATCAATTGTGACCTCAACGACATCATTAGCCGGGACCGTGACATTTAGTGTTTTTGGCTGATAACCATTAGCTTCAACACGGAATGTGTAATTGCCGGCAGGTAGCATTTTATGAAAATCGCCTATTAGTTTATCGGTATAAACTGTCCAGCGTTTGGGACTAATGAATTTGACCATTGCAAATAATGGCGCCTGAGTGATCGAATCGCGGACAATACCAGAAATACCCCAACCGGCGCGAGTGATCATTGCCATTAACGCTCGGCGATTAGCAAGGCAGATGCTATCAACTTTTGCTTGGGTTGTTGGATATTGTGTTTCGATGGTGGTGCCAATATTGCCAAAAATACCGAACGCCGCATCTTGAGCTGAACCACGAACATAATACCAATCATAACCATTAGTTTTCACCAATTGCGTTAAGGATGAGCCATAAGTAGAATCAGCATATTCTTGTGAGATTTGGATAATATAAGCACTGTCCGGTGGGTCAATTGGCATGTGGTCCCAAACATAATTTACATATGATGCGGTTGAATGGTACTCGTATTCTAAACTGATGTTATTGTTTTGTGAGTGTTTTAAAATTGCCCGAGTTTCCGGTTGTGACCAGGGACTGGGACTATTGCCTTCGCCCTGCCACATATAACCATAATCACGATTAATATCAACTCCGGCGCCATTGTATCGGCTATTGTTGACGTGACCGTCAGCATTAAGAATTGGCACAATCCAAATTTCCCGATTGTTAACTAAATAATTAACTTGCTGATTGGTTGCATAGTTTTCTAATAAGTATTTTAGAAAAGAAAGAGTAATTTCGGTAGAAATTTTCTCATTACCATGATGAGCACCGACTAAACGAATTTCTGGTTCGGCTTCTTCAATTAACGGGTTATCAGTTACTTTCATTGCCAGTATAAGTCGGTTACTATATGAAAAACCCAGAGTTTCTAATTTAGTAATATTGGGATAGGTTTGATTCAGCGCATACATCGTTGAACACACTTGAGTATAAGTATGAATGGCTTGTGGTAGTAATTCATTAACCCTAGTATAATCATCAACCAAGACTGTTACTTTGTAGCCGGCGTTTATTAACGCCTGAATTAAACTTCGGTCAGCATAGGCGTCAAGATACTTATCCTGAGCATCAATGATTGCTAAAGAGAATTTATCTTGAAGATAATAGACCTCATCATGATTTGATACTTGAATTCTGATAATTGATTCTTTTTTTTCTTTTGGTATTTGAGCAATGTCTGCCGTTAGCCATTGGATAGTTAAAATAATAATGATTGCAGAAAAATAAAGATATTTTTTCATATAATATATTTATTATAACACAATGTAAAACAAAGTCAAATCTAATAAATCACGCATTTTTGTTGACAAATTGGCGGTTATTTCTTATACTGAACTTGACAAATCGAGTAAAAGAAATTTTATGTGATAGTAAGCGGAAAGGAGTATTATGTGGCGTAGTCGCGAATGGCAAAAAATTAGTGAAGTTATTGACGGCATGCGTTCAGAAATGATTGATATGCAGGTTAAATTAACCGCGATCCCAGCAATTGGTCCAACAAATGACGGACAAGGTGAGATGGACAGAGCAAAGTATTTAATATCGGTATTAAAGGAAATTGGTTTAGATATATTTGAATTTAACGCCGAAGACCCAAGAGTACCTGCCAGAGTCAGACCAAATATTATGGCAATATTTCCTGGCATTTACACTTCACCAAAGATTTGGATTATGACCCATCTGGATATTGTACCACCAGGCCCACGTAATCTTTGGAATACTAATCCATATCAGGCGGTTGTAATTGATAATAAAATTTACGGCCGGGGTACTGAAGATAATCAGCAAGAAATGGTTGCATCAATCTATGCCGTGAAAGCATTGAAAACACTGGGCTTTACTCCAGTTTATGATGTTGGTTTATTATTTGTCGCCGATGAGGAAACCGGCAGTAAGTATGGCATTTCGCATCTGTTATCAGTTGCTGCAGATAAGTTTCATTCTAATGATTTATACATCATTCCTGATGCCGGTAATGAGGACGGAACCCTATTGGAAATTGCTGAAAAGACGATTTGTTGGATTAAATTTATTATCAAAGGAAAGCAGATTCATGCGGCAGCCGCGCCCAAAGGCATCAATGCCCATCGAGCTGGTGCTAATTTAATTGTCGCGCTGGATAAAATGTTTAAGAAAAAATACCGTAAAAAGAATCGACTTTTCTCACCACCATTCACAACTGCCGAACCAACAAAAAAAGAAAATAATGTGCCCAATATTAATACCGTGCCTGGTGAAGATGTTTTTTATTTTGACTGCCGTATTCTTCCAGAATATGACCTGCAAAATGTAATGAATGATGTCAAAGCCGAAATTGAGAATATCGAGAGAAAGTTTAATGTTCAGATTTCAATTGAATTGTCCCAAGCCGAACAAGCTGCACCACCAACGCCAGTGGATGCAATAGTGGTTAAACTATTAAAAAAAGCAATTAAACAAGTTTATAAAGTGAATGCCAAACCTAGAGGTATTGGCGGCGGAACGGTGGCGGCATTTTTTAGAAGAAAAGGCTTGCCGGCAATTGTTTGGGGGAAATTTGCCGAAACTGCTCATATGCCTAATGAGTATTGTGTTATTGATAATATGGTTAACGATGCCAAAGTATATGCCTATCTTTTTGGGATGGAAATTAATGGTTAACATAATATTAATCCGAAGATGAACAGTTTTTATTAACATAATGATATTCCAATATTATGGCAACAATCAGTGATTTTATTGACCCTTCAAAAGTTCAAATTCGTGATGAACGAGTTACTCAAGGCGAAGCGATTGTGCTATTTTTAAAACCAAATGTCGAAATGGAAAAGGCTTTGCTAGTGGTAATTAATGACTTAATTAAATTTTTAAGCAAGACCACTGGTCGAATGTATGAGCAACAGCGAGAACCTTATAGTAATTCATATCGTATCTGCGAGCCCGGACATAAAAGTTATGGGCTGAAAGTTATTCCGCATGCTGATAAAATTTTAATTCAATCAATTGCCGTGCTTTTCGATATTGATATTTTGCGGCAATATGTTCAAAGATTAAGAAGAATGGTATAAGTTTTCAATGGCATTTTCTGAAATAAATTCGTCGACATTTGACCAGAGACCTCCCCAGCTTGATATGGTAAAAGACTTAGAACCGTATATTGAAATTAAGCACATTGAGCCTTTAAGTATTCAGGGGCAAATCCGTCATCCAATAAATGATAACATTGTATTTATAAAAAAATATTTTAATAATCTGGGCTTTCAACCATTCTTTGAGAAAGTTGATAACGAAATCAGCCCCCATATTATTTCATTAATTCGATTAAATAATACCAAAATCAAACGGAGGACATCGCCAATTGTCTTGAATATCGTTTTATTTATTGCAACAATTTTTACAACCTTATTTGTTGGCGCGCTAAATCGCGGTGGCAACCCATTTGCTAAGTTCAGCGATATCGTTTTAGGAATTCCATTTTCTTTTTCATTAATGTTAATTTTATCCGGACACGAACTCGGCCATTACTTTGTTTCGCGGCATTTTCAGGTCAAGACCTCATTGCCTTATTTTCTGCCGATTCCTCATCCATTAATTGGTACTATGGGTGCTTTTATCCGAGTAGAATCGATTCTGCCTAACCGGAAGGCGCTGATCAGAATTGGTCTCTCAGGGCCAATTATCGGCTTTCTGTTAGCAATACCAATTACAATTATTGGCATCACTTTATCAAAAATAATCCCAACAGATAACTTTGTTGGACTAAAAATTGGTTCATCATTGCTTTTTAATTTCTTAACATATTTAATCCATCCTAAAATACCCTCGGGCTATGATTTAGTGTTACATCCGATGGCATTTGCTGGCTGGCTGGGATTTTTGGTAACCGCCTTGAATCTCTTACCAGTAGGGCAACTTGATGGTGGCCATATTGCCTATGCGGTTTTTGGAAAATACCGTAAATATATTACATTGCTAATCTTAGTTGGAATTGCAATTCTTGGTTTGTTTTGGCCGGGATGGTTTTTTTGGATCTTAATTATTGTGCTTTTCGGTCTTAAACACCCCAAGGCACAAGATGAGATTAGCAACATCACCAAAACCGATCGCATCTATGCAGTTTTCGCGCTACTAATTTTTATCCTCACTTTTATTCCAATTCCTTTTCCGATGAGATGATTAAAATGATAAACAAAAACTGCTCCCGTTTTATCTTTGCGAACGAAGCCGAAGCAATCTCATTTGTAGGAGATAATTGATGTATCCGATTCTTATTAGGATTGGTAATCTACACATTTATTCTTATGGCGTTATGTTATTTTTGTCTTTTCTGATTGGAATTAAACTGGTTGAACATCGTGCTAAGCGATTCGGCGTCGAAGCCAATAAAGTTGCTGATTTAGCATTTATTACTCTTATTTCAGTAATTGTTGGTGCTCGACTACTTTATGTGATTTTTCATTGGTCAGAGTTTGCTAATGACTTAATTGGTATTATTGCATTTTGGCGTGGTGGTTTGGGCGGGTTGATGTTCTTTGGTGGATTTATTTTGGCATTTGCTACTGGTATTATCTATGTCCGTCGTCAGAAACTACCGTTGTTAAAAATGCTGGATGCAATTACACCGGCTCTGGTACTGGGTGAAGGATTGACGCGAATTGGTTGTTTTCTTAACGGCTGTTGTTTTGGTAAACCGACCGGTTCGTGTTTCGGAATTATTTTCCCCCAAAATTCGATTGCGGGTTATACTTTTGATTGCCCAATTCATCCAACCCAACTTTACTCATCATTAGCCGGATTTATTTTATTTATTGTTACCTTGATTTTAGAAAGAAGACAACTAAAAGATGGGGTATTATTTGGGATTATCATCATGCTTTATGCCTTATTTCGATTTGGCATTGATTTTGTAAGATATTATGAAAACGCGGCAAACTTTTTAATCAACCAGGTCATTGCCATTATCATTTTTATCGTTGCGTTAGTGTTTACGGTTATTCAAATAAAAAAATAAATTGTGATTAAGACACTACATACGACACTCCTTTCACTTAAAAATGCGTTATTAGATTTTATTTTTCCGCCACGCTGTTTCGGTTGTGATAAAGATATTGCAGCTGGCTTTATTTGTGATAAGTGTTACACTAAGGTCACAACTACTGCGTTAGGTGTTTGCCCAATTTGTGGTATGCCCAAAGATTATGAAGACAAGTGTAATCATATTCTTTTTCATAATCGAAGCGGTGCCAACAAACTTACTCGGATACGGGCGTTAGGTAAATATCTGCCGCCATATCTTACGCTTATTCATCATCTTAAATATCATAGCAAAAAGAAAATCGCAAAAGTGTTAGGTTTAGGACTGACTAATCTGATTAATTCGGACCCGATTCTAAGCCGCGCCGACTATCTTACGCCAATTCCATTACATCCGGCTCGACTACGGGAGCGTGGTTTTAACCAGTCATTATTACTTGCCAAAGAAACCGCATTCGGAACCGGAATTAAATTAAATGATTGTCTAAAAAGAAAGAAAAATACCAATTCGCAAACTGGCTATGATAACCAAAAAAGAGTCTTAAATGTTGCTAATGCTTTTGTGTTAAAAAATAATTTAGATTTTTCGATTGATAAACGGAAAGTAATTTTAGTTGATGATGTCATCACATCAGGAGCGACATTAGTCGCAGCGGCCGATACGCTTATTAAAAACGGCGTCAGCGAAGTATATGCAATAGTGGTCGCGAGCGCACAAAGTTAAATGAATGGCACTTCATAAATATCAAGACACCTTACAAAAAACCAAATGGATATTTATTTTCATTGTTAGCCTTTACTCATTTTTGTTGAGTATCAATTTACTCGGTTGTGGATTACAATTACTCGGCAAAGGATTTGCCGAAAGATTAATCAGTTTTACTGCCAACCCAATCGTCGCACTTTTTATTGGCATCTTAACAACATCAATCGTTCAAAGTTCATCAGCGACGACTTCAATTGTTGTTGGTATGGTTGCCTGTCAAACACTTAATTTAGAGAACGCGATCTTTATTATTATGGGCGCCAATATTGGCACAACGATCACCAATACTTTAGTATCATTAACTCATATCACGCGTAAAATAGAATTTCAACGGGCGTTTCCCGCAGCAATTGTTCATGATTTTTTTAATATTTTATCAGTTGCCGTGTTATTTCCGCTTGAATTGAGGTTTCATATTTTAAGACACAGTTCGGCGATACTCGCTGATATCTTTAAGAGTATCGGTGGTATTTCATTTGTCAGTCCTTTAAAATATATCATCAATCCGCTGAGTTTCGGCATCGAAACATTATTTAAACATAATGGGGTGGTAATTGTAATCTTCGCAATAATCTTATTATTTGTGGCTTTGAAATTTCTAGTTGATGCTATGAAAGCACTGATAACTAAAAGACTGGAAATAATTATTGACCGCTATATCTTTGGTTCGCCAATTCAAAGTTTCTTAATTGGTTTAATAGTTACCGCAATTATTCAATCTTCGTCAGTGACAACTTCGTTAATGGTACCTTTGGTTGGCGCCGGTCTTTTGACAATTTACAAAATATATCCGTATACGTTAGGTGCCAATATCGGCACGACCGTGACGGCAATTTTGGCATCACTGATTACCCAATCCCAATTAGCCATCCAAATTGCTTTTAGTCATCTTTTATTTAATATCATCGGTAGTTGTATTTGGTATCCGGCTCGAGCGGTTCCAATTAATCTTGCAATCTGGTTTGGCCGATTTGCCAGTCAAAAACGGTTGATTGTGATATTATATATATTAGTTGCATTTTATTTAATACCGGTTATATTTATTATATTAAACCGGATGTTATAACTGTGGAGGGAATTTATGTTATTTATTGATTTTTTTAATATTTGGCGAAAGTCTTCGCTCTTAAATGAAGCGACCGAAGAAACTTTAAAAATGCTGGCAATGACCAAAGATATGTACGAATTCTCTTTGCGCGTTTTGATGGATAACGAGAAAGAAGTTGCCGACATTTATCAAATTGACCAACAGTTAAATCAAATGCAGATCGCGGTTAGGCGGAAGGTCTTAGAGCATTTATCAATTAACCCATCTCAGGATGTAACTGGTTCGTTAATATTAGTGACAATCGTGGTTGATATTGAGCGGATTGGTGACTATGCGAAAAATTTAATTGAACTCGCTCATCACTATCCTGAAAAACTGTGCGGCAGTTATTGTGACCGTATCCGGAAACTGGAAATTGAGATTACCCAAAATTTTATTAATACCATTAAGGCATTTCAAGATGCGGATGCAACATTAGGCCAACAAGTAATGGCAGTTCATGCCAAGTTGGCGCCGGAAATTGAAAAGATTATTGAAGACATCTTAGCCGATACAACCTTATCTGGTCGGGAAGCGGTAATTTATGCTTTGTTAGCGCGATTTCTGAAAAGAGTTTCAGCACATATAAAGAATGTTGCTTCTTCAGTGGTCAATCCCTTTCATCGTCTTGGCTATCGTCCGGAATAGTTGATGGCTAATCAACGCAACACCAAAATTTATTTTTACATCGCGCTAATAGTTTTAATATTAGCAATAGCTTTAATATTGCTTTTTACCAAAGCACCGGGATTTTGGTTAATTTTTTCTGACCAACAGAAGATTCGCAATTTCATTAGTAGTTTTGGTGTTAAAGCGCCAATGATTTTAATCGCACTTCAAGTTTTACAAATTATCTTTGCCCCGATTCCCGGTCATTTCATTGGTTTTTCCGCTGGATATCTATTTGGAATATTTAAAGGCACTTTTTTATGTCTTTTGGGCATTGGGATTGGTAGTACAATTACATTTTGGGTAAGTCGGGTTTTTTGGTCGCCGTCTACTATTAATTTTTATTAACCCTGAGAGTATGAAGCGATTTGATAACTACATTGTTCGTAAAGGTCCGTTTATTATTTTTATTTTACTACTGATTCCATTTTCGCCATTGGGCGATGTTGTTTATTATCTTTCAGGTTTGACTGCAATACCTTTCGGTTTCTTTTTGTTAATGGTAATCATTGCTCGCCTGCCTAGTAATTTTATTTATAGTCTGCTTGGGGCTAAGGCGTTTAGTTTCACGGTTCGGGAATGGCTAATATTTTTAATCGTGTTAGTAATTTTAACATTTTTGTTTTATCGTAATCGCCGCCGGATTGAACGAATCATTTTGCGGTTTGTAAAATTAAGCTGATGGCGACAGCCAACAATGGCTTAATGCTACCGTCAAGGACGATAACTTGACACAATAAGTTATTTTTTTATAATGGAACTTATGGAAAATTTGTCGGAAAAATCAAATCAACCTTTTGCTTCACGATATGAACCAAAGTTAGCAGAAAAGAAATGGTATCAATATTGGCTTGAGCATAAGTTCTTTACCCCAGATTTATCAAGTAAAAAACCACGATATTGTATTGTAATCCCGCCACCAAATATCACCGGTGTTTTACATATGGGCCATGCGTTGAATAGCACTTTACAGGATATTATTATTCGGTTCAAGAAACTGCAAGGCTATGAGACTTTATGGTTACCGGGCACTGACCATGCCAGCATTGCCACTCATAATCAGATTGAAAAACGTTTAGCGCAACAAGGCAAAACACGATTTGACATCGGTCGTGAGGCGTTTCTAAAACTTGCCTGGGAATGGAAAGAAAAACATGAGCAGATTATTCTTGATCAATTAAAATCAATCGGTGTCGCCTGCGATTGGTCAAGAACTCGTTTTACGATGGATGCGCAGTTATCAAAAGCGGTCAGGGAAGCATTTGTCCGTTATTATGAAAAAGGCTTAATTTATAAAGACTATTATATTGTCAATTGGTGTCCAAGATGCCATACCGCGATTTCTGATTTGGAAGTTAAATACAAAGAAACACCATCAAAACTTTGGTTTATAAAATATCCGTTGAACGCTGATGGTAAATCTTATATTGTAGTTGCAACTACCCGACCCGAGACAATGCTTGGTGACAGTGCGGTGGCGGTTAATCCGCTTGATGAGCGATACCAGGATTTGATTGGTAAAACTGCAATCTTGCCATTAGTTGGTCGTGAACTACCAATTATTGCTGAAGATGTCGTTGATATGAAATTTGGCACTGGTGCCGTGAAAGTTACCCCAGCCCACGACCCGGTTGATTTTGAAATCGGCAAAAAACACAATTTGGCATTTATCAAAGTTATTGACGAAGATGCTAAAATTACTACGAATGCGCCGGAAAAATATCAGGGCTTAACTACTCAACAGGCACGAGAGGCAGTTGTCAAAGATTTACAAAACCAAGGTCTACTTGAAAAAATCGAAGATTATACTCATCGGGTCGGCACTTGTGTCCGTTGCGAAACCACGGTTGAGCCAATGGTCTCTTTACAATGGTTTCTAAAAACTCAAGGGCTGGCAAAACCGGCAATTGAAAAAGTTATTGATAAAACAATAAAGTTTTATCCCGAACGCTGGACAAAGGTTTATCTAGATTGGATGGCTAATCTGAAAGATTGGTGTATTTCTCGACAATTGTGGTGGGGACATCGGATACCGGCATTTTACTGCGATGGTTGCCAGGAAATTATTGTCAGTCGCGAAGATATCAACGAATGCGTGAAATGCCATAGCAAAAATATTCGTCAAGACGAAGATGTGCTTGATACTTGGTTCTCATCGGCGCTCTGGCCATTTTCAACATTAGGCTGGCCTGATGAGACCGAAGACCTAAAACAGTTCTATCCGACAAATTTACTTTCAACTGACCCGGATATCATATTTTTATGGGTAGCGCGGATGATTATGTCGGGTTTAGAATTTATGAATGCGGTGCCATTTTATCAGGTTTATATTCACTCAACAGTCTTAGCCGAAACCGGTGAACGGATGTCGCGGTCAAAAGGCATCGGCGTTGACCCGGTGGTCTTAATTGAAAAATACGGCGCCGATGGCTTACGGTTTACTTTGGCATATTTAGAAACCGAAAGCCAAAGTTATCGCTTTTGGGAAAAGAAGGTTGAACTCGGCAGAAACTTTGCCAATAAAATCTGGAATGCGGCAAGATTAATTGCCGGGTTAAATCAGCAAAATAAAATTGAAAACTCAACCACCGCTGACCAATCAGGATTGATAATTGATAATTGGCTGTTAATCAAATATAACCAGACGATTGAAGTTGTCACCAATGCATTAGACCGATTTGCCTTTTCAGTTGCGGCTCAACATTTGTATACATTCTTTTGGCATGAGTTATGTGATTGGTATTTAGAGATATGTAAGATTCGTCAAAAAAACAACGATTTAAGTTTTCAGCCAATATTAAATGAAGTCTTTCAAGGCTGTCTGGTTCTGCTTCACCCATTTATGCCATTTTTAACTGAGGAACTTTGGCACCGGTTTAATTATTTACCGGAAAGTATTATGCAAGCCCAATGGCCTCAACCAATTGCCATTAACTATCAGCCATCAGCAATTACCAATTTTGAAACAATGCGTGAGTTAATTGTTGGTATTCGCAATGTCCGTGCCGAAATGAGGATTGATATTAATAAAAAAGTGCCTTGTTTAATTAACACATCCAATCGCGAGTTGTTGAATTTTTTACTTAACCCAGATATCCAGATGTTAATCTATGAATTAGCCAAGGTATCAGAAATAAAAACAACGCAAACACGACCGGCTCAGTCATCAGTAATTGTGCTGAAAGATCTGGAGGCATATGTTCCTTTAACTGGTTTGATTGACTTTAACAAAGAATATCAACGGATTGTAAATGAAATTGAAGACATTGACCAAGAACTAAGGCGCATTAACCATTTACTGACTGATAATAACTTCTTATCCAAGGCAAAGCCACAAGTAATTGAACGGGAGCGTGAGCGCCGAGAAAAACTCCAAGATAAATTAAACAGATTGAAACTGGCATTGGAGACATTAAAATGAAATCTTTGGGGTGGTTATTATTTTTAATTGCGATTGGTGTAGGGCTAATATTATATAACCTATATTATTTACCATTACAAGAAGAGCGACGGAAACTTGCTGATGAAAATTTAATGTGGCAAAACCAAATCAAAGAATTACAAAACAAACTGAATGTAACGGATACTGCCAAGACATTTTTGTCCCAGACTTTTCTTTGGGATGATTTATTTTTAGAACCAACCAGTTTTACATTATCCGAACCAGCACAGATAATCATAAAAGACCTGATACCGACTTTACAGTCAACGAATAAACCGATAATTGTTGCCGGCCATTCCGACAATCAACCAATATTACCGGAATTAAAAAAACAATATCCGACTGACTGGGAACTTTCATTTGCCAAAGCAATGGCGGTTGTAAAATTCTTAGAAGCGCAAGGTATTAAAAAAGAACGCATTGTCTGTATCGGTTATGGCGCAACGTCGCCAATTGACAGTGGTATTGGCGAAGAAGCCAATCGTAAAAATCGTCGAATAGAGATAATCATTAAATGATGTCATCCGCACTTGATGCGGGATCTCTTTGTTACCGCAATGATGAGATGCCGTGTCGAGCACGGAATGGCAGAAGAGGGAAAAACTCTGAAGATCTTGCCAAGAAAAGTTTATTATAACCAGTTCGGGCTATTGCTCATATTAACTATTACTGGACATTTTATCTTTGCCCAGAGCGCATCAGATACCGCTAATGTCAAACTAAAATACTATTCCAAATCAGCCGGACTGGCAATGGCACTTTCGGCGCTGTTTCCTGGCGGTGGTCAATTCTATACCGAAAATTATCTAAAAGGCATTCTGTTTTTGGGCGCTGAAGGCGCGCTCGGATACTATGCTTATCAGGACCATCAAAATTATCGTCAAACTAATGACATTAAATATCGCGACCGTAGAAATAATCTTTTATGGTGGCTGGCGTCAGTAAAAATATTTTCAATTGCTGATGCCTATGTCTCGGCAAATATGTATAAATTCAACGAAATGATGCGACTTACAGTCGATGTTAAACCGAGCCAGATAAGCTTAGAAATTAAAACAAAATATTAAGCCATTGCTCATTACCAGTCAAATTAACACTTTGTTCAGCAAAATTAATTTTAAACATTTCTTCAAAAAGTCTATTTATATATAGACTTAATTTTAAGCGCATTTTTTATATAACTTATTGATAACCAAAAGACTATCAGAAAAATGGTGCGACCATGCTGTATAGTAGAGGGGGCGGCCTTAAAGGTTATGTTCTATCCGATGAATTAGCGGGAATTTTTATGGTAATTATCTATTTATTTGGATTGATATTTAATTTTATAATATGGTTGAAATGATATCAGTAGTTATAGTGGGTAAATGAGAATCTGCTCGGAAGGCAGTAAAGTGCTTAGTAGCTAAACCACCTTGAGCACAACTCTGGTTGCGAGTTTGGAATTAAGTTAGGAATTCAGGCGCGATCGTTAAAAAAACTAGTCGATCGTCGTCTCGCACTTGATACAGATTTTGCAAGGACAAAGAGATAACTAAAATACGGTAAGTATTATTTGGATTAGATGATAAAATAGCTATCGAATTAAGTCCGGAGCGGAAACAGTGTTTTGTTGCGTTACCAAGTTTTTTCTTTTTAAAGTTTCTTTACGCACTTGCGAAAAATGGCAACTTAAGAAAATTCTCACAAACAGCCTGGCTATAATTAATTTTAATTATTTTAAAATCAGGAATACTTGTTTCGGCTATTCGTTTTTCTTCGCTTATGTTTTTATAAAAATATAACAGAACATTCTGAACATTCTGACAGTACACCCACCCGCATTTATGGTTCTGAGCATAGTCATATAATTTATTAAGTATAAATTGTAAATTTTGAGCAAGTATATTGTTTGAATTTGGAATTTTTAATTTTTCAAATTGTTTTTTGAATTCGGGTTCTATCCATTTTTTAAAATCACTCCATTTAAATTTAGGGTTTATGTGTTTAAAATCAAACCATTTTCTTAACAAGAAAAGAAAAATTTTGTGACGTCGTTTTTGAGTCTCGTCTTGCTGGCATATCTGATACAAAAGAACTTGTAGAAAATTTGACTAATAAACCTAAAAAATCACCCAAGGTTATTGTTCTGAAAGAACCAGAAGTATCATTTGAACATCTTATTCTGCCCAGTGAAATAAAAAGCCAGATTGAAGATGCCTTATGGCAATATCAAAACAGCGATAAGATTTTTGCTAAGTGGGGTATTAAAGAAAAAATTGCTTATGGTCGTGCAACAACAATTCTTTTTTATGGACCACCTGGCACAGGTAAAACCGCTACCTGCGAAGCGATTGCTAAGTCACTTGGTAAAAGACTCGGGATAGTCGGATATAATAAGATTTTTAGTATGTGGCTTGGCGAATCGGAGAAAAGAATTGTCGAAGTCTTTAATGAAGCAAAACAAAATGACTGCGTGTTAGTATTTGATGAAGCGGATTCGCTTTTTGCCAGCCGACTGGATGAAGTTCATTCGACTGAAAGATTGTATAATATATTGACCAATATTTTAATGCAGGAAATCGAAAGATTTTCAGGAATTGTTATTCTTACATCCAATCGCGATGTTGTAATTGACGACGCATTCAACAGACGATTGCTCTTTAAATTAAAGTTTGATATGCCTTCGCAAGAGGAACGGGCAAAAATCTGGCGGGTCTTGTTAAAAGACTGTCCGAATCTTAGTGCGGATATTTCATTTAACGAATTAGGTCGCTTTCCACTTGCTGGCGGAAATATAAAAAATGTTGTTTTGAAAGTTGTTATGAAATGTGCCAAAGACAACAAAAATATCACAATGTCAGATTTGATACATGTTATAGAACAAGAAATAAAATACAAAAAAGTACAGGAGAAAAATATCGGGTTCTGACATTTTGTAAAAAATGTAGCCGCAGACGAAAGTCTGCGGCTACTGGTGAATAATGATATATCGAGTTATCCCAAACAGCTAACTCCTATTTTTAGATTTTTTATATATCTGTTGTCCATTAAAGCTGAAAACACCCATTGTTTTTGTTAATTGATTTTCTTGACAAAATTTTTCAATTTGTTCCCAAGTTATATAGCCCCAATTTTTGATATTACATTTTAGGAGGGTTTCGATTTTGTTTTTATTGTCTTTAAAGAACTGTTTCATATTACATTCCGTTTCAGGAATTACCATAATAAATAATGCATTATCAGCATAGTATTTCATTCTTCTGACAGCTTCTATAACTGTTTTATTTTTGCCAATTTTTCTTGCATATCTGTTTTTTATAAGTAAACGATTTGTCAATACTCTCAGCTCTTCTTCTACTTGTATTGTTTGTAATTGATTTTCCTCAGTATTTTTTAATTTCTTGAAAAACAGAGTTTTAAAAAATAATTGAATGAATAAATTAGATGAATAGTTTTTTCTATGTGTTGTTAATCCGTTTTCGAATTCTTCAAATTGTTTTGAAATTTGCCAGTTCTTATGTTGACAAGCTTTTGCTTCAAAAAAAATTATATATTTCTTTACATTTTCATCAGTTAATTTATCATCTATCAAAAGAAACAAATCTGGATCTCCAAATTGAGATAATGTTTGTTCAATAAAAATTTTAGCATTTTGAACATTAAAATTTAAAGTACTGCCATCTACGAGTTTGATTTGCCTAATGAATTTTTGTAAAATATCAATTGAGTTATTAGAGTATAAAATCTCATAAATTAAAGAATTTACTACGCCTCTTTCTGAGTATCCTAGAACTTCTAATTCGTTCTTATTGTTTTCTTGTATCATCTTTGTTCCTTTCTAAAATACTTCTTATTTTCTTTTATCTCTCTTCCTTCTTCATAAAATGCCGCGGTCCA
The DNA here is from genome assembly GCA_039801485.1 of Caldifarciminota bacterium. GTDB lineage: Bacteria > Hydrothermota > Tepidihabitantia > Tepidihabitantales > CAIPLT01 > JBDRUR01. Next base: position 17,068 of record JBDRUR010000023.1, read on the forward strand.
GGTGTCGGCAAAGGTTAAGAGTAGTGTTAATGGACATTCGCGATGAGCAATGAATTTATTCTCCTGAATATACTGCCCATCGTGATATAAAATCGCCTGTGCTTCTTCATCGCTCAATGAAATATACTTTGTGACTAAGTATAAGCTTCGGTTGGCAATCGACATTTCGACTTGGTTTGTATTATACGCATAACCATCTTTTGTTTTCAAATATCTCGGAGCCCAGGGCATTCCGATTTTACCAACATCATGAAATAATCCGACAATAACACAACTCTCTTCAGATATTTCTGGTGCTAATAATTCTCTTAATTTTAACAATGTTTTGGTAACACCAATTGAATGTTTTAATAATCCTTTTTCAACGCTCAGATGATATTTTGTACTTGCCGGTGCCGAAAGCCAGGTTGTTTTAGTCTCTAAGAAATTAATAAACTCATCAAACTCTTTTTTTCTTTCAATGACTTTTGATTTTAATTCATTGTATTCTTGTTCTATCATTGTAACCCCCTTTTATTTATTAAATGTAATATTCATCACTTTAACTGTAAAAAATAAAAAGTCAAGACAACAATTTGCAAAGTTTTGTCACCCTGAACTTGTTTCAGGGTCTCAAGTTTATAGACAAAAATGAGATGCTGAAATGAATTCAGCATGACATAAAGGGGAGATATTTTTTCTCTGCTGTCTCTGCGGTTAAATTATTTCTTCTTAGGATATGATTTATAATATTTTCTGCCCTTAAGTGATGGTGGAAAGTGCTCTTGCTCGACTTTGGCATCTGGATAATCGTGAGCATATTTGTAGCCTTTGCCATAGCCGAATTGTTTCATTAAAGGTGTCACCGGATTTCTTAAGTGTAATGGCACAGGTTCGGTCAGCGATTCCAAAGCATCTTTTTTTGCCATCTCATATGCTTTGTAAATTGTATTGCTTTTTGGCGCCATTGCCAAATACACCACTGCCTGTGCCAAAGCCAAATCGCCTTCGGGTCTGCCAATAAAATCAACTGCTTCTTTGGCGGCATTGGCAACAACTAATGCTTGATGGTCAGCATCACCAATATCTTCAATGGCAAATCTGACCAGTCTTCTTGCAATATACAACGGGTCTTCACCAGCTTCAAGCATTCTTGCCAGCCAGTATAACGAAGCATCTGGGTCAGAGTCTCTTAATGATTTGTGCAAGGCAGAGATTAAGTTGTAATGTTCTTCACCACTTTTATCATATAAAAGGATTTTTCTTGAGGCGATATGTTCGATTGTTGATTCGGTAATTGTGCGTCGGTTCTCTTTATCGGGTTCGGTGGATTGCACCGCTAATTCTAAAATAGTTAAAGCAACACGAGCATCACCCTGAGCAATAACCGCAATGTAATCAAGGATTTTTTCAGAGATAACTGGATTAAATTCTTTTAGGCCGTCAGAATGAGTGAGTGCTCGTTTAAGTATTGTTTTTATATTATCTGGCGAGAGTTGATATAAAATATAGACTCGGCATCGCGAGAGTAACGGCCCAATTACTTCAAATGATGGATTTTCGGTGGTAGCACCAATCAAAATGATTCTGCCGGATTCAACATGAGGCAGAAAGGCATCTTGTTGGGCTTTGTTAAATCGGTGGATTTCATCAACAAATAGGATTGTTGGTTTGTTAAGCATCTGACGATTGTAATTGGCTTGTTTGATTACTTCTCTAATATCGGCAACGCCAGAGGTAACGGCACTGAATGCAATAAATTGCGCCTTGGTATATTGGGCAATGATTCTTGCCAAAGTGGTTTTGCCAGAACCCGGTGGTCCCCAGAAAATCATCGAATGCAATTCGCCTTTTTCAATCATCTTGCGTAATGGCTTGTCTTTACCCAAAAGGTGCTCTTGGCCAATAATTTCAGATAGATTTTTTGGACGCAGCCGTTCGGCTAAAGGGATAGTTAGTTTAGAGTTGGTTTCCGGGTCGTTCACAATTTTATTATAAATTAATATTGACTTTGGTCAAGTGTTGATAGAAAATTATCTTCAGAATGATATTGTGATTATGATTTGCGTGAGATAAATGATAAGAAAATTTTTGATTGCGATATTTTTATTAGTAGTAGTTTCGAATATTTGCGCAGAAGGTGCCAAATATTTGATTCTGGTTTATGATAAGTTTTACGATGTCGTTTTTCCTTTAGCCCAGTGGAAATATAAAAAAGGACTCTTAACCAAGGTTGTAAAGTTCTCCGAGATCGGTTATAATCCCGAAGCGCTTAAAGCGTTTATTAGTAATGCCTACCGTTTTTGGGACCCAAGACCAGAGTATGTATTGTTAGTTGGCGATATCAATCAAATTCCTCCTTATAATCATTATTTTTGTGGCCCGACCGATAATCCTTATGGTGATGTTGAAGGCGATGCCCAATTGGAAATTGCAATTGGACGATTGCCTTGCCGTTCACGACAGCAACTTAAGATGATGATTGATAAGATATTTTCTTATGAACGAACACCGTATTTAGCCGAGACCTTATGGTATCGTAAAGCGATTACCGTCCGCCAAGACCCAGGACCATATCATAATGCCGGCGTTAATTTTGTGCGGCAGATTATTTTAAACAACAGTGATTTTCTGCAAGTCGATACCTTAATGGCACCGGTTGATAGCCGGCGGAATTTAAGGGATTCGTTAAATCAGGGCAGAAGTTATTTGCTTTATACCGGTCATGGTGCCGGTCAACATTGGGTGTCACCATTTGATATGACACCGTGCGTGAGAAATTATCGGAAAATGCCAATTATTTTTTCCTGGTCCTGCCAAACAGTTTTAAGACCGAATTTTTTAGGCCAGAGGTGGTTGAAAACCGGTAATATAAGACGACAAAAAGGAGCGGTTGCTTATATTGGCACAACTACTTCGGGTCTTTATGCCCCCTACCGCAATTTTGTTGCGAGAAATTTTTTCCGAGCAATCTTTGAACATAATGTGGTCAATATTGGCAAGGCATTAAAAGAAGGGCTGGATAGTTTGTGGACTTATATGCCCGATGAACTGGGTAGAACGCTTTATTCAGAATGGAATCTATTAGGTGACCCAGAGATGAATTTGTGGACCTCGGTGCCAAAGTTAATGCGGATTATGTATGATTCGACAATATCATTTAATCAACAAAACTTTTCTGTTAATGTTACTGATAATAATGGCACACCGATAATTGGAGCAAAGGTTTGTTTAATGATGAGCCGGGATTCAAATTTTTATTATGTGGGCGAGACTGATAGATTTGGAAATGTAATTTTTAATATCAATCCCATCGTAGTTGATACAATTTTCTTAACAGTCACTGCCAAGAACTTCATTCCGCATGAAGGAAAGATTTTGGTTTTGTCTCCATCCCAACAAAATTTTTTGTCAACCGAAAAACCCGAACCCAAGAGGGTTATTAAAAAATTTACTGAAAAATTTTAAGATAAACTACTCATTTTATTTAAGAGCCGAAAAGATTTTTTTTGCTGATATTGCACCGATTCTGAGTATTGTGATATTTTCATTGATGCAAGAAACAATAGTTGATTCTTTACGGTATTTAGTTTCTCCGCCGTCGATTATTAATTCTACCTTGCCATCAAAATCTTTTAATGCTTCTTTGACCGAGATCGGTGGCGGTTGATTGTGAATATTGGCACTGGGGATTACAATCGGCTTTTGTAAAATCTTTAATAACCTTAAAACAAATTTGCAATCTGGAATTCTGATGCCTATATCATTACGTCTGGCAGTTACAATATCTGGAATAGTTTTGGCTTTTTTAAGGATAATTGTTAAGGGACCGGGAAAGAATTTTTTTGCTAAGATTTTTGCGACATTAGGAATATCGGTGACATATTTAGTGACATCTCGGAAATCATTTATCGCAATTGACAATGGTTGCGAAAGCGGTCGTTTTTTTACTTTAAACACCTTTCCGACTGCTGTTGAATTCATCGCATCACACACCAGCCCATAAACCGTGTCAGTTGGTAAGATAACTAAACCACCGTTTCTGATAACCT
>JBDRUR010000024.1:0-20969 GCA_039801485.1 Caldifarciminota bacterium
GAGGAATCAAGACCGCCAATATGCGGTATTTATCTTAAAATTTCCGAAAATGAAATTCGCATGGTAGCGACCGATACCTTCCGACTGGCTTTTGCTAAAAAGAAAGAGAAATTTGATGGCAATTTTGAAGTTATCATTGCCCCAAAAGTATTTAGCCTTTTTCCAAAAGGAGAAGATAAAGTAAAAGTCTTAGTTGACTCATCAAAAATTGCTTTTGTTTTTGCTAATACCACCATTATTTCACGATTAATCGAAGGTCCATACCCTGATTATGAACGCATTATACCACAGAAGTATGAGTCACAATTACAAGTGAATACTGAAACTTTTATTGGCGCGCTACGGCGAGCCGCGGTATTCGCTCATCCCGCTGGTCGACTAATCGAACTGCGACTTTCAGCTAAACAAAATTCAATATTTGCTGAAACTGCTGATTTAGGTCACACCACCCAAGAATTTGAGGCAAAGTATAGCGGTGAGAGCTTAAAAATCGGATTTAATGTTAATTATTTATTAGAAATCATAAGTGCCTTAAAAAGCGAAGAAGTCATTATGCAATTTATAAATCAATTCTCAACCGTTGTCATCAGACCCAAAACTGACCAAGAAAGTTGGCAACGACAATATCTCTTAATGCCAATTAGATTAGAATAAATAACTCACACATAAATACTCAATTTAGAACATAATTTTATAGGATAATGATAAATTGCCAAGTATATGCGTTTAACCGAGTTAGGCGAAACAAAAACAATTGAATTGATTAGAAAAATCATTGAATCACAATACCGTTCAGCCAGCATTAAGGTCGGTATCGGTGATGATGCCTGTGTTTTCAAAAACGGGACAATTATTACTACCGATGCCTATCTAGAAGACGTTCATTTTTCATTAGATTATTTCACTTTGAGAGAGGTTGGCGAGAAAGTTGTATGCGGCACTTTATCTGATATTGCGGCAATGGCTGGTATCCCAATCGCAATTTTTATCTCGACATTGTTACCTAAGACATTGAAAAAAACTGATTTGCAAGAACTATATCAAGGAATGCAAAATATTACCAATGGATTTAAATGTGAAATTGCTGGTGGTGATATTGTTGCCTATCCCAAATTGGGCTTAATTCTGACCGCTGTCGGCAAAACTAAACATGCAAAACTTCGTTCGACAGCTAAGCCCGGTGAATATTTATATGTTAGCGGTTATTGTGGCTGGGCTGAAACTGGTAGATTGGCATTAGCAAACAAATTACCAAAAAGAGATTTTCCACAATCGATTAAAAGGCATCACTGTCCAATACCAAGAATTAACGAAGCACTTAAACTCAATAAATTTATTAATGCCCTAATTGATACCTCGGATGGTTTATCTACCGATGCATTTCATATTTCTAAGGAAAGTAAAGTGAAGATAACAATATTCTATGAAAGGTTACCGATTCACATAGAAACTACTAAACTTTATTCATATATCAATAAAAACACTATTGATAATGTCGTTTTAAATGGTGGCGAAGATTATGAGTTACTTTTCACATCAGATAGACCGAATTTGCCATTAAGTATTAGAGGAACAAAAATCACTCAAATTGGCATTACCGAGCCGGGACACGGAGTATTTTTAATTAAGACCGGCAAAGAATATCCATTAAAACCAGCTGGCTACAACCACCTTACATCCGATTCAAATAAATAACTATCAGTTAATCTACTTTTTCTGCGACTTTAAAATAAAAAGGTCGGACTTGGTTTAAATTTTGATAAGTTTCGAGAACTTTCTACGAAAACTTTTTAGTGCGCGATAATTGGTCATATCAAGATGGAGCGGTGTAATTGAAATATAACCATTTTCAACTGCTTCAAAATCAGTCTCGGGTTCAATTTCCCAACTTAATTCACCATCAATCACATAAGAAACTTCACCAGAGGGATAATGATTTTTTATTGCCATATCTTTATATATCCTTTTGCCCATCCGGGTAACTTTAATACCTTTAACTTTACCAGCGGGTATATTTATATTCAATAATGTTTTCTTCGGTAATCCGTTTTTGAGTAAATCAATTGCCAGTTGTCTAATCAATTTCTTGGCAATTTCGGTATTTTTTTTATCTTGACAATAGGAAATAGCAATTGAAGGAATACCTAAGATTGTGCCTTCAATCGCCGCAGCAACAGTTCCTGAATATAAAACATCATCACCCATATTTGGTCCATTATTGATTCCTGAAATGACCAGCTTAATTTTCTTATGTAAAAGTCCGTGATGGGCAATTAATACGCAATCGGTCGGCGTTCCATCGACCGAATACCAATTTTTTTTGACTTCACAAATCTTTATCGGTTCCCTTAATGTAAAAGAATGGCTTACCGCCGAACGGTTTTGACTTGGAGCAACGACATAAATTTCTCCTAAACCTTTAACTGCTGTAGCTAAAACTCGCAACCCCGGGGCATCGATACCGTCGTCATTAGTTAATAAAATTTTACATTGACTTTTTATGTCGAAATTTCGTGGCTCATTAATCATTTATTGATATTCAATGGCCCTAATTTTTTAATCGTTTCGGTAAATTCAGTTATGGTTTTCTTGAATTTATCGGCTTCGGATGCTGAAATCCATTCCAGTCGTAACCTTTCCGGATCGATTCCTAAGTCATTTAATAGTTTTTTTATGATCGGCACGCGCTTCATTGTTTTATAGTTACCATCTTGATAATGACAATCATTAGGATGACAACCGCCAATAAAGACACCGTCAGCACCATTCTTAAATGCCCATAATATATATTGTGGGTCAATCCGACTTGAACAAAAGAAAGTTATCGGTATCATATTTGGTGGGTATTTCATTCGAGAGGTTCCGGCTAAATCAGCACCAGCCGAAGTGCACCATTTACAGATAAATCCGATTATTTTAGGTTCAAATTCAGTCATAGTCTATTCCTTCTTATCTTATCATAACAATATTATTTTTCTAATGCCGACTTCACCATATCTTGTATTTGTTTATCTTGGAAGTTCTTTTGCTGCGCCGCTCCAACCGGACAAGCTGAAGAACAAGCACCACAACCTTCACATAATACTTCAATTACTTTAACTGTTTTTTTCTTGCCATCTTCTAAAACTTGCAACTCTCGTGCTTGATAAGGACAAACATCAATACATACCGCACAACCAGAACATAGGTCCTCATTTACACCAGCGATGATCGGGGTATGTTCTAAGGTCTCAGATGAAAATAACGCAATAACTTTACTTGCAGCACCAGATGATTGAGCTACTGCTTCTGGAATATCTTTTGGTCCTTGGCAAGCACCCGCTAAAAAGAATCCGCCAGCCAAAGTCTCAACCGGTCTTAATTTCGGATGGGCTTCGGTAAACCAACCATATTCGTCCTGAGTAATTTTTAATAGCTGAGCGAATTCCTTACTTGCTGCTGGCACCATTGCCGTAGCTAAAACGACTAAATCGGCTTCAACTTCAACTTTTTTACCCGAGATGGTATCAGCACCCCAAACAATTACTTTATCTCCCTTTTCAAATATCTTAGAAACTTTGCCGCGAATATACAAAATGCCTTCATCAGTTGCGCGTTTATAAAATTCCTCGAATCCTTTGCCACCGGTTCGGACATCGATATAAAATATAATTGCTTCGCCGTCATGCACTCGATGTTTATATAAGATTGCCTGTTTAGCAGTATACATACAACATATTTTTGAACAATATGCCATTGCATTTTCCGGGTCCCGCGACCCAGCACATTGAACAAACACTACTCTTTTTGGTACTTTTCCATCTGACGGCCTTCTGACCTCGCCCATAAACGGCCCACTTGCCGAAAGAATCCGTTCAAATTGTAATCCATCAACAACATTTTTAAGCTTGCCAAACCCATAAGAACCCAACTTTTCTTTATTAAGTAACTCATAGCCAGTTGCCAGAACAATTGCGCCAACTTCTAATTCTTCGAATTCATCAGTTAAATTGTGGTCAATTGCGTTCGGCTGGCACACTTTCACACATTCTAAACATTCACAACAGACACTACAGTTTAAACATCGTGCAGCTTCTTTTCTGGCATCTGCTTCTGAGTATCCTAGTTCAACTTCTTTAAAACTAACTCGTTCTGATGTTGGTATTTTGGGCATCGCAACCCGGTCTTGTTTTATAAATTTCGCATATTCTTTTTCTGAAAATTTTGCTATTTCCCGATTAGTCGGTCGCGTTATTTGCTGGTTATCACCTTTAAGATACATTTCAATGCTTTCAGCTGCCTTTTTGCCCGCCGCGATTGCTTCAATAACAGTTGCTGGCCCAGAAACGACATCGCCACCAGCAAAAACTCCTTCACGCGATGTCATCAAGTTGTCGGGATTTACAAGTAAACTACCCCATCTAGTCTTTTCTAATTCCGGGAATAATGTTGTATCCGGGGCTTGGCTAACTGCGGGAATAACGATATCAGCATTTATGACAAATTCGCTATTGGGAATGGGAATCGGTGTTCGCCGGCCGGTGGCATCAGGAAGCCCGAGTTCCATTCGTTGACACTCAATACCGACTACCCGACTATTATCGCCGATAATACTGACCGGTGCCGTTAAATATTCAATTTTCACACCTTCTTTTTCTGCTTCTTCAATCTCCCACTCATTAGCCGGCATTTCTCTTCTTGAGCGACGGTAAAGAATGACTGATTCTTTACAACCTAATCTTAATGCCGTTCTTGCGGCATCGAGTGCCGCATTACCACCACCGATAGTGACAACTCGTTTACCACTAATTAGCGGTTGTAAATCTTTAATTTTTAAATTAACTTCTTTCAAAAATTGCAAAACCGGGTAAACCCCTGGCAGTTCTTCACCGGGGATATTTAGTCTTAAACTTTTATGAGCACCGGTCCCGATAAAGACTGCTTTATAACCATTAGTAAATAAGTCATCGATTGTGAAATCGACTCCGAGAGTTTTATTAAGATTAACATCAATACCTAAAGCCAAAATATATTCAATATCTGCCTTTATTGCCGGCCTCGGTAATCGAAATTCGGGAATACCAGTAATTAACATCCCACCAAGTTCAGATAGTGATTCGAAAATCGAAACCTGGAACCCTTTTTTAGCTAAAAAATATGCGCAGGTTAAGCCCGCCGGTCCGCCACCGATAATTGCAATTTTATCTAATTTCACCTTTTCAACCGGTGGCGGTAACTTTCGACCATTTTTCAGTTCGTAGTCAGCAATAAATCGTTTAAGCGAAGCGATTGCAATTGGCCGGTCGACATTTTTCCGATTACAATCACCTTCGCATGGATGATTACATACCCGACCGCAAACCGAAGGAAACGGATTTGCCTGGCGTTCTAAATCGATTGCTTCTTGATATTTCCCCGCTGAAATTAAAGCGATATAACCATGGGCATTGACGCCAGCCGGACACGCATTTCGACAAGGTGAAATACCTTTTTTCTCAATTGTAAAAATATTAGGAATTGCCTGGGGAAATGGCCGATAGATTGCATGCCGTTGTGATAAATTACCATCGAATTCATTACCAACTAAAACCGGACAAACATTCGCACAATCACCACATCCATTGCATTTGATTGGCAATACATATCTCGTTTTTTTCCGAATTTTTACTTTAAAATTACCAATATAACCGGCGACAGAATCAATTTCGGAATAGGTTAAAAGAGTTATATTCGGATGCTGTTTAACCTCAACCATTTTCGGAGTCAAAATACATTGACTGCAATCAAGCGTTGGAAATGTCTCTGATAATTGCGACATATGACCACCAATTGAGGGATTTTTTTCTAACAAGTAAACCTGATAGCCGGCATTGGCAATATCTAAAGCTGCCTGAATACCGGCAACACCGGCGCCAATCACCAATGCCTTTCTTGTTACCGGCACCTGTAACGGTTGTAATGGTTCATCGTATTGAACTTTTTTGATAATAGTTTTGATAATTCTTATCGCTTTTTCAGTTGCCTTTTGTTTATCCTCAGTAACCCAACTACATTGCTCACGAATATTAGCAATTTCACAATTATAAGGGTTAACGCCGACACTTGCTACTGCCTTTCGAAAAGTATTCTCATGTAATGTTGGTGAACAACAAGCAACAACAACACCATCTAACTTTTCTTTTTTTATTGTTTCTTTAATTAAATTTTGACCGGGATCTGAACAGCAATATTGATGGTCAAGAACTGCAATGACATCTGTGCTCTTTTTTAATTGATTTACCACTTCAGGAACATTAACCGTCCCGCCAATGTTAATACCACAGTGACAAACAAAAACACCAATGCGCTTTTTCTCAATACTCATATAATTAATCCTTTCTGCTTTAACAAAAGTTTCGGATTAATATAATGATTGTCTAAATTTAATAATTTTTCTTCAACTCCTAACGATAAACCTAATAATTGAGTGAAATAGAATATTGGCAAATTAAATTGTTTGGCCATATATTTCTGTTGATTATCGATATTGTACTGACATAACGGACAGGTAGTAACTACACATTCCGCGCCAGCATTAATAATACTTTCTAAAATTATTTCGGCACATTTTGTTGCTACTTCTGGTCTATTTACCAATACATAACCACCACAACATTCGCTCTTAAATGGAAATTGAACTGCATCCGCCCCCAGTGCCAGAAATAATTCGTCCATAATCATCGGATTGTCCGGGTCATCGAAATTTATCTCGGCTGATGGCCTGAGCATCAAACAGCCATAATAACACGCAACTTTTAAACCATTTAGTGACTTTTTTACATGCGATTTTACTGCGTTATAGCCAATCTGATTTTTTAAAATCTCTAAAAAGTGCAAGACCTTTGTCTCACCATCATATTCTTCGTCAAGGTAATTAATTAATCGTCTTCGATATATTTCATTACCTTCTTTGTAAAGATAATAATTGCTTCTTTTTAAAACATTATAACAGGCAGCACATAATGTCACTAATTCATTGGAGATTTTTTGCGCTTCTTTAAGATTTCTAATCGGCGCAATTTGATTAGCGATATCATCTTGAACCGTAGAAAAAATCGCACCGCAACAATTCCACGTTTCTAACTCCTTAAGCTCAACGCCTAAAATTTTTGCGCTCTCCCGAGCGCATATGTCAAGATTTCTACTTTTAGTATATAAGGTACAACCAGGATAATAGGCAAATGATTTCATGTGGTAAACTTACGAAAGGCAGCGATAAATGCCTGCTGAGGCGCCTCAAGAATAAATTGCTTATCGATCTTTTCTAACGTTAAATGAGTAATTTTATTACGAAGGATAAGTGTCCTTAATGCATCGGCAATTTTCCCGTAGTCAACTCCTCGCGGACAGCGTTCACCACAAACATGACAGGCAACACATAGCCAAATATTATCGGCATTCAACACCTCGTTAAATTTGCCCAATTGCAATAAACGAATCGAATGCGACGGCACAATATCCATTGCAAAAGCGGTCGGACAGCCAGCTGAACATTCACCACATTGGTAACAGTCTAAAAGTCGTTGTCTTGATAATTCTTCAATTTCTTCTTTTAATTTAATTTCTTCGTTCATAAGAAATATATTATATAATATATTAAAATTTATCTATGTCAAGTTCTCGCATTGCCACAATGATTGACTTTATCGTCTTTTATAATTACAATGGAAATAAAAATTATTAGTTTATGCTCAAAAAATTAAACGAAATTTTACCTTTAGTTACAAAACCAATTCGCTATCTCGGCAACGAATATAATATTTTCTTCAAGGATTCACAAAATAACCCGCTATATGTCTGTTTAATTATGCCGGAGATTTATGAGATCGGTATGTCAAATTATGGATTAAAAGTTTTATATGCGATTTTAAATCGACAGGAAAATATTATTGCTGAAAGAGCGTACGCACCATGGATTGATTTCGGAGAAAAACTTCAGGCGAATGATATTCCGTTATATTCTTTAGAATCGAAACGACCATTGAATCAGTTTAACATTTTGGGTTTTTCATTACAAAGCGAGTTGTCTTATACTAATGTTTTGTATATCTTAGACTTGGCGAAAATTCCATTACTTTCCCGACAACGAAATGCCAATCACCCCTTGATTATTGCCGGTGGACCGTGTTGTGTCAATCCCTTACCAATGGCTGATTTTATTGATTGTTTTGTTATTGGTGACGGTGAAGAAGTTATTTTAGAAATTACCGCGGTTTATCGAGATTGGAATAAAAAAAATCGATTTGATTTATTACAAATGCTTTCAAACATTCCTGGTGTTTATGTTCCACTCTGTCATAATCGAGAAAGTTCAATTATAAAAAAAAGAATGGTTTCGGTCTTAAGAGAAGAAGATGCTCCTAATCCGCCAATTTTGCCGATATGTGAAATTGTTCATGACCGTTTAACCGTTGAAATTGGCCGTGGTTGTTTACGAGGTTGTCGATTTTGTCAAGCAGGATTTATCAATCGTCCAATTCGTTTGCGGCCAATTTCGGAAATCATTCGTTTAGCCGAAAGAGGCATTCGTTCCACTGGTTGGGAAGAAGTTTCACTACTTTCACTTTCGGCATTAGATTATCCTAATATTCAAGAACTTATTAGCCAATTAACCAGACAGATGGCGAAACGACGGGTGGCAATCTCATTACCCTCGATTCGCGGTGAAGACTTTAATTCCCAAATTGCTCAATATTTACAGTCAATTAAAAAAACCGGTTTAACTTTTGCTCCAGAAACTGCTAGTTCTAGATTACGTTCGTTTATTAACAAAAATATTGATGCTGATCGAATTTTCGCATCAATGACTGCTGCCGTTAATTCCGGTTGGCGAAACATTAAATTATATTTTATGATTGGGTTGCCGAATGAGAACACCGACGACATTAATGCCATTATTAATTTTGTGAAACAGGCATCAAAAATTTCGCATCGGCTATCAATAAAATTCAACCTCACGCCATTTATTCCTAAACCTCATACTCCGTTACAGTGGGCAAGTTTTGAAGGTGTTGAAAATCTAAAAGAAAAGATGACATACATCAAAGATAACATTCGACATCGCAATATCCAATTAAAATGGGAAAATCCAGAAGTCTCGGCAATTCAAGCAATTTTAGCGCGTGGCGACGAGAAAATATGCGCGGTATTATTTGATGTATATCGCAACGGCGGCATTTTTCAAGAATGGACTGAAAAGTTTAATTATTCTCAGTGGCAGAGAAGTTTTGAAAATAGTCAAATAAATCCCAATGGATATCTTGAACAGTATCATCTTGACCGTAAGTTACCTTGGGATTTCATTGATATCGGAGTAAAAAAATCTTTTTTAAAACAAGAATACCAAAATGCTTTCAATTATCAATTTACGAGTAATTGCGAAAAAAGTTGCGAAAATTGTCATTCTGAAACTTGTCAGGTAAATATCAATGAAAGTAATATTGTTGGCACTGAGGTGATAAAAATCAACCAAGCTAATTTTGGTAAATACGAATATGATTTAAGACCGAAAGATTTCCCGAGCAATTTTATTAAAGAGCGATTCAGAAATTCTCGATTTCGATTAAAATATTCAGTCGGCGAAGCGTTTCGATTTGCTGGCCATTTAGATATCGTCAGAGCAATTTACCGCACCTTACGCCGTTCCGAATTACCAGTTGCTTACTCCCAGGGTTTTTCACCTCACCCAATAGTTTCCTTTGGTCCACCATTACCGGTCGGTGTCACTTCATCTGGTGAATATCTAGATATCGAAATGATTCATACCTATAGCGGTAATATTATTCGTGATTTAAATTTCTTTCTGCCGCGCGACATAAAAATAATTGATGCCCGACCGGTCAATAAGCACGTTGCATCTTTGGGTAAATCATGTAATATTGCTCAATACGAAATTAAAAATATTCCGTGGCCAATAAATAATAATTCATTAGTACCCCAAAAAGTACTAATCGATGGTATCTGGGATATTGACTATGATGAAAACAAAATGGTTTTGAATCTATATTTAAGAATTGCCCCAAAAATAAAATTATTTGAAGTCCTTTCACAATTACTACAACAAGACTTATTACTAATAAAACAACTAAAAATCGAACGCAAGGATTTTTATATATTAAAAAATGGACAATTAATTTCTCCTTTGGAGGATACATGAAATTACGAAAAGAAATCATAATTGCCACTAACTCTATCGAAGGAGAAGTCAGGATTGCAATTTTAGAGAACTCACAATTAGTAGAGTTTTATTTAGAACATGAGATACGCCGAACTTTAGTTGGTCGAATTTATAAGGGCCGAGTCGAAAATGTTATTCCTGGTTTACGTGGTGCATTTGTCAATTTAGGATTAAAAAAGAACGCATTTTTACCTTTAGCCGATATTCCTGAATTAGAAATATTTGATGAATCAAGATTGGATGTCGAGCCAGAAACATTAAGAAAAGAATCTCGTCAATTAACCATCAGCCCCGGACAAGAAATATTATGTCAAATAACCAAAGAGCCGATTGGCGAAAAAGGTGCGCGGGTAACTTCTTATTTATCCATCCCCGGTCGCTATCTTGTCTATTTTCCATCAGCATCGCGCATTGGAGTATCCCGTCGTATTCAGGAACGAAAGGTCCGAAATCGCCTTCGCGATCTTGTAAAAAAGATAAAAAAAGCCGATGCCGGTTTAATTATTCGAACCTCAGCAGCGGTTGCCACCGAACAAGATATAAAAAATGAGTATTATGAATTGGAAAATAAATGGTTGGCTATTGAAAATCAAGCAAAAAATGTTAAGGCACCGTCATTGTTATATGATGAATCGGACATTTTACTTAGGGTTGTTCGTGATTTTTTTACCCACGAAGTTGACGCTTTAGTAATTGATAGTGAAGCAAAATACAAAAAGATTATTGATTATTTGAATAAAATTGCTCCCGGCCTTGTTAATCGGGTATCATTATATCAATCATCGATTCCGATTTTTGAACATTATAAAATTGACCAAGAGTTATCAAAGCTACTTGAACGGAAGATTTGGCTCAAAAGTGGTGGATTTATTACAATTGACCAAACCGAGGCATTAGTCGCAATTGATGTTAACTCTGGCCGGTATGCCAAAGAAGAAGACCCGGAGACCCTGATCTTTCAAACCAATCTTCAGGCCGCTGCCGAAATTGCCCATCAAATTCGATTAAGAGATTTATCGGGCTTAATCATCATTGATTTTATTGATATGGAAGACCCCAAAAAGATGGATATTGTTGTTCGGGAATTAAAGATGTGTTTAGAAAACGACCGTGCTAAAGCTGATTTTGCCAAAGTCAGTCGCTTTGGAATTTTAGAAATGACCCGGGAACGAACTCGTCCTGGTGTCCTACATTGCCTAACCGAACAGTGCCCAATTTGTAATGGATTAGGTCGAATCTGGGCACGGAATGAAATTGCAACAAAGATTGAACAAGCATTAATCGCTAAAGGCAACCAATTAAAAGGTCGAAAAGTAAAATTGGTCGTGTCGCCACCGATTTATGAATATTTAGTTACCGAACATCAAGAGCATTTAGCAAAATTAGTAAAAGAACTCCAAATTGCCTTGGATCTAAAACCAGACGGATTTTTATCAATTAACGATTATAAGCTATTTACCGCAATGTGAGGATAATTTGATTATTCTAATTGGCACCAAGGGACAATTAGTCAAAACTGCTCCGGTTATGAAAGAATTACAGGACCGGAAGATTCCGTATACATATATCCAGACTGACCAGCATCCGTCATTAAATCGAGAGTTAGAAACACGATTTGGCTTAAAATCGCCGGATTTATTTTTATGGCGTAGTGAAAAAGATTTAGTCAAACTAACCGATATGCCAATTTGGTTTATCACCTGTTTAATAAATGCAATAAAATATCGAAATGTTTTTAATAAAGAAAAAATATTGATTACCCATGGTGATACGATGTCGACTTTACTTGCTTGTCTCATCGGCAAAATATTTTCATTAAAAATCGCACATATTGAAGCCGGATTGCGTTCTTACAGTATCTGGCATCCTTTTCCTGAAGAATTAATTAGACGCCTGTCTTCAAAATTTGCCCATTTACTATTTGCGCCATCAGATTGGGCGTCAAAAAATCTCCATAACGAACGCGGCAAAATTGTTAATACCAAACAAAATACTGTCTATGATACATTAGCAAATTATGTTCGAAAAGAAACTAAACAAAATATTGAAAAATATGTTGTTGCTGCTATCCATCGCCAAGAAACAATCTACAATCAAAACCGTTTTCGAAAAGCAGTTGAATATGTTGAAATAGTTGCCAAAAAATTCCAAATAATCTATATCATCCACAAGACAAGTGAACACCAACTAAAACAATTTGGATTGTACCAAAAATTAACAACCAATCCTAAAATTAAAATATCCGGTTACTTAGAATATATTACATTTATGAATTTAGTAAAAAATAGTGAATTTGTAATGTCGGACGGTGGTGGCTTGCAAGAAGAAACGTATTTCTTAGATGTACCTTGTCTTATTTTAAGGGATCGTACCGAACGTGAAATTGGTCTAAATGAGACCGCGTTTTTGGCTGGCTTTGATGATGAAAAAATAAAATATTTCCTAGATAACTATCAGAAATTTCACCGTAAAAAAGAATTTATTCGTTACTTCCCAAGTAAAATAATTGTTGATGAACTTTTGAAATATCAACTAGAATTAAAATAATCTCAGCTGAATGAATTGGTTTACAAATATATTGCTCATTACGATTCTTAGTAGTTATAATTCATTAACGGTTACTGCTAACTGGACGATCGATTTATACAAAAAATTTATCTCGCCATTACAAGGGCAGAACATCTGTAATTTCTCACCAACCTGTTCGCAATTTTATAAACAAAGTATCAATAAATACGGCATCGTGATTGGCACAATGATGGGTGCTGACCGTTTACTCCGTTGTAATCCCTGGGCATGGACATATTTAGATAAATATTATCATAGTATCGAAAATGACCGCATTTTCGACCCACCAGAAAACCATCACTTTGCTTGTGCTACCAATATTGCCAATACATTTTTAATATCGAATGATGACACTTTAATAAAACCAACCCAACCAACAAAGACCGGATTAGATTTCGCTGACTATCTATTTCAACAAAAAGATTATCTACGCGCGGTCGGCGAATATCAGCGATTGTTATTTTTCTATCCCGATACTGAGAAAAATATAAAAGAATACATTTTGCTGATGCTTGGTGAGTCATATTTCCGGCTAGCAAATTACCAGCAAGCATTTAAATATTTTAACCGATTACAAAATAATTTTTATAAAAATTATAATTTTGCTCGGATATATTTTGCTCAAGCTGATTATAAAAAATGCCGTCAGCAGATAAATAATATTAGTAAAGATCAACTTAATGAAAAGGTAATAATTTTATACGGTTTAAGTTATTATCAAGAATATAAGTTTCAAGAAGGCGCAAGATTTTTTAGAGAAAAATTAACAGTTGGGAACTCAATAATGAATGAATTATCAAAATTCGATGGGCGCAATGTTAAATATCGAAGTCGTTTGTTATCATCATTGTTTTCCGCAATCATTCCTGGTTTCGGACAAGCGTATTGTGGCCGATGGGGCGATGGCATTTACTCATTTGTCACCACTGTCAGTTGTGGTCTAATCGCTAATTATTATTACAATCACGATGAATCAAAAATAAAATTTTCCATATTTTCAGCACTTACCGCTTTGTTTTGGATGGGAAATGTTTACGGCGCCAATATTTCAGCGCGAGATTATAATCAATTTCAACTTACACAATATCTCAGACAAATTAATGATGTAATCGACGGCTTCAATTTTATACCTAATTATGACTCGTTAAAATTACATAATTAACTGATAATGTTAACTTGGCTCATTAGCATTTATTTTACGACCTATCTGTTCGCTGATCCTACTTTACAATTAGCTGATTCTCTTTATCAACAAGAGAATTATTTCGCTGCCGCAACCGAATATCAACGATATCTATTCTTTCATTCAGATAACGCTAATTCAGATAACGCTAGTAAAAATGATTCATTAATTTGTGCAATTCAAGCGAAATTGATTCTATCGCTTTTTTACAATAATGAGGATGAAAAAGCCCAAAAATTATTAAATAACCTTGCTTTTCGAACGCAAAATTTCGATCAAAAATTCAAGTTATTATTAGCCCAACACTACTTAAAAGAAAACCAATATTTAAAAGCAAAAATCGAATTAATCAATTTGCTATCTAAGGATTCACTAAATAATCAAACGATAAATAAATTACTTGGATATGTCTCATTACAAGAAAATGACCTAACCAGTGCCGAGAGATATTTTAGTTCAGCAGGCGATTCTTTGCTGATAAAAAAGATTTACTCGATAAAAAAATTGCGGAACAAAAATGCGCTATTAGCTCAAATCTTCTCCTCAATCATTCCTGGCAGCGGTGAAATTTACGCTGGGGAAAAAATAATAGGTTTGCTATCATTTATCGCTAATTCATTATCATTATATGGCGCAGTTTATACCTATAAGAAAAAGCAATATCTCGACAGTGTGATCCTATTTTCATTTTTCTTTACCCGATTTTATAATGGTTCCCGAAACAATGCACGAGATTTTTCTCTAAAATATAATAAAAACCTTTATAGAAAACACCTTAGCGAGATCGAAGGATATCTTAAAAACATTGCCATCCTAAACTAACGACTTTCATAAAATTCTAACGATTGGTACTGAACTCCCAACTTAATTCCATTCTGCTAATCAAAGTTACGGTGTGGGTGGCTTAGCTCCTCAGCACTTCACTGCTTTACGAGCAAATTATCGTTTAACTACGATAACAGCTAATATTATTTCAACCATATTAGTTCATTAAATATCAACTAAAGTAGACAAGCAACTACCAGCACAAATTCCATTAATTTATTAACTAAAACATAATCTTTAAGACCGCCCCCTATACTATACAGTATGGTCAAACCATTTTTGAGATAACCTTCTGGTTATCAATGAATTAGTTTAAAAATGTGCCTAAAATTTTGTCTATATTTAAATAGACTTTTGCGAATAAGTGTTTAAACTGACTTTTCGGTGAAAAACGTGTTTCCCTTGTCCAGTATAATTAAATATCATGGACCGCATTGTTTTTTTTACGATGCCTTATTGACTTTAGTAATTTTGTCAATATAATACTTTTGATGAAGAAAAGGATTTTAACTGGTGATCGTCCGACTGGTCCATTGCACTTAGGCCATTATGTCGGTTCGATAATTAACCGCGTAAAATTACAATACGAATACGACACTTTTATTATCATTGCTGATGTTCAAGCATTGACCACTAATTTCGAGCATCCAGAGCGATTAAAACAAGATGTTTATAATGTCGCCTTGGACAATTTAGCCTGCGGTATTGACCCAAAAGTCAGCACAATTTTTATCCAATCACTCATCCCAGAAATTGCCGAATTAACAATCTTTTATTCAATGCTCGTTTCGATTAATGTCTTGTCTCATAATCCGACAATTAAGACTGAAGCCAAACAGCACGGATTTGAACATCGCAAAACATATGGTTTTCTTGGATATCCAATTAGTCAGGCGGCTGATATTACATTTTGTCGGGCACATTTAGTGCCAGTCGGTGCTGACCAATTACCCCATATCGAATTAACCCGTCGCATCGTCCGAAGATTCAATGAATTATATAAACCAGTATTAGTTGAGCCTGAAGCATTGGTTTCCGATGTCCCCAGATTAATGGGTTTAGATGGTAATGCCAAGATGAGCAAGAGTTTAGGCAATTGCATTTATCTATCTGACCCCCCCGAAGTTGTTGCCGAACGAATTAATCAAGCAATAACTGACCCAGCCCGGATTCACGCCTCCGACCCTGGTCATCCTGAAATTTGTAATATCTTCTCTTATCAAAAAGTATTTAATCCATCATTTATTCCGGAATTGCAAGAAAATTGTAAAAAAGGCAAGATTGGTTGTGTTGCTTGTAAAAAGATTTTAATAAAGGTCATTAACGAATTCTTAGAACCAATTAGACAGCGTCGCGCGGAGTATGAAAAAGATATGACGGTTGTTGACGATATCTTGGCAATGGGAACAAAAAGAGCAAAACAAGAAGCCGAAGAAACAATGAAGTTAGTGCGCGAAGCAATTAAAATTGATTATAAACTTTGATGGCAAATAACTATTTTTTATAACCCTTTTGCGATATTCATTATAAAACTCCCAATGAATTTTGGTATAATTTTGGCTGCCGGACAAGGCAAAAGATTTGGTCAAAAAAAACAATTCTATTTAATCAAAAATAAACCTGTCATCTATTACTCGCTGAAAAAATTTAATGACAGTCCCGATATATCCAAAATAATTGTTGTGACCAATAAAACTAAAATTCGTTATGTTCAAAACCTTGTAAAAAAATATAAATTTAATAAAGTTATAAAGGTCATTGCTGGCGGTAAAGAACGTCAGGATTCGGTAAAAAACGCCCTTAGGATATTACCAGATAATGGCTATGTTGCCATTCATGATTCAGCCCGACCATTACTCAATTCAGCAATAATCGCCCAAGGGTTTAATTATGTCAAAAGATATCAAGCATGTATTCCGGTAATAGACATTGCGGATACGGTTAAAGAATTAGATGGGAATTTTATAAAAAGCACACAAAATCGTGCTAATTTTTATCTTGCACAAACTCCGCAATTTTTTGAAATAAGACTATTAAAGCAGGCTTATGCCGACGCCGAAAAAGATAATTTTTATGCAACCGATGATGCTTCATTAGTTGAAAGACTGGGCAAAAAAGTTTATGCCTTTAGAGGCATAAAATCAAATATTAAAATTACTGATAAAGAAGATATTAGGATTATTAAAAATCTGTTATGAAAAGAGTTGCAATCTTTGGTTCCACCGGGTCAATTGGTAAGGCAACATTAGAAGTAATAAAACATCTCCAAACGGATTTCTCAGTATTGGCATTAGCCGCAAGAAGTAATTATCCATTATTAACCGAACAGATCATCACCTTCAAACCTAAAATAATCGCGATAACCGAAGAAAAATTCAAAGACAAACTGTATCAACGGGTAAAAAAGGAAGTAAAAGCAATCACAATATTATCTGGCGAATCCAGTTTAGTTGAACTTGCTCAATTTTCACAAATTGATATCCTGGTAATGGCGATGTCCGGCACAACAGGTTTAATGGCGTTAATAAAAGCAATTGAAAACAAGAAGCGTATTGCCCTTTCAACTAAAGAACTACTGGTAAGTTTTGGTAAGATTATTATGCAGCAGACAAAAAAATACCAGGCAGAAATTTTGCCGATCGATTCCGAATTGGTTGGGATTCATCAATGCATAAATAATTATCATCCCCAGCAAATCAAACGGGTTATTCTAACCGCATCTGGTGGACCATTTTTATATCGCAAACATTTAAAAAATATCACCATCCGCGATGCCTTAAAACACCCAATTTGGAAAATGGGCAAAAAGATTACCATTGATTCGGCAACTTTGGCTAATAAAGGATTAGAGGTTATCGAGACTGCACGATTATTCTCGCTACCACCACAAAAAATTGAAGTATTAATTCATCCCCAAAGCATTATCCACGCAATTGTCGAATTTAATGATAATATCTCATTAGCAACATTATCTTATCCTGATATGCGCGGTTGTATTCAATATGCGCTCACTTATCCGAAACGTTTGCCGTCGTTAATCCCAAAATTAGATTTAGTCAACCGACCGAATTTAGAATTTTATCAGCCGGACTTCAAAAAATTCCCGGCATTAAAACTGGCATATCAAGCCGCATTTGCTGATGGCACGGCACCATGCGTTTTCAATGCTGCTAACGAAGTGGCGGTAAATGGTTTTATTAATGGCAAAGTCCAGTTTCATCATATTCCGCAAATCATTAAAAAGACATTATCTGCTCTCCCCTATGTCAAAAACCCTAATTTAATAACTTTATTAAAATATCAAAAAATGGCAACCGATTATGCCGAAAGGTTGGTAGTATGATATCGTCATTATTATTAGTTGCGGTTGTAATTGGTTCGTTAATCACGGTTCACGAATTTGGCCATTTAATCATTGCCAAATTAAGCAAACTACCGGTTGAGACATTTTCTATTGGTTTTGGACCAGTTATATTAAAGAAAAAAATTGGCTCAACCGTTTATCAATTATCATTAATTCCCTTAGGTGGCTTTATAAAACTTACCGGTGATGAGATTGATTCTACGACCGGTTTTAATGCCGCACCGTTATGTAAAAAAGTAGCAGTTATTTTTGCCGGTCCCATCTCAAATCTAATCCTTGGCGTTATCCTGACTGCGATTTTGTATGCGGTATTCGGCGTTTCCAATCCGGAACCAAGAATTATTCCAGAAACCGATTCAGCAAAGATATTATTTCTTAACGGCGATTATATAATCAAAATAAATCAAGATACTATTAAGAACTGGTCGGATTTAGAGAATAAATTTCGCTTATATGCCAATCAAACCGTTACCATTATTGTTCAAAATGACCATCAATTAAGAACCGTTAATTATACATTTCATACCGATTCTTTTCCATTTTCGCCATTTATTCCGCCAATAATTGACCGAGTCAAAACCAATGGTCCAGCCCACAAAATTGGACTAAAAAGAGGCGATAAAATTATTGAAGTTGCCGGCATACCAATTGACGAATGGCACAGTTTTGTTGATATTGTTCGTAATGCCGGTGGTCAAAAAATCGCAATTAAATGGCAAAGACAAAATCAGATATTTACTGATAGTATCGTGCCCGAACTCGTTGCTGATGAAATCACCTCCAAAAAATACGGTGCGATAGGTATCTGGGTAAAATTACCTGAAAAGCCAATGCCGACCTTCAAAGCAATCGGCACTGCAACAGTGCGTTCATTATATGTCGCTGAGCAAACATTTGTCATTCTCTACAAAATTATCGTTGGCCAATTACCAAAATCTGCAATTGGCGGACCGGTGATGGTCGCAAAATATACCTATGAGGGCGCCCAATGGGGCATAAAATACTTACTCGGACTTTGGGCACTTTTATCAATAAATCTATGCGTTATCAATATCATTCCGATACCAATTTTAGATGGCGGTCGGATTTTACTTTACATCATTGAGAGAGTCAAAGGTAAGAAGTTATCTAAAAAACAATGGGAAATAGCATTTTGGATTGGCTATGGTCTAATCGGCATTATCCTAATCTTTGCACTAACCAATGATATCACAAGAATCATCAGACGATAACAAAGTTATTGCGCTCCTCAAATCATTTCTGGCTACAATCCTTTATCCAATGCTCAAGGCAAGTTTGAAACCAATTCTCAAGTCGGTTCTTTAACCGATTGTTAAATCAAAGTTAAGGTTGAGCTGGATACGAATTGATTGTTCAATCGATATTTATTGACTTCAAGGTTTTTAAAAAACCGTTTTTCAGCTAATTTTGCCGGGATTTTTAAGGGGGAGCGTCGCCCCCTATACATATTGGAGGCTCATCCCTTATCACTTTTCCAAATTTTATATCCGATTCTCTTTTTAATCCCATATATTAGACTCTTCTTTAATCTAAAAGGTTCAAATAACTTATTCAAAACTTTTATTATATTTATTAACGAACCATTAACTCTTCAATCGCCGATTTATTTTAGACTTTCCTTAACTGCACTGAATCGCCTTCTTTTGCCGGGATACAAATCAGATAGCCATTTTTAAAATTAAAATATCTCATAAAGAACTCAAAATCTTCTAATTCTTCTTGAATATCTTCTTCTTTTTTATATGGATAGACATTTGCCACCGAGTTGTCATCGAAGACAAAATCAAATTCGTACTCATCAACTGGTTGGTTTTTATACAGAACTTCATAAGTTCCGTATGAAAAATCAATGCCATTTAGTCTCAATTCAACACCGATTGCGTTAGGGAATATTTCCAATCCTTTTTCCCGGTAAATGAATTCAACTCCAAAATAATCATAAACATTTTCAGCTGCATTTTTAAGAATAGTTGACAAATCCCTTTTAGACTTGGCTGGTTTTTCTGGTAACCGTTCAAACTCTCTTTTCGGTTTTGTCACAGTTTCTAAAAGCACCTTATCGCCAAAACTTAAAACTGCGCCCTTATCAATATTCAAAGAGACCATATAGACTTTGGCTTGCCTTCGGTGAGATTCGGTGATTTTTTTATCTGCTTTCAATTCTAATACTAATTCTTTACCGCCCTTGCCGCACCATAATGGATTAACAATCAAATCTGCTCGGCCTTCACCGACTTTATAACCTTTATAAAGCATTTCAAAATTTCTTTGCCGTTCATAAGGAATTTCTCTCAGTCTTAACTCATGTGCCAACGCCTCTTCATAGACTTTTTCCAAATAGCCAACACCCAAAACATCCAAAACAGTGTTAGCGGCTTTTTCTACCTCTTTCAACCAATCCATTCTGCCTCCCCATATAAAAAGATTAAAATTGATAACGAATACATAAATTTTTATTCAACTTTGCAATTATATTGACATCTAATTAATGTGTCAACATTTTAACGATACAGCCACCTCTTACTGATCCTATTCATCTGTCGTCGCCGACATAAACAAATTTGCAAGTGTAACCTCGCTATTGCGATTATAACGGTTGACAAAATTTATTAAATATATATAATATACAAAATTATAAATTATCTATGCTTAATAATTATATAAGACTTTATCAGCAATTGCGCTCACGACTCTTTTTCTCTGTTGCTGATATTACTCAGATTTTACAAATAAAGCCAACCTCGGCAAATATGCTTGCATCCCGTTATGCTAAAAGAGGCTTATTACTTAGAATTAAGAAAGACATGTATGTT
>JBDRUR010000025.1:0-20639 GCA_039801485.1 Caldifarciminota bacterium
GTCTAAAAACCATTTATCACAATCGTAATAAAGAAACTACTCGGGGCATACCCCTTATGCATTCAGGGAGTGAGCGTCAGGCGCGGGTTGATTCAAAAAAACAAACCGAGATTTAATCTCAGAATGGAGTCATAAAACACACACCGCCAGAGAATAAGAATATCAGTCAGAATCATGGTGAGTAAGTTGCTAAGTAAGACCTTTAGCAGGGTATCCAGTAAGGCTTTTAGCAAATGGTTGAGAAAGGATTATAGCATCCGACTAAGAAAGGGTTCAGGATAAGAAGACACAAGACGTGCTATGCATCACGTTTTTAGCGACAAGCGTCCAGCATTAAGCGTCAGCAATCCCTTTTTCATCAGGGAGGGCTTTCAGACCGTAGGCTCTTTAACCGGTCAATCAACATCTTTACTATGCCCAATGTGTTGACCCCCTATTTTTTGGCATTTTTTTGAGTCAACCCAGATTTTCAAAGAACTTCGCATCTTCTATGCCTATTTTACCAAATTTTCTTGAATTGTCAAGCATTAGTATGAAGATTGAGTAAGAAGTCGAAAAAAACATTTAATTTTAATAATCAGACATAAATTAGTTTGAGTTAGATTTTATTTTGATGAAGACGGTGTTGACTTAAATAATATAAGATGTATAATTACCTATAGGATTTTATTATTTTATTAATGAGTAAAACAGAAGCGATATTTATATTTGGTAATGTCTTAATGAACAAATTATTTTTATTTTCTGGAGGCTTTCAATGAAAAGTTATATATTAGTACTAATTGCCACAATTTTATTCTTGCAAATTGCCCAAGCTAACGTAATAACCAAGACGTTCAATTTTTCCGAATTTGACATAAATTTTGACCAATATAACGATTACATCATACCTAACATTCGGGGACTAAGTTATAATTCTAAAGTCGGCGAGCCCTGTCTACCAATGGGGATTTATCATGTATTAATCCCAGCAACTGCTGAAATTACATCAATTGAAATTGAAGATTTAGAAAGTTCTGAAATACCAGGAACATACAAAGTAATGCCGGTTCCTGAATATCAACCAATATCATTAGCCAAAGAACCGATAATTATCGCTAATCAAGATATTTACAATTCAACGAGTCCTTATCCTGAAAAAATCGTCAATTATATTTATACTGGCGATAAAAGCGGCTACCGCATTGCCAGTTTTTTATTATATCCAATTCAATATTTACCAGTGCCTGGTAAATTAATCTTTCATCAGAAAATCAATGTAAAAATTTATTATCAAGAAGGCAAAATACCACCAGCAGTTACATTGACGCCATTACAAAAAAGTATCTTTGAACAAGAAATAAGAAGTTTTATCATTAATCCCGAAGATATCAATCGATTCGGACCGCCAATTAAAAGACTTCAAAATGAAGTAAATTATTTAATTATTACGACTGATGTGTTCTCTTCGGCTTTCCGTCCATTAACCAATTGGCGCACAAAACAAGGGTTTTACGCCGATATCCTAACTACAAGTTACATAAATACCAATTACCCTGGCCGAGATTTAGCCGAAAAGATCAGAAATGCGATTATCTATTATTTCCAAAATCGCGGATTAATCTTTGTCGTCTTAGGTGGCGATGTTGCCTATGTGCCCAAACGTGGTGTTTATATCTCATATGGCGGTTACACCGAAACCAGCATGCCTTGCGATTTATATTTTTCTGATTTAAATCGCACCTGGGATTGTAATAACAACAATACTTTTGGTGAAATTCCTGGTGACTCAGTTGACTTTTATCCTGATGTTTATGTTGGCCGTGCCTCAATTTCTAATGAAACACAAGTTACTACCTTTGTGAACAAGGTGTTGACCTTTGAAAAAAATCCACCAACTGATTATCTTAAACGTATCTTATTACCTTCGGTGATGTTATTCTCATCTTACAATTGGCACGGTCATATTGTTAACGATTCAATTGCTGCGATCACGCCTACCAGTTGGATTGACCGTTCTTTAATCGACCCAGCCAGCACAATTCCAATGCGTGATTCATTAAATAACGGGTTTGAATTTTGCCATGTTGCTGCTCATGGTAATGAAGTTGGATTTTACACCCAAACCAGTGTTGCAATTTACACAGTTAGCAGTGCCAACTCTCAAACAAATGGCAATAAATTGTTTATCTTAAATGCGATTGCTTGTCATTCTGGCGCATTTGATTATACTTCGGATTGCTTAGCCGAAGCGATTATGAATAATCCAAATGGTGGCGGTGTTGCCACAATCCAAAACTCCCGCTATGGTTGGGGTTCGCCACCTGATTTAGGACCGTCAGAATGGATGGATGTAAAATTCTATGACTTTTTATTTAATAAAGATTCATTCCGTATCGGCGTTGCCCACGCCCGCAGTAAATCAATTTACACGGCAAATGCGTTATCATCAGGTGTCTGGCGTTGGTGTATTTATGAATTAAATTTATTTGGCGACCCAGCAATGCCGATGTGGACCGATATCCCGCAAACAATAATTGCCCAGTATCCTCAAGTAGTGCCGCTTGGTCCATCCAACCTAACAATTCAAGTTTTTAACACGGGTATGTCTGCAATAAATCGGGCATTAGTATCAGTCCAAAAAGGCACCGAAGTTTATGAACAAGCATATACCGATATAACTGGAACCGCAATTATTCCAATCTCGCCACAAACACCAGGTAAGTTATATATCACCATTACTGCTCAAAATCTTTTGCCCTATGAAGATAGTATTATCGTCCAAGCAAGTGGACCTTATGTTGCCTATTTACGAGCAACTTTGAATGATAGTGCTATCGGCAACAATGATGGGATTCCTAATCCCGGCGAGGAAATTAATATGCAAACCTGGGTTAAAAACTGGGGCAATATGACCGCAACTAATGTCATTGGAAAATTGCGTTCTTCTGATATTAATGTTACCATCCAGGACTCGCTAAAGACTTTTGGCACAATTTTGGCAAATGACTCGGCTTATACTGGACTTAATGGTTTTCGTTTTACAATTGCACCAACTTGCACTAACGGTCAACGTTTGAATTTACAATTAGTTTGCAAAGATAATAACGATTCAGCTTGGACATCAACAATTTTAGTCCGTGTTGGAACGCCGGTCTTTGTATATCGTGACAAAATTATCTGTGACTCGGGCATTGGTAACAACAATGGTCGATTAGACCCTAATGAAACCGCTGATTTAATTGTTAAACTCGGTAATATTGGTTATGGCAACGGCTATAATGTCATTGGAAAACTGTCTTCATACGATAATCGCCTATTAGTATTAGACTCAATTGGGTTTTATGGCACTATCATCCATGAAACAACTAGCACAAATGCTCTTGACCGATTTAGATTATATGCATCGCCACAAATTTCACCCGGCACACCTGTTATTTGTTCATTAAAAATTACAGCCGATGGCAACTTTCAACAAATGGTTGGGTTTAGTATAATTGTTGGTGAATTTAGGCAAATCGACCCAATTCCTGACGGTCCTCGTATTCCAGTGAGATATTGGGCATACGATAATATTGATACTCTTTATTCCGAACATCCAAATTATAATTGGGTTGAAATAAAATCAATTGGCACTAGGTTAATCTATAGTCACAATGACCAAGTTCGAAATATACCGTTACCCTCTGGTTTCGGCACATTAAGATTCTATGGTCAAACTTATAATTCAATCTCGATTAGTGTTGACGGTTGGATTGCCTGTGGTTTTGATACCACCCGCGCTTACAGCAATACTCAACTACCGAGTTCGGCGGCTCGACCGGCAATGATTGCCGTCAATTGGGATGATTACCGCGAATCCAATACTGGTGGCAGCGGCGCGGTATATTGGTATTATAATGCAACTAATGGAACGCTGATTGTTGAATGGGATAGCGTTTCTTATTACAATGCAAGTTCTACCCGAGATAAATTCCAAGTTATCTTTTTTGATTCAACCTATACAACACCTACCGGTGATAATATATTTGTTTTCCAATATATGACGGCAAATCTTACCAATAGTTCAACGATTGGCATCCAAGACCCAACTTGTACCATCGGAATTCAATCGCTATGTAATGGTAGTTATCATCCAGCATCGGCACCATTAGTTGCCGGTCGCGCAATTAAATTTACAACCGCCCAACCTTACTCCGGCATCAGCAATTACGACATAGTAGATTTAAAACCAAGGACCGATAATCTTATTAGTTATCCCAACCCGTTTGCAAATCAAACAACGATTGCATATCATCTTGGTAATCCGACAAAAGTTAAACTAGGGATATTTGATATTGCGGGCAAATTAATCAAGACCCTGATAAATAAAGAACAAGATAAAGGTTCTTATAAATTCCAATGGAATAGTAAAGATGATAATGGTAAAAAAGTTGCTAAAGGTGTTTATTTTATTAAATTAGAAACTGACAAAACAACAGAGATTAAAAAACTGATATTAATTAAATAAATTAATCCGATCCCGTACTCAATCACTATAGATGAAAATAATATTGGCCGGCTATAATGTTGACCTTGATGGCTTAAAGCAGAAAGAACTACCACTAACACCTGAAACTTTCTCTGCCGCTTATGCGCGCATCAGTCGTAGTCCAAAATCAATTCCCGAACTTCGCGCCATCGCCCGCAATGAAATCAAAAAAGCCCGCGAACAAAATCGACGCATTATTTTCGAGATGGGACACCACTCAATCGCCGAACATGCGGTCTTTAATTTTGATATTATCGGCATCTCCCGGTTTGCAGTTGAACATTTAGAAGCCCATCGTTTAAACTCTTACACCGAAGCATCACAACGGTATATCAAACTGCGATCAAACTTTTTAGTTCCTGATGAAATAAAAAAAACAAAATTACTGCCTTTATTCCTAAAAACCATTAAATTCCAAAATCAAGCATATCAATATCTAACCGAAAAACTTAAACCGTTGGAGACAAAGTTTGCCAAAGCAATTGAAGACGCCCGTTATGTTACATCATTAGCAACAACCACACAATTAGGTATGACAATTAATGCAAGGAATTTAGAATTGATGATTAGACGCTTTGCCTCATCGAATATCGCTGAAATTAACAAATTGGGCAAAGAATTATATCAACGGGTTATCAAAGTGGCGCCGTCAATTATTCTTTTTTATAAACCAACCGAATATGACAAAGATACTTATAAGGAATTAAAGAAATTAACATTAAATGATAACAAAGCAAGCGCAGAGAAAAAAACAGTGAAATTAGTCGATTATACACCAAATAGTGATGATAAATTAATCGCCAGTATCATCCATCGTTTAACTAATTTATCTTATAGCCAATCGATGACGAAGGTGAAAAAAATGAGTTTTGCTCAAAAACTCAGTTACATTAAAACTGCCTTTAAATATGCTGAGTTTTATGATGCCGTCTTACGAGAATTTGAACATTGTTATTTAACTTTTGAATTAATTGTTTCTGCCGCTTGTTTTGGGCAACTCAAGCGCCATCGCATTGCAACCATCACAGCACAAGATTATGACCTAAATTTAGGAGTGACTATTCCGGAATCAATGAAACAAAGCAAACAAATTGATTTATTTAATAAAGTAATCGCGGAAACCGAAAAAACTTATACCAAAATTCATAAAAAATTACCAGATATTGCCTCTTATATCTTAACTCAAGCACATCGCCGTAGAGTTTTACTGACCATAAATGTCCGAGAACTTTATCATATTGCCCGATTACGAATGGACAAGACAGCACAATGGGACATCAGAGAAATTGTAACCGAAATGGTCAGGCAGGCGAAAGAAGCAATGCCATTATCACTCTTATTTTGTAGCGCTAAAGACCAATACGATAATGTAAAATTCCAAATTCTGAATCCACAATCATAATATGGGAATTTTTATTCATCATTTAATTCATTACTTTACCGAAATTCTGCCGCCTTTAATAATTGGCTTTTTATTATCAGGTATTATCCATGAATTTATCCCGGAAAATATTGTTGATAAATATCTTTCTGGTAAAGGCTTAAAACCAATTTTCTATCTAACTTTGATTGGAACAATTCTACCAATCTGTTGTTGGGGTACATTACCTTTAGCAGTGGCATTTCACAAAAGGGGTATAAAATTAGGACCGATTTTGGCATTTGCGGTAGCAACACCAGCAACATCAATTAGTGCCTTACTAGTAACTTACCGTTTGTTTGGTTTACTGTTTACTATCTACATCTTCTTTGCGGTTATTGTCTTGGGATTAATCATCGGCATAATTGGAAACTTTATTGAATATCAGCCAAAATCAATTGAAGATCCTGATGTATGCCCTCACTGCCAATCAAATCTGATTGGGTGTAATTGTTCCAAGACAACCAGTAACCGAATCAAATCGATACTCAAATTTGCCTTTATTGATATGCCCAAAGAAATTGGGTTGTTAACCCTATTAGGAATTTTCCTTGCGGCTCTTGTGGCTTCAGTAACTCCGATTGGTGTTTTTATAAAAAACTTCTTATCTAACAATTGGGCGTATCCATTTGCGTTGATATTTGGACTGTTAATGTATTTCTGCTCAACCTCGAGTCCGCCATTTGTCCATGCAATGCTTCAACAGGGTATGAACATCGGTGCTGGCATGGTGTTACTTTTAATTGGACCAATCACTTCTTACGGCACAATCCTTGTTTTCAGCAAGAAGTTTGGCATAAGAGTTGTTTTGATTTATTTAGGAGTAATAAGCATTGTTGGACTTGTAATGGGCTATCTTTTCACTTTGTTCCATTAAAAATTATACTTTATATAAACAAAATTTTTAGGTAAGGTATTGTTTTTATTTTCTAATAGACTAAGTTTCGGGTCTAACCATGATATTATCAATTAGACGGGCCTTTCCAAATTTTACGGCTAATGCAATTAGAATTTCTCCTTTTTTTATTTGTTCAACCGGCATTAGGGTTTTAGCATCAACAATTGCAATATAATCAATATTGGCATCTGGCATATAATTAATTAATTCCCGTATTACTGCAATAATTTTCCGACTATCTCTTTCACCATTTTCAATCATCTTTTTGGCATGTTGCAAACTTTGGTAAAGAATTGGTGCTTGCATTCGCTCGGCCGGTGTCAGATAGACATTTCGTGAACTCATCGCTAAACCATCACTTTCTCTAACTGTTGGTGCGATAATTATTTTGATTGGAAAGTTTAAGTCATCAGTCATTTGTTTTATGATTATTGCTTGTTGGGCATCTTTTTGACCAAAAACCGCTAAATCCGGTTTAACAATATTAAATAACTTGGCAACAATTGTTGTCACGCCTTTGAAATGGCCCGGCCGCGACTTACCACATAAAACATCAGACAAATTAGTTACCTCAACATAAGTTTTATAATTTTTGGGGTACATCGATTTTGCTGTCGGATAAAATATGTAATCAACATTTTCTTTAATTAACAATCGCTTATCGCGGTCAAAATCCCTGGGATAACGAGCAAAATCTTCATGCGGACCAAATTGCGTGGGGTTAACAAAAATACTGACAATAACATAATCTGATTTTCTCCGAGCAATGCGCACCAAACTTAAATGACCTTCGTGTAAATAACCCATTGTCGGCACAAACCCAATTATTTTGCCTTGGCGATGAATTACATCGGCAATCTTTTGCATCGCCTTCGGACTACGGACAACTTTTATCATCTTGAAAGCTGTGTTCCTTATCAGGAAAAACTCCTGATTTTACTTCTTGAATATATTTTATAACCGCCTCTGAAATTATTTTGCTTAAATTGGCATATTGTTTAACAAACTTTAATCTCATTTCCGAAAGACCTAACATATCTTGCCATACCAAAATCTGCCCATCACAATCCGGACCGGCTCCAATGCCAATAGTTGGAATACTAATACTTTCGGTCACTTCTTTTGCTAACGAACTTGGAATTTTTTCTAAGACAACCGCAAAGCAACCACTTTTTTCTAAAATCTTGGCATCGGCTAATAACTTTTTCCGAGCCTCGTTAGTTGTTGCTTGTAATTTATAACCACCGAATTTATGAACTGACTGTGGCGTTAATCCTAAATGTCCCATTACCGGGATGCCAAATCCAACCAACTTCTCAACAATATTAGCAACCACTTGTCCGCCTTCGAGTTTGACTGCCTCGGCACCGGCTTTAAGAAAAGCCCCGGCATTTTTGACCGCAGTATCAACCGAAGGTTGATATGACATAAATGGCATATCAGCAACGATTAATGCCCTTTTAACTGCACGAGCAACCGCCCGAGTGTGAGTTAGCATTTCCGACATATTAATTGGCAGCGTAGTTGAATATCCATAAATGACATTGGCAGCGGAATCACCAATTAAAATTAGATCAATTCCGACCTCGTCAAATATTTTGGCAGTTAAATAATCATATGCAGTCAGACAACAAATCTTTTCTTTTTTAAATTTCATTTCTTGAACGGTCTGAATAGTTACTTTTGACATATAAAATTATTTCTTAACTTGCTGGGAAAAATACTTTTTGCCGGCGGTTGTTGACATTATTGCTTGAAATAGTTGTATAAAATCATTTTCGTTTTTCACAAAGTCCAGATTTTCAGTATTAACAATAAGTAAGGGTGTTGCATCATAATGTAAGAAGAAACGATTGTAAGCATCGGATAATATTTTTAGATATTCCGGATTTATATCTTGTTCATAACTTCGCCCCCGTTTTTTTATCCGTTCAATAAGAATTTCAACCGGTGCTTGTAGATAAACAATCAGATCCGGTTTTGGTGCGTCTTTTTCTAAAAATCCATAAATCTTTTCATAAAGGGACAATTCATGTTCCGAAAGATTAACATAAGCAAAAATGCGGTCTTTAAAAAAAGAATAATCGGTAACAATCCTTTGCTCAAAGAGTGTTTGTTGGGCAATTTGCTGCTGTTGCCGATGACGGGAGAGTAAGAAAAACAATTGAGTAGATAAAGCATAGGTTCGCATATCCTGATAAAAACTTGGTAAAAACGGATTTTCTTCAACCTCCTCCAATATTAACCGTGCCTGAAGTTTCTCAGCAAGTTTGGTCGCTAACGCCGTTTTACCGACGCCGATCATTCCTTCAATCGCAATATACCTTAAGATAATATTGTCGTTGGTTGTTGCCAAATTTTTACCCCTTTCTTATCAACTAAATTTGTTAAATTTTGAATCGTGTTATGATATTGGGGGTGAATCAAGTCCGGCGCAATTTCACACAATGGCACCAACACAAATGCCCGCTGGCAAATTCTTGGATGGGGAATTTTTATTTTTAATTCATCAATAATCTTATCGTCATAAAATAGAATATCAATATCAATTGTCCGTGGTAAATTTTTTATAAATACGATTCTTTTTCTACCTAAAATTCTTTCAATTCTATGAATTATTAATAATAGTTGATAAGGCTGATAATTAGTTACCGCCTCAGCAACACAATTAAGAAAATTAGGAAGTCTAAAATTAAGTTTGATATTAAATACCGAAAGTTTGCCCATTGGCGTTGTTTCAAAAATATCAGAAATCCGGTTGACATAAACACCACTTTGATTCAGCAAATTAATTGCTTGGAAAATATTTTTTGCTCGGTCACCAAGATTGGCACCGATACTTAAAAACACCCGATGTTGTAATACTATCTTTTTATTAGCATTAGATGTATTAAAAAACAACATATCAAATGCTACTGCTATTTTTGTTGTTGTCAAGGATAATTGCCAACAATTATCGCGGATTTGTTTGACTGTAATTTAAAATAAGAGACGGTGTCGCGATAATTTCAATAATTATTAGCGACACCGCCTGCGGTTTTTTTATGCTTTTACGACTTTAGTAGCCTTTTTACCTTTGGGAGTATTTTCTAATTCAAACTGCACTCGGTCTCCTTGACGAAGAGTTTTGTAGCCCTCGCCTTGGATATCGGCATAATGAACAAATACATCGCCGCTACCATCTTCTGATTCGATGAAGCCAAAACCCTTTTTCCCATCGAACCATTTTACTTTACCATATGGCACAACTATTCATTCCACCTTTCTTGCTAAAAATTAAATCATTACTGATTTGTAGCAACAGTTTATTTTATATTAAAAACTATTTAATGTCAATGATTATTTTAATTGACTTTTAGATTTTTTAATATTATAATAAAATTTTTATGAAAGAAAAAATTTTAGAGATACGATGGCATGGACGTGGTGGTCAAGGTGTCGTGACCTGTGCCGAACTTTTAGCAAAAGCAGCAATCGCTGAAGGGAAATATGCTCAATCAGCGCCTTCGTTTGGACCAGAACGCCGGGGAGCACCGGTTGCTGCTTTTTTAAGAATTTCTAATAAACCGATTTACCTTCGTTCCCAAATTGACACTCCTGAAATTGTCGTCGTATTAGACTCAACAATTCTCAATTTACCTGATGTTACCGCTGGTATTAAACCCAATGGAATTTTTATCGCTAATACTAACAAACCGATTGAAGATATTAGATATCAACTAGGTATAAATATGAAATTAGCCGTTGTCGATGCAACCAGAATTGCTTTAGAAGTGATTAAACGACCAATTACCAATACAACAATGATGGGTGCGTTTGTCCGAGCAACAAACATTGTGAAATTAGAAACAGTAAAAGAGCAAATAAAAGAGCGCTTTCCTAATAATTATGAGATCAATATCGAAGCAATGATGCGCGGCTATAAAGAATTAACGATCGAAGATAAAACAATTGCCATCAAAGAAAAACATAAACCGAAGAAACTTACAAGTAAATTACCCAAATGGCAAGAATTGCCGGTTGGTTTAATCACCCAACCGGGCAGTGCCCAAGCATATAAGACTGGTAGTTGGCGAAGTTTAGTGCCGATTACCGACGCAACTAAATGTATTAAATGCGGTATTTGTTGGTTGTACTGCCCGGATGCTGCTCGTTATCGTATGCCGGATGGCACCTATGAGACAAATTTTGAATATTGCAAAGGTTGCGGCATTTGTGCCAAAGAATGCCCAACTCATTGCATTATAATGGAGAAAGAGAAGGAATAATGTCGAAACGCGTTGGATTAGAAGTCTCATTGGCTATTGCCGAAGCAGTAAAATTAGCCGATGTTGACATGGTCGCTGCCTATCCAATAACTCCTCAAACACACATTGTTGAGCGATTAGCCGAAATGGTTGCTGATGGTGAATTAAAAGCAGCTTACATTAACGCTGAATCCGAACATTCGGCAGTTAGTCTTTGTGTTGGTTCTTCAATTGCTGGTGCCAGAACCTTTACCGCAACTAGTGCGCAAGGGCTAGCGTTGATGCATGAAATATTATTTATTACTTCAGCATTAAGACTACCAATTGTAATGGTTGTGGTTAACCGCGCATTATCAGCACCGCTGAGTATTTGGGGGGACCATTCTGATATTATGGCAGAACGCGATGTCGGCTGGATCCAGTTGTTTGCACAAAATGGGCAAGAAGCATTTGATATGACACTGCAAGCATTTCGAATTGCCGAAGACCATAATGTGCTTTTACCGGTAATCGTTAACATTGACGGATTCACTTTAAGTCATGTGATTGAACCCGTTGATATTTTAGATCAGGAGGAAGTTAAAAAGTTTATCAAAGAATTTAAGCCGTTTTATCCCCTGGACCCACGCACCCCATTATCGTTTGGTGCCTTTGCAACGCCGGAATATTATATGGAAGCAAAAAAACAATTAGAACAGGCACTTTTTAATTCACGAAAGACAATTTTAAGTGTGTGGAAAGAATTTAAAAAACTTTATGGTCGTAATTATACACCAATCGAACCTTATAAGACCAATGATGCCCAACTTTTACTTTTAACTATTGGCGGTATTGGCGAAACTGCCCAAACCGCAGTTGACGAAATGAGAGAAGCGGGAATAAAAGTCGGATTACTTAAACTAAAATTGTATCGTCCGTTTCCAATCAATGAACTTCGCCGATATTGTCAAAACATCAAAACCCTGGTTGTAGTTGAACGGGCATTGTCAGTCGGTGGTCAAGGCGGACCATTAGGATTTGAGGTACGAAGCGCCTTTTATCATGAACGGAAAAAACCATTTATTCACGACATCATATTAGGTCTTGGCGGCCGTGATGTAAAAGTTGATGATTTTAAATCAATTGTTAAACGGGCATTAAAAAATAAACCCAAAGAATATGAATTTATCGGAGTTAGAGAATGAACACCACAATTCCTGTTTATATTCCAAAATTAATTAACAAAGAGGAGAATTTTGTCTATGGCCATCGTGCTTGTCAGGGTTGCGGATTAGCCTTAGCGGTTCGTTTAATTCTCAAGGCGGCTGGTAAAAATACAATTATTGTTAGTCCGACCGGCTGTTTAGAGATTATCTCTTCGCCTTTCCCCCAAAGTGCTTGGAATGTACCTTGGGTTCATATTGCCTTTGAAAATGCTGCCGCTGTTGCTTCGGGTATTGAAAGCGCTCTTAAAATTTTACAAACAAAGGGCAAAATACCAGATAAAAAAACTAATATTATCGCCATCGGCGGTGACGGCGGCACCTCGGACATTGGATTACAAGCACTCTCTGGGGCTTTCGAACGCGGACACAATTTTTTGTATATTTGTGTCGATAACGAAGCCTATATGAATACTGGTATACAACGCTCATCTTCGACGCCGTTTGGTGCATCAACAACGACTTCGCCGGCGGGCAAAATAAGTATCGGTCAGATTACTTGGAAAAAAAATATGCCGGAAATTGCTGCTGCTCATAATATCCCATATGTTGCGACCGCTAACCCCAGTTATCCGCTTGATTTAATTCAAAAAGTTCAGACCGCTTTAGCGATTACCGGACCAAAATATATTCACTGTTTAGTTCAGTGTCCAACTGGCTGGGGATGTGCCACTGATTTGATTATTCGCATTGGAACTTTAGCGGTTGAAACCGGTTTCTTCCCACTATATGAAATTATTAATGGTAAATATCGCATAAATGTTGATGTGCCAAAATTACGCCCGATAACTGATTATCTAAAATATCAAGCACGATTCCGTCATCTCAAGCCAGCTGATATTGAAATCATTCAAAAAAAGATTTTGCAAGAATGGCAGAAATTAAAAGAAAAAGCTGCTAAGTAATAAAGATATGATCGATTTAAATAAAGTTGACGAAATTCTAAAAAAACACAATAATGACCGGTCAATGCTTGTTGCAATTCTTCAGGACATTCAGGATGAATTCCATTATTTGCCAAAAGAGGCATTGTATCATCTCAGTAAACAACTCACTCTGCCATTACCAGAAATTTATGATGTTGCCACTTTTTATAAAGCATTTAGTTTGACACCCCGAGGTAAACACACCTGCAATGTCTGTATGGGCACTGCTTGTCATGTCCGAGGTTCGCCGGTAATTCTTGAAACTGCTAAGAATTATTTACAAATTGAGCCCGGGCAAACAACTAAAAATATGCAATTCACATTAAACACAGTAAATTGTGTTGGCGCCTGTGCGGTTGGTCCGGTAATCCAAATTGATAACGAGTTATATGGTAATTTAACATCAGTAAAGACAATTCAATTGCTCAAAAAATTTGAAAAGGAATAACATATGATAAAAAAACTAAAATCGCGAGAAGAACTTAACGCACTTTACCAGCAACTCAAACAAAAACTCACATCAAGACAAAAATGGATTGCGATCTGTGAAGGAACTGGCTGCCGAGTTTATGGTTGTTTAGCCGTCTCGCAGGCACTCAAACAAGAACTAAAAAATCAAGGGCTAACTGATATTGAAATTATCCATACCGGTTGCCATGGTTTTTGTGAACGTGGCACGCTAATGGTAATCCACCCCCAAGGTATTTTTTATTCTCGCGTCAAAGTTGAAGATGTCAAAGAAATTATTGAAAAGACTATTAAAAACAATCAGATTATTGACCGGTTGGTATATGTTGACCCCCAGACCAATAAAAAAGTTCCCTATGAAAAAGATATTCCATTTTACAAATTTCAAAATCGGATGTTATTAGGACAGAACCAAAAAATTAGTCCGACATCGATTACCGACTATATTGCCATTGGTGGTTATCAAGCATTAGCCAAGGCATTATTTGAAATGACACCAGAACAAATAATTAACGAAGTCAAAAATGCAGGGTTAAGAGGTCGTGGTGGTGGTGGTTTTCCCGCAGCACGAAAATGGGAATCAGCGCGCAAAGCACCAGGTGAACCAAAATATGTTATTTGTAATGCTGATGAAGGTGACCCCGGTGCTTATATGGACCGAAGTATTGTTGAAGGCAATCCCCATTCGGTAATCGAGGGTATGATTATCGGTGCCTATGCGGTGGGTTCTAATAACGGTTATGTTTATATTCGCCATGAATATCCTTTAGCCCTTCAACATATAACCAAAGCAATTCAACAAGCAAGAGAATATGGCTTATTAGGTGAAAATATTTTAGGCTCTAATTTTTCATTTGATATCAAAATTTCCCGTGGCGGTGGTGCATTTGTTGCCGGTGAATCCAGTGCCTTAATGCAATCAATTGAAGGCCGTGTTGCTGAACCCCGGGCAAAATATGTTCATATGGCAGAACAAGGTCTATATAATAAACCCACTGTTTTAAACAATGTTGAAACCTGGGCAAATGTGCCAATAATTATCAATATCGGCAGTGCTGAGTATGCCAAAATTGGTACTGATAACTCCAAAGGCACAAAAATCTTCTCTTTGGTTGGAAAAATTAACAATACCGGCTTAGTCGAAGTTCCAATGGGAATTACATTAAGACAAATCATCTTTGATATTGGCGGCGGCATTAAACAAGGAAAGAAATTCAAAGCAGTTCAGACCGGCGGTCCTTCTGGCGGTGTCTTACCTGAATCCCAACTTGATTTACCAGTTGATTTTGACCGACTTACTGAAGCCGGTTCAATGATGGGGTCAGGCGGAATGATTGTGATGGATGAAGATAACTGTATGGTTGATGTTGCCAAATATTTTATCAATTTCTTACAAGAAGAATCGTGTGGCAAATGTGTTCCCTGTCGGGAAGGGTTAAAACGAATGCTTGAAATTTTAAATAAAATTACTGACGGCAAAGGCGAAGCAACTGATATTGAGACGCTATATGATTTAGCCCAATTACTAACCGATGGTTCATTATGCGCCTTGGGAAGCACTGCCGCTAATCCGGTCTTATCAACGCTTAAATACTTTCGCGATGAATACGAAGCCCATATTAAAGACAAAAAATGTCCCGCCAAAGTCTGCAAAGCACTAATCCGATATCGGATTGATGAAGAAAAATGTACTGGTTGTTATCTATGTTTTAAAAACTGTCCGTCTAATGCGATTATCGGCGAACCTAAGCAAAAACACAAAATTATCCCCAATAAATGTGTCAAATGCGGCATTTGTTATAATGTCTGTAAATTCAATGCGGTAATTAAGGAGACATAATGTATAAAGTAGTAATTGATGGTATTAAAACTGAAGCCAGTTCTGGGGCAACGATATTATCAGTTGCCAAGCAAGAATTAATTGAAATTACGACATTATGTTACAACGAAAACCTTGACCCCAGAGGCGCCTGCCGTATCTGCACAGTTGAAGTTGAAGTTTGGGGTCGAAAACGATTAGTTACTGCCTGTAACTATCCAATTAATGCCGATATCATTGTCAACACCAAATCTGAACGAGTAATAAAATTGCGGCAATTAATTTTAGAGGTGCTTTGGGCACGCACGCCTAATTCAAAACGAATAATCGAATTGGCTGAAAAATACAATGTTAAAAAGCCAAGATTTACCATTGAACAAACGACTGACAATTGCATTGTCTGTGGTCTTTGTGTCCAAGTTTGCAAAGACATTGTTGGCGTTAATGCTATTGGGTTATCAAATCGTGGTATTTTCCGAAAACCAATAACACCTTACCAAGAACCAAGTCAAACCTGCATTGGTTGTGGTAGTTGTGTCTATGTTTGTCCAACTGATGCTATCACGATGATTGACAAAGATGGCAAACGCTACTTTGAACGATGGAACACCGAATTCAAGTTGGTTGGCTGTGAAAGTTGCGGCAGCTACTTTGCTACTGATGCTCAGATTGAATACATTAGAAAAGTAATTGGCAAAGACGACCCCAGTTTACACTACTGCCCAAGTTGTTTAGTTTTACAAGAAACCAAAAAATAATTACATTTCACCATTTAGTATTTATTTCGAAACCCAAATTGTTTTCAAGTTAGTTTTTTCTATCACCATTACAATTGCTGGTTTTTCGGCTTTGGAGCAGTGGTTGGTATTTTTCGGCAACAAAAACCCGTCGCCAGCTTTAAGTTTTACGGTCTCACCTTCCAGTTCAATTTCAATCTCGCCGTTTATCACATAGAAAAACTCATCACCGTCGTGTTTATGAAACTTATATTGACCATCAAATAATGCGAGCAAAATATGATAACCATTCATTCTCGTTACTTCAATTGGTTTCCAGGGCTGTTTAAGTTTCTTGGCAAAAGCTAAAAAATCAATTTTACTACTGCTCGGTTTCATAAATTTACTCGTTAACTAAATTCTCATCTTGTTTCTTTTGACTTTCCAAATAACACAAGGCAGTTTGTTTGGCTAATCGTCGGACCCGAGCAATATAATTAGTCCGTTCTGATACAGAAATTGCACCACGGGCTTCTAACAGATTAAAAATATGCGAACATTTTATCACACAATCATAACCCGGATAAACCAGCCCTTGATTCAATAACTTTTCTGCTTCTTTTTCATACTTATTAAAGAGTTCTAAATGAAACTCAACATCCGCTAGTTCAAAATTATATTTAGAAAACTCTATTTCATTTTGACGGTAGATATCGCCCCAGGTATTGTCTTTATTCCACTGGATGTCAAATATTGACTGACGGTTCTGAATAAACATTGCAATCCGTTCTAAACCATAAGTAATTTCAACAGGAATGACGGTCAAATCTAAACCACCTACTTGTTGGAAATAGGTGAACTGGGTGATTTCAATGCCATTAAGTTCCACCTGCCAGCCTAAACCCCAGGCACCTAAAGTCGGCGACTCCCAGTCATCTTCAATGAATCGAATGTCGTTTTTCTTTAATGAAATACCAAGTGTCTCAATACTTTTCAGA
Organism: Caldifarciminota bacterium; assembly: GCA_039801485.1. Lineage (GTDB taxonomy): Bacteria > Hydrothermota > Tepidihabitantia > Tepidihabitantales > CAIPLT01 > JBDRUR01. The sequence goes on from JBDRUR010000025.1 coordinate 17,205, forward strand.
TAGATATCCTGAATATTATTTGGTGCCGGTTTTAATATCACTTGCATTTGCCAGAACTGTTGCACCCGCAAAGGATTTTGAGCATACCGACCATCTCGTGGCCGTTTTGATGGTTCAATATAACATACCCGCCACGGTTTATCATCTAACACCCGTAAGAAAGTTGCTGGATTAAAAGTGCCGGCACCGACTTCTGAATTATATGGGGCAAAAATCAAACAGCCCTGTCTTGCCCAGAACTGTTGTAGCCGACTGACAATATCTTGGAAGGTCAGAACCTTTTTCTTTGACTTTTGCGATTTCATAAAATTACAATCCCAAATCATCAGCAATGCTGGTCATTGCCTCTAAACACAATTGGGTAAAGTCATCTAAAGACAATCCGATGTCAGCACATTTGGCAATCTGCTCGCGATTCGCGCCTTTGGCAAAACCTTTCTCTTTATACCTTCTCAGCACAAAATCCTTATCAACTTTGGCTAACTTCTTTTCTGGATGCATTAAAGTTGCGGCAACAATCAGTCCGGTAATCGGGTCAACCGCATATAATGCCTTTGCCATCTTGGTATTTCGTTCGGCGTGTTCACAATGTCCTTTAATCGCGGCTATATCTTCATCACTCAATCCCTTTTCCTTCAAAATATCAGCCGCAATTAAGGTGTGTTTTTCAGGACTATTATAGGTCAAATCATAATCCAAATCATGAAGCAGACCGACCAGACCCCACTCTTCTTCATTCTCGCCGAAATGCCTTGCCAGTCGGCGCATACAGGCTTCGCAGGCAAGCATATGTTTAATTAAGTTCTTATTCGATACCATTGAAACAACTAATTGATAAGCTTCGTCTCTGGTCATTTAATTAATGCTCTACCTCTTCTTTCTTAATTTTTATAAACTCTTGCTTTTGCTGTTGACGCGAATAAACGGTTTTAACTTTATGCACTTTTGTTGGTCTCAGCATACCTTTTGGTCGTCGAGCAATTGACTTCAAGAGATTTATCTTTGATATTCGAAACTGTTGGTCTTTTTTATGCGCCATCGCAATCACCACCACGACGAATTTATAATTTAACTAAACTTATTATAATTAAATATAATAATTTGTCAATTTACCTTGGATAAGCACTTAACAAGCGATCTTGACTATTTAACTTAACTTACTAAACTCTCATTGTGAAATATAAGAAATATAGACGCAAACCGCCGAAACCCTCGTTAAAAATTCCGTTTAAATTATTAATATTTATCTTTATTTTAACTTTTTTAACTCGTTTATTATTTATTCTTTCAATGCGCAATCACGCCTACGCGCTAATTCCAAGTAACATCTCTAATCCAATCGATGATTATAGTTTAGCATTAAAACTCGCACAAAAATATTGGTTTTGTGAAACTGGCATTAACCTCGGTTCACTTTATGTCTACTTTTTAAAAATTATCTCGTTGCTCTTTGGTAATAAAATTTTAGTTGTTCAAATTATTCAGGCAATCCTAAGCGGATTCTCAGCAATCTTTATATATCTGATTACCCAGAAAATCGCTAATCACCGCACCGGTATTATTACGGTTATTTTATATCTATTGACTGGGATTTTAATATTTTATACTCAAACATTACTACCGGTAGAACTCAGCATATTTCTTAGTCTTTGGTTAGTATTACTATTATTACCGATTACCGAAGAATATTCGATAAAAAAAATAATATTGGCTGGCATTATTTGCGGTTTGCTTATCATTCTTCGTTTTGAGTTTATCTTACTTTTAATATTACTCCTCCCCTATTTTATTATCAAGGTCAGACCGCAACGGATTTTACGATATCTAATCTTTGTAATTTTTATTTTAATCGCTGTCTCAATTATTTCTTTGCCCAAATACCTAACTACAAAAAAATTTGTGCCTTATCCGACCAATCTTGGTTTCAATTTTTTCCTTGCCAGCAGTTCACCAATCAACTTTCCCTATCAGCCGGTTGCTTTACAATCATTAAAAACCAACATCAATCAATTTTTAACTTCTTTACAATCAAACGATAAACAGAAAATTAAACCATCAGAAATCACAAAATATTGGTTGACGAAAACTAACAAATTCATTAAAGAAAATCAATCCCGATATCTAAAACTACTTGCTCGAAAATTTTTATTATTTATCAACAACTATGAAATTCCCTATCACTATCATTTTTACCCGACCAAAGACGACTCAATAATCTTAAGGATTGCGGTTATTAGTTATGCGTTACTATTACCTGGTGCCGTATTAGGAATTTTTTTGTCACTAAAATCTTGGAAAGAATTTTATTTATTATATTGTTTTACTTTTATTTATTTTGTGGCTTGTTTGATATTCCATATCTTATCACCGTTTCGGGCACCTGTTATTCCGTATTTCATAATCTTTTCTTCATTTTTTATTATTGAACTATTTAAGCATCTCAGTGCCAAAAGATTTATATCGGGTTTAATATTGATTATCTTGTGGTTGGGGATTTTCGGATTAACTCAACTAAAGTTAGTGGATAAAAAATCATTTAATACTGATGGTTATACTGAAATTGGCAAAATATATCAGAATAGTCAGCGATTTTCATTAGCGCAAAATAGTTATCAAAAAGCAATTACAATCAAACCCGATAATATTATTGCCCATTATTATTTATTACAAACTTACATCAATCTTTACAATTATCAGCAAGCCGACCAAGAATTACAAACAATAAGCGACCTTGCCCAAACTTATCCTGACCAAAAAACTTATCTTCATTTAGCCCAAGCCCAAATCAATATTGCTCAACGCAACTTTCCGCAGGCAATCGATGAACTTCAACAGGCAATAAACTTAAATCCAAATGATGCTGAAACCCATTATCTCCTTGGTGCCATTTATATCACGATTGGCAACAACCAAAAAGCATTCAATGAAATCCAAAACGCCTTGACGCTTAATCCCAATCACCAAGATGCCCAAAGAGCGCTCAAATATTTAACTAAAACTATTACACCCAAATAAAGCCATATCATTAATCTCTTTAACTTAATAGCAAACGAAACAATGAGATAAGAGATTGCTTCAACCGTTACATTCCTCGCAACGACATTTTTACCCACCCCCTACCAAAATTTTCACGATAACTAAATAAAATTTACTAAAAGTAGTAAAAGCCGAATTCTCTCGGATAAGTCTGTCCGATACCAAGAAAAATTATTTTACCTTTTTTCATTTAGTATTAAATGTTCTTATAGAAAAAAATTCCTTGACTTTGTTCAGGGAAAATCTAAAATGAAAGGAGGTGAGCAAGATGGCTAAGTATTTCATACTCATTTTATGCTTCGCATTACCAGTTCTATTAGTTGCCGAAGAAGTTCAAGTCGAAATTGGTAACACTGAAGCAGTATTAGATGTGATTCAAGGTAATACCGAAACAACATT
>JBDRUR010000026.1:0-19787 GCA_039801485.1 Caldifarciminota bacterium
TCGCAATGACTTCTTCTCTATGTCATTGCGAGGCAAAGCCGAAGCAATCTCATTTTTACAGTTTTTGCCATACCTAAAACTTATACTGTCAATATAATAAAAAAATGAGCAAAAATTTTCTCTATCCTAATGATAACCAATAACTAACAACTAAAAACGATCAAAGGTAGGGTACTGTCCCCCCAATGGGGTTTTTGGTAGGCTTTGTCGTAACTTTTTAACTTTGTTTAACAGGATCTTTGGCTATGAGTTTGCTGATAAGATTGAGCATATCTTTCGACACGAAAATCAGCGGTAGTAACTGGAATGGTTTCAAAAGCAGTTGGCTGGACATTAAGATTCTCAGTCAGGTTGATAATCTGCAAGTCATTTAGGTAATTAGCCGCGCAGTCAGTCATGACGCCACTCTGTTTGAATGAAAAAAAAATAACTTTGTTTTAGGGGATTGCCGCAGTCGCTATATTATGACGAGATTCCGTGTCAAGCACGGAATGACATCCTCTCAATTTGTCATTGCGAGGCAGAGCCGAAGCAATCTTATTTGGAGATTGCCACGCTCCTTTCAGTCGCTCGCAAGGACAAAAGAAGAACGAGATTGCCAAGGTTGGCTTCGGCAACAGCGCAATGAGCAATGACGGATAATGTACTTCCGTACGTCCTTTGCATATCTGTCCTCTTTTGTCATTGCGAGCGAAAGCAAAGCAATCTCATTAATTTAAAATTATCCAATGAAAATAATTGTTTTTATATTGCTTCGGCTAATAGTTCGGTAATGTCTTTAACTTCCAAATTAACATCCATTGTTTTAATGCTGTCATCAAACATAATCAGACAATAGGGACAAGCAACCGCTAAAATTTCAGCACCAGTTTCAATCACTTGTTTTATTCTGGCATCTGACAGTCGTTCGCCTTTTTGCCAATCAAGCCAAAGACCGCCACTGCCAGCACCACAGCAAATGCTATCTTTACGATTAAAGTTTTCAATTTCGACTAACTCTAACTCCGGAATTGATTTTAAGATTTGCCGTGGTTCTTCATAGATATTGTTCTGTCGCCCAAGCGTGCATGGGTCGTGATAGACCACCTTCTTTTTTATCGGCTTTGAAGGAACAATTTTCTTTTCTTGAATTAGTTTATCAAATAATTGCGTGATGTGAATAACTTCAAATTTTATGTCGTCTGACGGGTATTCATTCTTATAAGTCGTATAGCAATGGGGTGAGGTTACCAATAGTTTTGTTACTCCTGCTTGATTTAACGCCTTAATATTATTTTGCGCAATGTCTTGAAAGATTTTTTCCGCGCCAAAGTTTCTGATTGTCTCACAGCAACACCAGACATCTTCTTTTACTAAGCCAAATGAGACATTGGCTGATTTTAGCACCTTTACCGTTGCTTCAGCAATCTTACGCACTGAAGCATCATAGGCTGGAAGACAACAAGCAAAATAGCCATATTCCATTTCCGAGGTATAAGTTGCGACTGCCAAATTTTTTGCCCAGTTGTTTCTTTTTTCTGCCGACTCACCCTGCGGATTGCCAACACTATAGATTTTGGTAGCAATGTCTTTCAGGTTTTTAGGCAAGGCATCATAGTCAATCAGGATTCGGCGAATTGCCCGCATAATATCGCCAATATTTACACCCCGAGGACAATATGCCAAACAACTATCACAACCAACACAACGACATAGTTCTTGCACTTCCTGGTCGATTTCTTCTTTGACTTCACTCGCCATAATATTGCCGAGTTTGACATTGTGTGGAAAGCGATTCACTAAGAAATTGACTTTGTCGATTAAAAACCAAGGACACAAAGCGGTACACATACCGCATTGATAACATTTATAGGCATCGGTGCCACCAAGTTCAATGATGGTATCGCGAATTTCTTTTGAGATTGTGATTACCCCCACTGTTTATCCTTTCAGTTCCTTTATTTTATTGGCTAAAACGGGCATAATTTTTAAGACATCGCCGACCACCCCATAATGAGCAACTGAAAAAATCGGTGCCTCTGGGTCCTTGTTGACCGCAATAATCGTCTCAGAGTTTTTCATCCCGCTGATATGTTGAAAGGCACCAGAAATACCTAAGGCAATATAGAGTTTTGGTTTAACCGTTTTACCCGATGAGCCAACCTGTCGGTCCTTGGGCAACCAACCAGCATCAATAATTGGCCGAGTGCAAGCCAGTGTGCCACCAATCTCATTGGCAAATTGTTCAATCAATGGAATGTTTTTCTGTTCTTTTATACCCCGACCAATTGCAACAATCACATCTGCCTTGGTAATATCAATACCAGTTGTCGGCACTTCGCCATAACCGAGAAACTTTGACTTTTCAAAAATTGTCTGGTCAAGGGTAAACGGCTTTTTCGTGACCTTGGCACTTAAATTGAGATTAACCGATGGTGAAGCGGTGATTTTTTCAAATGAACCGGCTCTAACCGTAATCATTGCCGGTAACATTTTGCTTATCACTTCGGCAATAATCTTACCACCATACATCTGCCGTCGAACAAGCAGAGTCGAGTTTAATTCGACATCAAAGACATCAGTTATTAATGGCAGTCCAAGGGTTGTGGCTAAATATGGTGCCAAATCCGTGCCAAAACCCGAATGCCCAATCATCGTTATAGTTGGCTTTAGCTCACTGATAATCTGATGAAGGATTGGTTGATAAATTTGGGTATTGAAGTTTTCTAAACAGTTATCTTCGACACAGATAATTTCGTGACAATACTGCTTGATTTCATCAACGATTGGTTGGCAGTTATTACTAAGAACTAAGGCAATAACCGGATAGTTGTGCTGCTGACTGATTTGGTGTGCCAAGGTTAGCATTTCAAAACTAATATCTTTAACTCTACCTTGGCTGGTTGATGCCTCATTAATATTGCGTGTTTCAATTAGCAGTGCAATCATAACCCCACCTTTTCTTTAATCAGTTCTGCAAGTTTGGTTGATATCTCATCATCACTACCCGTAATAAACTGCGCCTTGGCTTCAACTTTTGGTTGATATAGTTGTCTAATCTCAGTTAGCGCCGCAAGTTTATTCGGGTCAATATTTAATTGCGTGGCATTTAATACCTCAAATGGCTTGGAACTTGCGCGTTTGATACCAATTATTGATGGATATCGTGGAGTATTAATACCAGTTTGGATTGTAAATAATGCTGGTAGGCTAATTTCTTTTATCTCTAAAAGACCGCCTTCTAATTCCCGATTGACTTTTGCTTTAGTGTTATTAATGATTTCAACTTTGGTAACATAAGCCGCTGATGGAATTTGAAGCAATGCTGCCAGCATCGGTCCAATTTGAGAATTGCCATCATCAGTCGCAATACAGCCGGTTAATACTAAATCGAATTTATTTTTTGAAATTGCCTGATACAAGGCATAAGCCACTGTCCAAGCATCGCCATTGAGAAATAAATCATCAGTAAGTCGAATCGCTTTATCCGCGCCTTTGGCTAATGCCATTTTTAAGATTTCATCCACTGACTGCGTTCCAACCGAGATTACCGTTACTGTTCCGCCAAATTGTTCCTTGAGTAATAATGCCGTTTCTAAAGCATAATTGTCGGCTTCGTTAGTCGTATAAAGCAATCTAACTTTTAAGATATCTTTGCCGGTGCTATCTACTCTGACTTCGGTTTCTGAAGTGTCTGGCACCATTTTTAAACAGACAAATATATCCACAATTACTCCTTTCGTTTAGTAAATAATTTGATAAAATAATAATAAAATAAAAGCAAAAATCAAGTATTATATAAAAGTTTAAAATTATTGACTGAAAATGAATTTTGTTTATAATAATTTAACGGGGGCGAATGGTTTTGACGAAGTGCTGAGGAGTTTGAGGGCATAGCGAGTTGCTTCGGAGCTCGCCAAAACCGAAGAACTTACAGCTGCCAATAACAGCTATGCAATGGCTGCGTAATTAAACCAGCCACTCTTGCCAATCAGTGCACTCGGGATTGGACAAGGGTCGAATAGAGTGCTCAAGATTCTAACTTCGCCTTAGGGTTAGAATCGGATTTCGATATAAGGCTGGCTAATCTTTGCCTGTTATTCGGCGAAAAGATTAGCGAGATTCTATAGAATAACTAACTATGTAGAACTCAAACTACGAACACTTCGGACGCGGGTTCGATTCCCGCCGCCTCCATTTTACTTTAAGGATTGCCGAGTTTTTCAATAATTCCCAGCAAATTTGTCAACCATAAACGAAACTTAGGTGGGTTCGAATGTGTTTGTTTTCGGTATGAACCGGTAATTTGACTTTTACTTTTTGTAACCGATTTTTCTTAGAAAATCTTTGCGGTCTTGCTTGTCTTGCTCGGTTTCAATGCCCTTTGACCGGTAACCATCAATAACGCCTAAGATACCTCTCCCCAATTCTGAATCAGCAATTATTACTTCCACTGGATTTGCAGTTGCACAAAATACCGAACACACTTCGGTTATCGATTTAACTTGATTAAGCACATTAATTGGGAAGGCGTTTTTTATCAAAATTATAAAACTATGTCCACAACTTAGATTTATTGCATTTTCTTCTGCCAGTTTTATCAACTCACTATCGTTACCATCACTGCGGACTAAACATGGACCAGACGATTCACAAAAAGCAATGCCGAATTTTATGCCGGGCATCGATGTGATTAAAACTTCATAAATATCCTCGACGGTTTTGATAAAATGGGCCTGACCAATAATTATATTAGTGTCATCAGTTTTTTTTATTTTTACTGACTTCAGTTCCATATCTGACCCTCTTTAATTTTTAATAAAATAAAATGGGTCGTGCAGGATTCGAACCTGCGGCCACCGGATTAAAAATCCGGTGCTCTGCCACCTGAGCTAACGACCCAATTCATCAATCTTTTGTAATGCCGGGAGCCGGAATTGAACCGGCATGTCCGAGAACGGACGAGGGATTTTAAGTCCCTTGCGTCTACCAAGTTCCGCCATCCCGGCTTAAAGGCGGCAATGGGACTTGCACCCATGAATAGCGGTTTTGCAGACCGCCGCCTTGGCTACTTGGCTATGCCGCCAAAATAAGGGAACAGCCCACAGGAAATTAACACCTGTATTTTCTACTATTCCCTCTATTACAAAAAAAGCGGGAGACGAGATTTGAACTCGCGACCCTCACCTTGGCAAGGTGATGCTCTACCAGCTGAGCTACTCCCGCACTTTTAGCCTCATTTTATTCAGCCCTTTATATAACACTGGTCCCAACGGGAGTCGAACCCGTGCCTTCACCTTGAAAGAGTGATGTCCTAAACCACTAGACGATGGGACCATCACTTCTGATAGTGTAAAAAATACTTCAAAAATTGTAAATTGTCAAGAAATTTTATAAAAATTTAGCGGTCTCGAAAATTCTTGATGGTTTAAAAGAAAGTGTTGTCGCGATAATCAATTATTTCCGGTTGTTTAAGTGCGTTCTGAAAGATACGATTACCCACTTCGGTTCGACGATTTTCAATGTATTGCTCCCGAGTTAATAACTGATTAGGCTTTTTCTCATCACAGCGGATTACAAAGACACCGATCTCGGTAAATAATAAGTCTGAAGTTTCATTAGGTTCTAATGCATAAGCGGTTCCGGCAAATTCCGAACCTTTTCGATTTCGACAGTCTTTGTAAGAATTAAACTCTTCGGTTCGTAACTCAATTAACGTATCAAGTTTCGCAATTGATTCTAACGGTATTCTGCTTCTAATTTTATCACTAAAGGTTTTGGCATATTCTCTAATTATTTCCTTTTCTTTTGTTCTTCTAATTTCCCACTCAATTGAAACTTTAACTTGCTCTAATGGCTGTATTTTCTTTGGTTCGGCACTGATAAGCTGAAATACATAATAGCCGTTACGCGCCTTCATTGGTTGACTAACACTTTTTGGTTTTGCTGACAAAACAAATTCTTTGAGTTGATTTTGGTTAAAAAGTGCTGGGAAATTAATCCGTTCCTTTGTCATCGGCGCCATCTCCCGAGGCATTAAGCCATATTGTAAGCATAATGTATCAAAATCGGTCGAACGCGCCTGAGCCACAAAATTACTAACACTGTCACGCAAGGCGTATTCGCTCTCTTGAGTAATTTTAATTGACTTAACGATTTTTCGAATAAGGACACTGTCTTTTTTACGTTGATCAACCTTGATAATTTGCCATCCTTGAAGGTTCAAAAATGGTGGCGTTATCGAATCATTCTTCAAGCTAATAATCGCACCGCGGGCAATCGAATCCAAATCCTTTAATCTTACCCATTGGGCAACTGAATCATTGGGTTTATCAGAAAAATCACGTATTAAATTATTGAACTCATCAGTTTTAGTTAGACTATATGCATCTTCAATCTGTCTTTGGGCATCGATTGAATCGCGCTGACTAATGGTCTTATTAAAAAAGACATACCGCACCCGAAACATTTCTTTTTGTAAATATTTGTCTTTATGTTTATTGTAGTATTCTTTTATTTCATTTTCTGTCGGTTTGTATCGTTCTTTTAATAGCCGACTACTAAAATAAAGATAAGTTAATTTTATCCCGGTATTTTCCCTTTTAAGTGCTTCCTCGACTTCACTATTGGTAACTCGGTAACTATTTAATACATCTAACCGAAATTTTTCCTTAGGTAGACCATCAGCCAGTTCTCGAGCATATAGTTGGGTATATAGGCGATTTTCTGGGGCAAATAGATAATTTTGATATTTTTCATAATCAAAATTACCATCAGCCGTTTTAAATTCGGGGTCATCACGAATATTTTGCGGTGGATTCGCTTTCATTATTTCAATTATTTCGGCATCGGTAATTTTTATTTTGCCCTTTTTGTAGATATCTTCCCAAATTTTTTGTTGGGTCAAATATTGCCAGGTCTGCTGATTGATATTTTCATAATCTTGGGGCGTCAAATTGTTAATTTTGTTTTCGGTTTGATATTTTACTATAAAATATTCGAAAACATTACGGTATTCTTGTAAAGTGATATTCTTTTTGCCAACTTTACCAACAATGCCTTTTTCAAGCATATTTTTACCGGTCCGACGACCAAGTATTTGCCATAATTCGCCCATTAAAAATCCACCAATAAAAACAATCGCGACGATAATAAAAATCCATTTGCTTAAATGACGCATTCGAGTTATTGCTGACATAATTTGTTATTATAATTAAGAATCAACTAAAGTCAACATTTATGACTTTTAATAAATATTTATTTTTTATATTGTCTTTATATCTTTTTTTCTTATAATAATATAATTTAAAAACTATGAATGAAACTGAAATAATAAATAAAATTCATACCCTTAAAAATCAAAAACAGGCAATAATTTTGGTACACAATTATCAAAGACCAGAGATATATAAGATTGCCGACTTTATCGGCGATTCATTAGATTTATCAATAAAAGCCCAAAAAACCAATGCCAAGATAATTGTTTTTTGTGGTGTTTATTTTATGGCAGAAACGGCAAAAATATTAAATCCAAAAGCAAAAGTATTATTGCCTGATATTAGTGCCGGCTGTCAAATGGCGGATATGATAAATGCTGAAGCTTTGAAAAAACGAAAAAACGAATTAGGCGGTGTCGTTACCGTTGCTTATGTCAATACCCCAGCTGAAGTAAAAGCCGAAGCTGATATCTGCTGCACATCGGCTAATGCCGTTACAATTATTAATTCAATTCCGATGTCTGAAAAAATTCTGTTCGTGCCTGATAAAAATTTAGCACTATATGTTAAAAGCAAAACAAATCGTGACATTATTCCTTGGGAAGGTTTTTGTTATGTCCACGCATTATTTCTACTCGAAGATATATTGGAGGCGCGCCGTCGTTATCCCAATGCGAAAATTATCGTTCATCCTGAATGCAATTTAGATGTTATCCAAAACGCTGATTTTGTCGCCTCAACCAGCGGAATGGTAAGATTAGCAAAAGACTTTAAAGAAGTTGTGCTCGGAACTGAAGCAGATATGTGTAATCGCATTAAATGGGAATACCCTGACAAAATATGTCATCCACTTAAAAAGACCGCTATTTGTATCAATATGAAAAAAACAACCCTCAGTAAAGTTTTGGACGTCTTAGAAAATGAAAATAATGAAATTGTCGTTCCTGAAATAATTGCTAATCGCGCACGCAGATCTTTAGAAAAAATGGTTGCGGTTATCGAATAATACTCAATTTATTCTAATTCAGCATATTTTGGTTTCGCAAAAATCAGTTTACCCACTTTTGTTTCGATGGAACCGACAACAACAACTTCTAAATCTTTACCTAATGCCTTAGCACCGCCCGAAACAATTACTTTGATTCCGTTATCTAAATATCCAATGCCCTCATCTTCCTCTTTACCTTTTTTCGAAACAGTAATTTTTAATTCGGTCCCGGGCAAATAATCAGGCTTCAAAATTTCATAAAGCTCATTCAGTACAATAAAATTTAATGAGTTTACTGTTGATTGCGGAAGAGAAGAGGTAATGTTTGATTGTGTCTCAGCGTTAGGTGTTATAATAATTGCATTATTTTTTTTAATGAGCTTAAGAAACTCTGCTTTGCTAATCGGTTTTTTAATTACTATCGTATTAACAAATTTACTAATCCGTTCGACATTCTCTTTTATCCGGTTTAGATAGTTGGCATCATTGAGCGTATTCGGTGGCACCACATCGTAAATGGGATATGGTGCTAAAATAAACTTACCATCAAAGAGTTGTTTTTCAATCAAGGCAACGACCCTGCCATCACCGAGCGCAGTTTCATCGATAAAATAGGTTTTTGACTTTTTTTTAAACAACATTTATGCTCCTTCTATTTATTTATATAGTTATAAGAATTTTTAAGTATCTTGCCATTTATATGATACCCAAAACTTCTAACGCTTCTGATACATTAGTGATACCAATTGTTTTTATATTTTTAATCGATATGTTATTTAAATTATATGCCGGTCCGATAATTTCAGTAAACCCCATTTTTACACACTCATTAATGCGGTTTCTAATTTGACTAACTGGTCTAACTTCACCCGATAAGGCAAGTTCCCCGACAATGGCACTTTTGGTATTAATTGCTTTTGACCGAAAAGTTGAAGCAATCGCACAAACGATACCCAAATCAGCAGCCGGTTCGGATATTTTAATTCCGCCAGCGGTATTTACAAATATATCATAATTTCCAACATCAAGGTTACAGTGTCTTTCCAAAATACATAAGAGCATCGCTAATCTTCTAAGGTCAAAGCCGGTCGTTACTCGTTGCGGAAAACTAAAATAACTCCTTGCGGCCAATGCTTGCACTTCTAATAATATCGGCCTAGAACCTTCGATGGTTGGAATAACTACTGAACCAATTGTTTTAGAAATATCGGTCTGACGATTTTGAGATAAAAATAATAGCGACGGGGTTTCGACACCGATTAATCCGCAATCACTCATCTCAAATATCCCAATTTCTTGAGTCGAGCCAAACCGGTTTTTCGTGCTTCGCAAAATGCGATATTGTTGAAATTTATCACCTTCAAAATATAAAACAACATCAACAATATGTTCTAATGTTTTGGGTCCGGCGATTGCGCCAAACTTAGTGATATGACCAACAATAATCACTGCTGGTCTAAAATCACTTTTATCCGACTTTGAATTTCCTTTAATTGCTAACATTATTTGCGCAGTACATTCGCGAACTTGTCCAACACTACCCGGACTCGAAGTCAAATTGCTACTATAAATTGTTTGGATGGAATCAATGATAATTAACACCGGTTTTATTTGCTCAATTTGTTCTAAAATGTTCTCTAACTCATTCTCAGCTAAAAGATAAATGTTATCGGCTTTAATCTTTAATCGCTCTGCCCGTAATTTTATCTGTTCGATTGATTCTTCACCTGAGACATATAACACTTTATTAAACATCGATTCGCTAGCTAATTGTTTAGAAGTCGCGATATGTTCGGCAATTTGAAGAACTAAAGTACTTTTACCAATACCGGGTTCACCGCCAATTAAAATTATTGAGCCAGCAACAATCCCTCCGCCTAGCACCAAATCTAACTCTTTGATACCGGTTTGAAGACGTAATTTATCAGTTAATGAAATTTCAGATAACCGTAAAGGTATTGCCGAGGATATCTGTTTTTTTCTTATTTTATTTCTTTTTTCTCTTAATTCTTCAACTAAGGTATTCCAACTACTACACGCCGGACACTGACCAAGCCATTTGGCAAACTCTGCCCCGCAATTTTGACATACAAAAATTACCTTTTCTTTTTTGGTCACTGATTATATCTTTATAAAATTTTAAATGATTTCTTGTTCTAATTCTTCTGGTACTTCAAAAGTCAAATCGCCAAATTTCATTATCTCATCTCGAAAACTAAGTTTAAAAGTATCTGTCGGTCCATTTCGCTGTTTGGCAATATTAATTTCGGCAATCCCTTTTAAGCTTTCGTCGGTTCTAAATTCCGGATAAACCCAGGGTCGATATAATAACAAAACCGTATCGGCATCCTGTTCAATAGCACCAGATTCCCTTAAATCGGCTAATTGCGGTCTTTTCCCTTCGCGATGTTCAGGTAATCTTGATAATTGTGACAAAGCAATTACTGGAACATTTAATTCTTTGGCTAATGCTTTTAAGGCACGCGAAATATCTGATATTTCTTGTTGACGGGTTTTTTGTGCTGATTTTATTGTTGGCTCACATAATTGGATGTAGTCGATAATAATCATACCCAAACCAACTTCAGCTTTTAAACGCCGTGCTTTGGCTTTTATCTCCAGTACCCGTGCCGATGCCGAATCATCAATGTATAATGGAATTTTTTCTAAATAATCAGAGACATTAAAGAGCCGCGTCCACTGCTGTTTGCTTAATTGTCCTTTACGAATAATATTAAAAGGAATTTCCGACTCGGCGCAGATTATCCGTTCAATTAAGGTTTCTGTCGTCATCTCTAATGAAAAGATTGCCACTGGTATTTCTTTTTTAGCAACATGAACCGCAATGTTCAACGCTAACGCTGTCTTACCCATTGAAGGTCGCCCAGCAATGACAATAAAATCACCGGGTTGAAACCCACTTGTCAATTCATTCAATTTAGAAAATCCGGTGTCAATGCCAGTTACTAATCGTTCACGATTATGATAGCGCTCTTCGATTTTCTTTATTAACGGTTTGTAAATATCTTTCATCGGCGTTAATCCCTTACGAATACCTTTCTCTCTAATTTGAAATATTAGATTTTCGGCACGATCTAATAGCTCATCAGTAGTCTGGGTTGAAGATAAACTTTCGGCGACAATTTGCGTTGCTGTCTGAATTAATTTCCGTTGAATCGCTTTTTCTAATACTAATTTACAGTGTTCCTGAATATTCGCGGTCGTAATTACGGTATCAACCAATGTCGACAAATACTCGTGACCGCCGACATTATCTAATTCTTTAATTCGCTTCAATTCCTCGGAAACCGTTAAAATATCAATGGCTTTGTTGTTCTCAAACAAATTTGCCATTACCGCAAATATTTTCCGATGTTGGGTAAGATAAAAACAACTTTCATCAAGCATTTCTAAAGCACAAACGACCGCTTCTTCATCTAATAACATCGAACCAAGCACATACTGTTCAGCTTCAATCGATTGCGGTGGTGTTCGTTCCGTTATGATTGAATCAATACCATTCTGTTTCATAAACTGCTCCGTAATTTTTTAAAATTTATTACTCTCATTATTTTTTATTAATTTGTTGACTTATGATATCGATAATTTTTTCAGCGAACTCTCTTTTAGCTAATTTTTTAAGTTTTTGAATTTTTACTTTATTTGCTGACTTATATAAAATTGTCGGTCTAATAAAATCGCTTTCTAAGGTATTCACATCATTAGCGATAATTAAATCAAGCTTATTTTTTAAGAGTTTTTGTTTAGCGATATTGATATTATTGGTGGTATCTAAAGAAAAACCAACAGTGAAAAGATTGTGTTTCTCATCACTAATTGCTCTTAAAATATTTGGGGTACGCTTCAATTCTAAACGCAAACTATTATCTCTTATTTTATAAGAAGATTTTTTTACTGGTTGATAATCACATACCGCTGCCGCCATAATCAAAACATCTACTTGTTTAATTTCCTTTTTAACCGCGTTCAGCATTTGCTCTGTTGTTCTAACTGATTCAACTTCAATTCCTTCAGGTAACGGCGTATTGACTCTGCCGGTAATTAATTTTACATCAGCCCCAGCGGACTTGGCGGCTTTTGCCAATTCAAAACCCATTTTCCCGCTTGAGCGATTGGTAATTACCCGTATCGGGTCGATATGTTCTTCAGTGGCACCGGCAGTTACAATGACTCTTTTATCTTTTAAATCAGCACGATTAAATATGACTTTTTTAATTTCGGCTAATATGATTTGAACATCTGGAAATCTACCTTTACCAATTTCTTCACACGCTAATTCACCTGTTTCTGGCTCAATAAATTTACATCCGATTGATTTAAGATACTTAACATTTTTTTGGGTTATTTCTGACTCCCACATTCGGTAATTCATCGCTGGTACGAAAATTATTCTTTTGGTATCAAATGTGGCAGTTAATAAAATTGTTGACAATAGGTCATCAGCGATTCCCGAAGCACATTTTGCAATAATATTTGCCGTTGCCGGGGCAACGATTATTGCCGACATGTCTTTTATCAAATCTATATGAATTGGTAATTTGCTTGTTTCCACAAACATTTCAGAAAAAACCGGGTTCTGACTTAAAGTTTCAAATGTCAATGGTGAGATAAGTTTTTGGGCCGATCGGGTCATTAAAACCCAAACATCGAAACCTTCTTTTTTTAATAGTCGAATCAATTCTAATGCTTTATAAATAGCAATACTTCCCGTAACACCAAGTAATATTTTATGTTTGGTCATTAATAATAGAAATCCATAAATTTATTTAAGGATTCTTTTTAATGCTTCAATATACACATTTGACTCAGGCTTTTCGGCAATTATACTTTCTATTTGAGTTTTATCAGAAAACGATGATTTAACATCGCCCTTGATTTTATCAATTTCGACAAGTTCTTTTTTAGGTCGGCGTCCTCTTCTCTTGGTAACTGTTAATAATGTTGTTTCTTCGCCTTCTTCGGTCTGTTTTAAAGTACTATCAGTATTTTCTGCTGGTGTGGTATCTTTTTTATAAATATTTTTCCTTTCTTCATTTAACTTTCTTACTTCTCTTGCTGCTTTTACAATTGCAAGATATTTGTTAGGAAATTTTTGGTAAAGTTCTTCAATATCAATAAACTTCATCTTTCTCCTTTCATAAACAATGAATTATCTCAGATAATAATAAATGATGAACTGACATTCTCTCGGCATAAATTATTGCCATTAAATCATCAATGGCTTTATCTAATTTATTATTAACAATAATGTAATCAACAATGCTTTTTCTACGATACTTTAGGAGCATATCGACTACATTTTTAATTTCTTGGATTGCTTTACCATATCGCAAATTAATTTTATCAGTATCACTTTTCTGCCGATTTTGTAATCTTTTCCATAAGACCGCCAGCGACGGCGGAATGACGTAAATCCCGACTGTTGCTGGGTAAAACTTCTTAAGTGCCTTAACACCATTTAAATCTAAATCTAAGATAATATCCTTACCGGACTCCAACTTTGCTAATATTGGTTGTTTCGGAGTTGCGTAATGAGCATTGTATATCTTAGTATGTTCTAAAAATTCACCATTTTTTAGTTTCTCGTTAAACTCTTCTTTAGTTAGAAAGAAATATTCTCGGCCATTTTTTTCATTTGGACGTTTAGCACGGGTTGTTGCCGATACCGAATACCAAATATTTTTATCTCGTTTAACTGCTGCATAGCATAAAGTCGTCTTACCGGCAGCGGATGGCGAAGCCAATACAAAAATTAATGGTTTTGACGAAATTTTGAATGTTTGTCTCGCCTGTTTATCTGTTGACTTAGATTTAATCGCTAAAATAGAGTTCATAACCATATTATTCAATGTTTCTTGCCTGTTCTCTTAATACATCAATTTCTTGTTTAATCGCAATGCCGTTTCGAATTATTAAAATATCTTTAGCCTTTGCAAGTATTGTTTCTGATTCTCTTAACATCTCAGCTAATATAAACTCTAATTTACGTCCGATACTTTGTGTACCCTGATATTTTAGTGTGCGAATAAAAGTTTTAATATGACTACTTAGTCGTACTATCTCTTCGGTTATTATTCGTTGGCCGTTTAGCAATTCAATTTGCTCAGATTTATTACTAAGCGCCATCGTTTTCGTTTGAACTTGCGCTTGTATCTTTTGGCTTCTTTTTTTAATATTTTCTAACTTTTGACAAATAATTTTTATGCGATAAATAAAATCTTTATATAAAAATTCGCCCTCAGTTTGTTTCATCATATTCAAATTATCAATTGCTTTATTAATTATTTCTTTGATGCTTAGCCATTTAATTTTTTTGTTGTTACTTTCTGTCCCCTGAACTGGCAGAATTATGTTAGGAAATGATAATATCGTATTTATGTCCAACTCTCCAGATAGATTGAATTTTTCTTTAAGTTCTTTGCTTATAATTAATAAATTCATTAACAAGCCATAATTTAATTTAAAATTACTTAAAAATTGTTCTGATTTATTAGTAAGTTGTGGAATTAATAATTTCTGAAAGGAATCGCTATCGCTAATAATATTTACTGCTAATTGGATAGAACCCCTTAGAATTCTTTTGTTGACAATTTTACGAATTTGCGACTCGTAATGTAAAAGCACATCAGGCAGTTTCATATTTAACTCAAAATACCGGTGGTTAGTTGAACGTATTTCGACAATAATTTTATTTTTGTCGGCAAGAACAACTTCAGCACGTCCAACACCGGTCATGCTTCTAATCATTATCACACCTCCATAATTATCGTAACCGGACCGTCATTTATTAGCGAAACTTCCATTTTGCTGCCAAATTGACCAGAAACTGTTTTACAGCCATAGGTTTTTAATTCATTAATAAATTTTTCATATAATATCTTTGCATTTTTACTATCCATTGCCTCACTAAATGACGGCCGATTTCCGTTTTGAGTATTGGCATAAAGTGTAAATTGCGATACCACTAAAATTTCGCCCGTTACCTGTGATAGTGACAAATTCATTTTCCCAGCGTCGTCTTCAAAAATTCTTAAATTATAAATTTTTTTTGCCAATTCGACGCACTTTTTTTCATTATCATTAATATGAATGCCAATAAAGCATAACAGTCCCTTATCGATATGGGCAATTAATTGATTGTTTATTTTTACTTCTGCTTGTTTTACCCTTTGTAATACTACTTTCATAAAAATACAATAACTCGATATTCCTCAGATTACCGGTAACTTTCCGTCAATTTTGATACAATTGCCTTTGTAAATGCCGTCGCTGCTGTAGGACCAGAAGCGGTAATTATATTTTTACAGACAACAACGTCAGATTTTTGATATAATGCGCCTTTTTGTTTCAATTCATTAATCATCGTCTTGTCTTCATAAACTGTCGCTTTGATACCATTTAGAACACCGGCGCGAGCTAAGATAACTGGTGCGATACAGATGGCGGCGACTATTTTATTATTAGCCTGAGCAAAATACTGAACTAATTGATGGACATTTTTATCATCCCAATATATCGCCGCACCAGTGCCGCCAACAAATATTATACCGTCGTATTTTGTCGTATCTATATCCCTTATCGCTAAATGTGGTTTCAATGCCAATCCCTTGATACCAACGGCAATAATGGTATCACGTGAGGCAACATGAATTTTGTATCCAATTTTAATTAATAACTCATAAGGCACTCTAAACTCCTCATCTCGAAATGCCCGTGGCGCTACTACCATTACTAATCTTTTAACTTTTGATGAATCACGTGCAATTGCAATTGACTCTTGAACAAAAAAATCGTTAGTTAAAGTTATAGATTTTTTCTCAGTTTTTTTATTTTGATTACACATTATAATACATAAGCATATCAATATCAATTTGTAATACTTTTTTGTCATGCTATGCGTCACCTTATGGATTAACTATTTTACTTTAATATAAAATTTTAATTATGTCAATAATTTCGATTTTCATCAAAATAATCTTACCAGGAATGATAACGATTGCTCTAATAATATTTTATCGTTTCCACCTATAATTATAGTTGCCCGAGCAGACGATATATTTTAGAACAAAAACTTTTATATTTTTATTGACGTAACTCGACAAATAGTAGAAAACTTACTTTTACCAAACGGTTATTTAAAAATCTGGTGTCACTATTCGAATTTCGTCTCTGCTTGCTTGAAGTAATAAATTTACTAATTCTTGAAAGCTTAACTTTTCACGATACTGAAAAAATTTAATAAGCATCGATAAATGAACTGGCCCGATTAATGCAATTTCTCTCTTATCAGTTACATCGCCATTCAAATTGTTTTTCGATGATTTAATAATCTTTTGGCTAACGATACCGCAACTACCACCTAATAAATCAGCAAATATAATAATTGCAAAGTTCGGATATTTTTTGATTACCCCTTCAATCTGTTGTTGAATTTGAACTGAAGAACAATTTTGATTGGATATTATTTCAAAATTTCTCTGGCTTCCAAGAATTGACTCAATTGTTCGATATACCGCATATGGATATTCTCCATGACCAACCAATATACCACAAATTTTATTCATAAATCTCAATTTCTATTCAATATCGTCGGTAATCCAAGGATCGTGTTTATAGCTTGTTTTGTATTTGTTCTTGCTTTTCATAATTCGCAACAGTTCTTCGTTAAATGCCTTTGCTGGTGAATAGCCGAGAATTTTCAGTAAATAATTTTTGGCAATTACTTCACAAACCAACGCTAGATTCTTACCAGGCATAACTGGAATTTGTACTAATGGTATTTTTACGCCCAATATCTCGGTATATTTATCTTCTAATCCAATTCGTTCATAATCCAAATCTTCGCTACTTCGGAGCAATTCAACCTGTACTTCGATACGTTTTTGAGTGCGGACAGCTCGAATTCCGTATAGTGCATAGATGTCAACTATACCGACGCCACGAATTTCAATGTGATGTTGAAGTTTGGGGCTTTTCGCGGCACTCATTCCCATTATTACATAATTGCTTTTTTTAAGCACCCGGATCAAATCGTCGGCGACCAATCGATGACCGCGTTCAACCAAATCTAAAGCACATTCACTCTTACCAATACCAGATTCACCGACAATTAAGAGCCCCACCCCATAAACATCCACTAAATCGCCATGAATTGTTGTTTCTGGCGCTAATTTATAATCAAGATATGATGTTAGCAAGTGAATAAATTCGGTAGTATCTAGTGAAGTGCGGAATATTGGCACTCGATATTTATCAGCACTTTTTATAAAAAAATTCGGAATTGTTAAATTTTTAGCAATTATTATACACGGCGGGCTAAATTTCATTATTGTGTTTATTGCCTTTTTTTGGGTATTTAAGGGCAATGTGTTTAGGAATAACAATTCGGTACTTCCCAAAATTTGAACTCGCTCAGACAAAAAGTTTTTGGTATAGCCAGCTAACGCCAATCCCGGCCGATTGATATCTGAGGTAATTATCTGTCGTATGTTTAAACCTGACGAACCAGCAAGCAGTTCTAATTTTAAATCTTCTTTTTTTTCTTCAAATAAAATTCGAACCGGAAGAGTTTTGCCGGTTAGTAATTTTTTATCGTTGTTGGTTTCGTTTGACATTTAGAATTTATTTTTTTGCTTGATGTGATAACCGCTTTTTACTTTTAATTTTGTCATCAAATGTTTTTATTTGCTTAAGTAACTTATCGGCAAGCATATTAATCGCTAACATAATATCATTGCTGGTCGTTTTGGCAATAACATAATTACCGCGAAGCGAAACTTTGCCTTCGACAGTTTTCATATTCGCCTCATCCCATAAAACGATATCAACTTTGGTAATTAAATGATTATAATGTTCTAATTTTTTTAATTTCTTTGCAACATAATCTTTCACTTTTTGTGATAACTCAAAGTGTCGAGCAGTAATATTGAAATTCATTTTACCTCCCTATTTCTTTCATATAAGAACTATAAAACCATTTTTGATTAAAGTCAAGTCAATGATGCTTTATTAAATTAAAAATTTCTCCAATATCCGTTGATATTTTTCTTGAG
Source organism: Caldifarciminota bacterium (assembly GCA_039801485.1). Lineage (GTDB taxonomy): Bacteria > Hydrothermota > Tepidihabitantia > Tepidihabitantales > CAIPLT01 > JBDRUR01. Next base: position 18,258 of record JBDRUR010000026.1, read on the forward strand.
TTTTTAAAATTATTTCATCAGGTAATTTTGGTGCCGGTGGTTTTTTATCCCAGTTAATATTAGCTAAATAATCACGAACATATTGTTTATCAAAACTCGGTGGGCTGATACCGACTTTATATTTTGAGGCATCCCAAAATCTTGTTGAATCGGGTGTTAATAACTCATCAATTAAGATAACATCGCCATTTAATAGACCAAACTCCATTTTTGTATCGGCGATAATAATGCCTTTTGTTTCAGCATAAGAGGAAGCTTTTTGATAAATTTTAATACTAATATCTTTGAGTTTCGCACTTAACTCATCGCCGATAATGTCTTGCATTTGTTTAAATGATATATTTTCATCATGTCCGGATTTAGCCTTAGTCGTCGGAGTAAAGATTGGTTCTGCTAATTTTTCTGATTGTTTAAGACCACTCGGAAGTTTTATTCCGCTCACCGTGTTTGTCTGAAGATATTCGTTCCAACCCGAACCAGTTAAATATCCTCTAACAACACACTCAATCGGTATTACTTGGGTCTTTTTAACTAAAATTGTGCGACCCTGCAAAATATCCCGGTATTTATAAGTCTCGTTAGGAAACAAATTAACATCGGAAGTTATTAAGTGATTTTTTACTATTTCTGCAGTAAAATTGAACCAAAAACATGAAAGTTTTGTTAGAATTATCCCTTTATTAGGAATCCCGTCTTGTAGAACGACATCGAATGCTGATATTCTGTCAGTTGCAACGATTAGCAATTCACTGCCGAAATCATAGATATCACGAACTTTGCCTCTTTTGAAAAGTTTTAAATCCGGAAAATTAGTGGTAAGAATTAAAGACATCTAATCTTTTTTTCTACCGATGGGCATAATGTAGCGTGGTTCTTCTTTTATACGCAAAATATTCATTATTAAAGAATCTTGAAATGCCCCGACAACTACCGTGCCTAAACCTAATGCTTCTGCTTGCAGATGAATGTTTTGACCGCAGTGACCAATTTCGTTGTCAACATAGCGGATACCACGCTGGCCATATTTCCCAGTTGTTCGTTGATAATCGGCGGCAATTACAATAATGATTGGTGCTTGAGCGATAAATTCCTGACGCCAGCTAGCGCTTGCGATATTACTTCTTACATCTTGATTGCTCAATTTTTTTAGTTCATGTTTTGCACCATCATAATGGTAGACACCTTTTTCCAGACCATCAACATTACCAACTACTAAGTATAATTCTAACGGATAAGTCGCTCCGGCTGAAGGTGCAGTTCTGCCGCCCCAGTTAGCTGTTTGACCTTGACCAGCCCATAACAACTGTGATACCTCCTTTAATGTTAGTGCCGCATCTTTAAAATTACGAACTGACCGCCGCTGTTTTAATGCCTGTTCCACGCTCATCGTGCCTTGATAATTAGGTTCCGGTAATTTCATACTTCCCCCTACTTTCAAACCACCTACTAAATTTTTCGGGAAAAAGGTAAAAAAGACAATAAAAATAAAATAAATACAAATTTTTATATTATTTACTTTGGAGCTCATTT
>JBDRUR010000027.1:0-18350 GCA_039801485.1 Caldifarciminota bacterium
CAAAAAATACCAATATAAAAAAGGACACTATTCTTCGAATATTCATTGCTTAATTAGTTAATATAAACCGCTTGAACAGTTTATCCTTTTAATCAAAAATCTTAACTGGAGATTGTTTTAATTAGATTTTTATTCTTATCGTAGATGTTAATTTTTAAATGAAAAGCACCGAAAGAATGAGAGGCACATGCCATGCACGGGTCATATGCCCGGTAAAACATTTCAATGGTATTTAATAATTCTTCGGCGATTGTAGTTTCATTAATATTATTTTTTATTAACTCCCGAGCTGCATTACGGATTGATAGATTAATTGCGCCATTATTATTAGTCGTGGCAACAATTAAATTGACTTTTTTAATCAATCGGTCGTCGGTTAATTCGTAATGATGGAATAAAGTGCCTCGGGCGGCTTCAACAATTCCGATACCAGTTTCTTGAAATTGATAATTCATATTTCGGATGTCGGTATCGCAGATTGTTGGGTCCTTTAGCAACTCTAAAGCTCGTTCAGTTGCATACAACAGTTCAATTAATCTTGCCCAATGAAATGCCAAAGTATTACCGACGGGTTTTGCTTGAAAAGTATCGAACATCATCTCATATTCTTCTTGTGCTTTAGGGGTTGCCATGCCATCAGCGGCATTTAATCGCCCCAACGGTCCAACACGATAAATACCAGAATCAATACCATCACTCAGTCCCTTAAAGCCAATTTCTTTTAAGTACGGAAATTTGACATATGTCCATTCAATTACTTCCTCACTAATATGTTTGAGATAATCTTTGGGTGCGAATTTTATATATTCTTTGCCATTAGGGTCACAGACTCTTATCATGCCATCATAAAAATTTACCCGATTCTTATCATCAACCAGACCTAAGTTGTAAAGATTTAATGAAAATGCTGGGTTAGTGATCATGCTCATATATTTTGGATTTTCTAAGACGATCTTATGAAAGATATTCAATGTTTTTTGGGCAAATTCATAGCAGGATTGCGCCATTTTTTCCATCTCGTTTCGTTCATCTTTAGTCAATGCTTTAGTAACACCACCGGGAATTCCGCAGACCGGATGCGTTGGTTTGCCGCCAAGGATTTCAGTCATTTTTTGACCGTAAGCACGGTGTTTAATAACTTCGCTGGCTAGTTCTAATCCAACTTTTTCAATAACGCCTAAAATATTTCTTTTTTCTTTTGCTTCATTTGGTCCGACAATAAAATCCGGACCGCCAAGAAAATAGAAATGTAAAATATGGTCGTAAATATAATAGCCGCAGTAAATTAATTCGCGTAGTTTTTTGGCGGTGACGGTTGGTTCAGCCCCAAACGCCATATCTAACGCCTTGGTGGCAGCAAAATGATGGGCAACCGGACAGACACCACAAATTCGAGAGGTCAACTGTGGCATATCTTCGGCCTTTCTGCCTTCGCAAAACTTTTCAAACCCTCTTAGTTCCGGAACCTGGAGATAACTCTCTTGAACTTCGCCCTTCTCATTAAGGAAGATTTCAATTTTTCCATGACCTTCTAACCGAGTAATTGGGTCAATCGTGATTCTCTTCATTTTACTTTCCTATTGATTAATGCCGAAGCCAAACCATACATATAGAATGTTCCAATTGGGTCTTTAATCTTATCAATTAAGTTTTGGACATCGGCGTCAGTTAATTTCTTTTCTTCATCAATTTTTAATATCGAACCAATAGCACTAATCATTTTGGCACCTTGGTCAATAACTTCGGGTGTTGGTCCCATGCAGCCAGTGCAGGGCCAGTTTCCGTTAATGCAACGAGTTTGGCAGCCACTTCGAGTTGCCGGTCCCATACAAATAATGCCCTGTTCTAAAAAACATACTTTTGGGTCAGCCTGAATTTCGTAGACCCGTTTAATATCCGGCATCTTTTTTTCTTTATTTGTATTCCGTTCACATTCATCACATAATGACTTTACCGGCGCTAAAACCGTTCCTTTAGTTGGAAGTTGGTTATTTACGATTAATTCGATAGCATTAACGATAATTGGTACTGGTGGCGGACAGCCAGGTAGGTAGTAATCAACTTCGACTACTTTATCCAAAGGATTTACCTGCTCATAAAATTCCGGTATCGTCAATTCACCTTCATTTACTTGGAATCTTGTTTGGGGCAGTTTATTGTTTTTATTTGTTGTTGAAGGGGTTTCTAAATAAACTCTTCGCAAAATATCTTCACGTTTATGTAAGTTTGCTAAACCCGGAATACAGCCATGTTGGGCACAGGAACCAAAAGCAATCAGTGTTTTTGACTTTTTTCTTAACAATTTTGCTAGATGTTCTTGTTCGGAATTTCTAACCGAACCGTTAAAAAAACAAACATCGATATAATCATCTGAAAAATTCTCGACATCTTTATATTTAATATCCATTGCAACTGGCCAAAAAACAATATCAGCAATATTGACCACATCAAGGATCTTCTCATTTAAGTCTAAAACCGCAATTTCGCAACCACCACACGATGCTGCCCAATAAAAACCAAACTTAAATTTTTTCTTTGATTGATTTTCCAGCATAGAAGTTTAATTTTACCAAAAATAAATCAAAGTGTCAATAGCATTCTGCAATGTGTTCAAAAGTACTTTTAAATCTATGAGATTTGATTATGCCGAGTATCTAACAACAAGGTTTAAACTAGCAAAAGTTAACTTTAACCATTTCTTCAAAAAGTCTATTTATATATAGACTAAATTTAATACGCAATTTTTATATAACTTATTGATAACCAAATGCCTATTTCAGAAATGGCTTGGCCATACTGTATAGTATAGGGGGTGGCCTTAGAGATTTTGTTTTGCCCAATAATTTAACAGAAATTGTGCTGGTAATTCGCTGTTTATTTGGATTGATATGTGCTCGTTTAATCTGGTTGAAGCAATGTTGGGTGTTATTATCGCTAAATGGTAATTTGGGGGTGCGACAAGGTAGTGCCCGGATGCCAACCCGCTTTGAGTATAACTTTGATTTGCAGATTGGATTTCAGTTACGAATTTAGTTAGGCATTCAGGATAAATCGTTAAAATTAATCTTCGGAAATGGATAATAATATTGCCGGTAAAATCTTGGTATTTTTTAAAACCTGCAATTACAGAGATATTATCAATGTTCTTTTTGAAATTAATAAATAACAAGCCATTTTCTATAATTAAATAATTAAATGCCGTAGCCAATACGCAATGGGAAAAGGGTTTTAATTTTAAAATTAATTTCGGGTTAATAATTAAACAGCATTATGCTATTGACAATTCTTTAATCTACAATTATTCTAAAACTTATGCGAGTACCAATTAAATGGTTAAGTGAGTTTGTGCCGATTAGTCATAGCCCCCAAGAGTTGGCGGAACTTTTTACCATCAAGGGTGTTGAAGTTAATAATATTTTGCGCATCGGTGAAAAACTCAAGGATTATATTGTTGCTGAAGTGAAATCGGCAACGAGTAGTAAAGCGACTGTTACTGACGGTAAAAATATCTTAGAAGTTTCGGCGCCGGCATTTAATTTAAAATCAAATGATAAAGTGGCATATAATCCCAAAGAAGCAAAATTATTAACGCCAGCAATTGCCGAAATAAGTCAAAATTATCAACCGGTTATTTTGGAGGATGATTGGGAAATTGGAAGGCAATTGTTAGACTATTTAGATGATTATGTATTAGATTTGGAAATTCTACCTAATCGTGGCGATTTAATGAGCATTATCGGTATTGCTCGGGAACTGGCAAGTTATCAAGGCTTGTCAATTAAAATTCAAAATCATAATTTGAAAATTAAATCGTCGGATAAATTCCCAATTAATGATTATTTAAAGTTGCAAGTCGATAAGTTAGGTTGTTTTGATTATATTGCCCGATTGATTTTCGATGTTAAAGTAGCACCTTCGCCATTTTGGCTGCAGTGGCGATTAACGGCAGTTGGTTTAAGACCAATTAATAATATTGTTGATGCCACCAATTATATAATGATTAAATATGGCACACCCCTTCATGCTTTTGACTACGAAAAGATTACCGGTAGAACAATTAATGTCCGTTTCGCCAAAAAGGGTGAAAAAATTAAAGCGCTTGACGGTAATAATTATGATTTAAACGAGTCAGTCTTATTAATTGCGGATAAAGAATCGCCAATTGCTTTGGCTGGCATTATGGGTGGAATTGATACCGAAATTACTGATACTACAACTAAGGTCTTGTTAGAATGTGCTCGGTTTAACCCGAAGGTGATCAGAAAAGGTAGTAAAAGCATTAATTTGGCTACCGAAGCATCGCAAAGGTTTGAAATGGGTATTGACAATGAAATTTTAGATACTGCTTCTTTGGATGCGAGTAATTTAATTGCGACTTTAGGTCAGGGATCAGTTTTGGGGGATAAGATTGAGATAAGAACAGTCGATAAACCAAAGACAATCCCAATATCATTGAAAAAAATTAATGCCTTATTAGGCATTACACTTAATAAAAGACAAATTAAAAAAACATTGAACAATTTAAATTGTATAACCGATGAGCAAAATAATCAACTAATAGTAAAAATACCATCGTATCGTTTAGATTTAGTTAGAGATGTTGATTTGATTGAAGAGATTGCTCGCATTTATGGATATGACCGACTACCGAGCTGTTTTGCATTAAAAGGTAAGGAGCCGGGTTGTAGCGAGGAATTATCCAATCAAATTTCAATTATTAAAGACTTCTTTATTGGTAGCAATTTTATTGAAAATTACACGGTTAGTTTCTGCGATGAGAAATACGCGAAGTTGTTTACTGATATTGATACGGTTGTTAAGATTCCGCTACCGCTTAATGAACGCTACGCTTATTTAAGACCAATGATTCTAGTAACCCTACTTGAAAGTGTTCAAATAAATTTTGCTCGCGGAAATCGCGATTTAAAATTATTTGAAGTGGGCAAGGTTTTTACTCAAAATAAAGAACTAAGCGAAAAATGGCATATTGCCGCCGTAATCAGCGGGCAAAAAATGCCGACTTTCTGGCAAAAAGAATTGAATGTCGTTGTTGACTACTTTGACATTAAGGGCATTGTTGAATCCTTTTTCGAGTTTCTTAAAATTAAAGACATTAGTTTTGTTGAAACGAAACATAAATTTTTAGATAAAAATCAAGCACTGATTATAAAGTGTGCTGATATCGATGTTGGTTGGTTGGGTGAAATAAGCCGATCAGTACTTGACCGATATGATATTGTTAATAAGGTGTATGGTTTAGAACTTGATATTGAAAAAATCATAAAATTTATGCCGTCATATCGCTATTTTCAATTTCTGCCCAAATTTCCGTTGGTTACCAGAGATTTTGCTTTTATTGTTGACGACAAAATTTCAGTTGAGAAAATAAAACAATCAATTGTTGACATGACTGGTGCTTTATTGGAATCAATTGAAGTTTTTGATTATTTTGGTGGTCCGCCATTACCGGCTGGTAAGCATAATTTAGGGATTAGAATTGCTTTACGGTCCCAAGAGCGGACATTAACTCAAAATGAGATTAATAAGATATTTGACCGAATCTTAGTGTCCCTAAAAGAGAAATGGAATATTACCCTCAGAGGCGAGTCGGCAAGCGAAGATAAAAGATGAACCCTAAATTAGAAGAAAATTTAAAACTATTAGAACAAAAGATTGAGCAAGTTACCGAAGTTGTGGAGCGGCTGAAACAAGAAAATAATGAACTTAAATTAAAACTCACAAATTTAAAAAAGATAAATAGCGAAATAATCTCGAAAATTGATTTTATGCTTGACAGTATTAATAAATTATTATAAAATTTTAATAGCTAATAGTAGGGAGTCTTTAAAGTATGAAGACTTTTAATTTAACTGTTTTTGGTAGTGAATATAAAATAAAAACCGATAGAAACGGTGATTATATTTATAAAATTGGTAAAATCGTCGATGATAAAATGAAAGCGATTCATAAACAATATCCCCAAGGTTCTTTGGCCAAGACAGCGGTTATCTCATGTATCAACTTAGTTGACGAATTCCTAACCGAAAAGGAACACGAGGATGAATTAATTAATCGACGAATAAGTTTGCTCATTGAAAAATTGGCAAGAATAATATAAACACATTTTTTATTGAAATAGGCTCCCTGCTCTTATCGTGATAAGATACGAAGTCTTGAGCTAACACCTATAGAACGGGAGTCGACAGCCGATGTGGATGTAGACGTCATTGACGTTAACAGTAAATATCGGCTAAGACACCCACCTGTCTTTAGGGTTCAAGGACTCAGTCTTACACGATATGTGGCGGGGATTTTTTATCGGTTTTTTGTTTGGGAGGCATTATGTTAGGTAGTGAAATAATTCGTTTATTGGTTTATTTTGGGTTTGCAGTTTTGATAATTATCATTGCCTATATCATCATTCGACAAATGACCAAAAGCTATCTGGTGTCTAGTCGAGAAGTGGCAAAGAAAATAATTGAAGAAGCAAAAATCGACGCCGAAAATATCCGGAAAAAAGCAGAGTTAGAGATGATGAGCAAACTTAACACTGAGAAATTACGATTGGAAAATGAATTCGCTGACAAACGAAAGGAATTAGAAAAAATTGAAAAGCGATTAAGAGAACGCGAGCAAGTTCTTAATACTAAAGATGCCAATTTAGCATCGCGCGAAAGCGAAATATTAAGACAACAACGTGAGATCGCATCCAAAGAGAAAATACTTAAGGCAAAAACCGAACGACTTGACCAATTAATTAGTATCAGTAATGAACGGTTAGAAAAAATTGCCAATCTAAGTGCTGAGGAAGCAAAAAGGGAGTTGCTTAAAAATCTGGAGCACCAGGCACAATTAGAAGCAGCCCAATTAATCCGGGATATTAAAGAAAGAGCTAAGCGGGATGCTGAAATCCAAGCACGCGAAATTATAATTTCAGCCATCCAACGATGTGCGCTATCCCAAGTTATGGATACGACGGTTTCGGTTGTCAATTTGCCTTCAGAAGAATTAAAAGGACGCATTATTGGCCGAGAAGGTAGAAATATTAGGACCTTTGAAAGCCTTACCGGCGTCGAGGTCATTATTGACGATACCCCAAATGCAATTATCCTCTCGGCATTTGACCCGATTCGGCGAGAAGTTGCTAGAATCGCTATGGAAAGATTAATTCAAGATGGACGTATCCACCAAGCACGGATTGAAGAGATTGTCGAAAAAACTAAAAAAGAATTAGAAGCTAATATTATAAATACTGGTGAAGCGGTTTTGTTAGAACTTGGTATCACGGACATTGCCAATGAGTTAATTGAATATTTAGGGCGATTGCAATATCGAACGAGTTTTGGCCAAAATGTCTTACTCCATTCTAAAGAAGTCGCAATTTTAGCTGGGGCAATGGCACAAGAACTCGGTTTGGATGGGCCACTTGCCAAACGGGCAGGATTGCTTCATGATATTGGCAAAGCCGCCGACTTAAATATTGAAGGGCCACATGCATTAATTGGTGCCCAGCTTGCCCAAAAATATGGTGAAGATGAGATTGTGGTAAATGCAATTGCAGCACACCATGAGGACGAATCGCCAACATCACCATACGCATTTTTAACTTCAGTAGCCGATAGTATTTCCGGATCACGACCGGGCGCGCGACGTGATAATTTCGAATCATATATTAACCGCTTACAAAACTTAGAGACCATCGCCAATTCATTTGATGGTGTTGATCGAGCTTATGCGATCCAAGCCGGTCGCGAAATTCGGGTGATGGTTCAACCGGAAAAAATATCCGATGCCCAGGCAGAAGAATTAGCTCGGCAGATATCTAAACAAATTGAGGCACAACTAAAATATCCCGGTCAGATTAAAGTGGTTGTAATCAGGGAAAAGAGAGTTATTGACTATGCGCGATAAGAACATCTTATTTTTAGGTGATATCTGCTCAGAATCCGGACGCCAAGCAGTCATTAGTAGTATTAAAGACCTAAAGCAATCAGAAAATATCTCATTTGTCGTAGCACAAGGAGAAAATGTTGCTGGTGGTTATGGAATTACCCCAAAGTTAGCTAATGAATTGTTAAATGCTGGTATTGATTGTATAACTTTAGGTGACCATTTTTTAGACCGGAAGGATATCATTCCGATGCTCGAAAGCGAACCACGGCTATTGAGACCGGCAAATTTCCATAATGACGTGCCGGGCAAAGGAGCACAAATTTATACTGTTAACGAAATAAAAATTGGCATTATTAATTTACTGGGGCGGGTATTTTTAAAGCCAATAAAATGTCCTTTTGAGTGTGCGCTAACCGAAATTGAAAAACTGAAACAAGAGACACCGATTATTTTTATTGACTTCCATGCCGAAGCAACTGCCGAGAAAAAAGCGTTTGGCTGGTTTTTGGATGGTAAAGTGTCTGGCGTGATTGGAACCCATACGCATGTCCAAACCGCTGACGAGCAAATATTACCATTAGGGACTGCTTATATTACTGATATCGGGATGTGTGGCGCAATGAATTCGGTTTTAGGTATGCGCATTGACTTATCAGTGAAAAAAATATTATACTCAATTCCATTACGATTATTGCCCGCTAAAGAAAATGTCCACATTAACGGTGTAATTATCACAATTGATAGCGAAACCGGTAAGGCGCTAACAATTAAAAGACTATGCTTGAAAATTGCTGAACCAATTGAGCAGAATCAGTAGTCTAATATAATAGAGAACACAATCATGCAAGAACGATATAAAAGTATTATAAAATTCTTCGATGATGTCTCGGCGTTAATTGATGATATTTTTTTCCAAGAGATATCTCCTTCATTAACCGAAACCTTTTTCGAACCGGCGACTGATTTATTTGAGATAAATGATAAGATCTTCTTAATTCTTGAAATACCCGGTGTTAAGAAAAAAGACTTATCAATTGCTGTCGGACCAACGATGGTTTTAATTTATGGCAGAAAACGAAGAATGGAGTTAATGAAAGAAGGAACTTCATTTTACAACTTAGAAATTCCTTACGGCAGATTTAAAAAAAGAATCTATTTGCCATCACGCATTAATGTAAAATCAACTAAGGTGAGTCTGCAAGATGGTTTGTTAAAAATGGAGTTCTCGAAAGATAAAAAAGCGGTAAAAATAATAAAAGTTGAATGAGGAATTGTTATTATAAATATGAACGAAGAGATTAAAAAATCAGAAATCCCTGACCAATTACCGATATTGGCAATTCGGGGTGGTGTGATTTTTCCGGGTGTTATAGTGCCATTGGTAATTTCAACTAATCGAGCATTGAAATTAGTAGATGAAGCATTGGCGGGCAATAAGATGGTTTGTGCGGTAACCCAAAAAGACCAAAATATTGAAGAAGCCGGCCCGGATGATTTGTATCGTATTGGCACAATTTCATACATCCTTAAAATGCTGCGTTTTCCTGACGGGACAATGCGGATTTTACTCCAAGGTGTCAAACGGGCCCAAATTAATGCTTATGTCCAAACTGACCCATATTTAAAAGCATTAGTAGCACCAATTGATGAACCAGAGAAAAAAGACATCTCGACCGAAGCGTTGATGAGAAACATTTTAAATATGTTTCAGAAATTATCTGAGTTGGCTCAATATCTGCCGGATGAATTAAGCACAATTGTATTAAATATCGAGTCGCCTTCAAAACTGGCTGATTTTATTGCCCATTATCTTAATATTACGATTGAAGAAAAACAAAAGCTTTTAGAAACGATTGACCCGACCGAACGGCTGTCTAATCTTGTCCCATTACTCAATAAAGAAATTAGTATTTTGGAATTAAGTGCGAAGATACGAGAACGAGTCAAAGGCGAATTAGATAAGAGTCAGCGCGATTTTGTGCTCCGCGAACAACTTAAAGCAATCCAAAAAGAACTGGGCGAAACCGATGAACTTACTGCTGAAATTAATGAACTACGAGAAAAAATTGAGAAAATGAATATGCCCAAAGAAGTTAAGGATGTTGCCTTGAAAGAGTTGAATCGTCTCTCAAAGATGTCACCGCAAGTTGCAGAATATACCGTTGTCAGGACCTATCTTGATTGGTTAATAAACTTACCTTGGTCAATATCCAGTGAAGATAATCTGGATATTAAAAGAGTTAAGAAAATATTAGACCAAGACCATTATAACATCAACAAAGTTAAAGAGCGCATTTTAGAATATCTTTCAATTAAAAAATTAAGAAAAGACTCAAAAGGACCGATACTATGTTTTGTTGGGCCACCCGGGGTCGGTAAAACCTCACTGGGGCGTTCGATTGCCAATGCCTTAGGAAGAAAATTTGTGCGATTTTCCTTAGGAGGCATTCGCGATGAGGCTGAGATTCGGGGCCATCGCCGGACTTATGTTGGCGCGCTTCCGGGACGAATAATTCAGGGTATTCGTAATGCTGGCACAAATAACCCGGTATTTATGTTAGATGAAATAGACAAAATTGGAACTGATTTCCGTGGCGACCCCTCGTCAGCGTTGTTAGAGGTGTTGGACCCAGAACAGAACTTTAGTTTTTCTGACCATTACTTAGAAGTTCCATTCGATTTGTCAAAAGTAATGTTTATTACTACGGCCAATATGGTTGATACCATTATTCCGGCACTAAGGGACCGGATGGAAATTATTGAAATCCCGGGCTATATTGATGAGGAAAAATTAATGATCGCCAAAAAATTTCTGATTGCCCGACAACTAAAAGAGGCAGGTTTAACTAAAAAAGATGTTGTTTTTTCTGACAAAGCAATTCAAAAGATTATCACTGATTATACTCGGGAGGCTGGCGTCCGTAACTTAGAAAGAGAAATTGGGGCAATAATTCGTAAAGTTGCTAGACTTTATGCCGAAGGCAAGAAAAAACGAGTTTATATAAATTCTGGCAATCTCAACAAATATTTAGGTCCACCAAAATATTTTTCAGAAGTCGCTGCCCGACAAGGCATTACTGGGGTATCAACTGGTTTGGCAGTAACACCATTTGGTGGCGAGATTTTGTTTATTGAAGCAACCAGGATGAAAGGACAAAAGGGGTTGTTACTTACTGGTTCATTAGGCGATGTCATGAAAGAATCAGCACAGGCAGCACTTTCTTATATCCGCAGTAATAGTGAGAAATTTAAGATTAACGAAGATTTCTTTACCAATTCGGATATACATATTCACATTCCATCCGGGGCAACACCGAAAGATGGTCCATCCGCAGGTATCGCTATTTCCGCAGCATTATTATCATTATTAAAAAATATTCCGATTGACCCCCATATCGCAATGACCGGGGAAATAACTTTAACCGGCAGGGTTTTACCGGTCGGCGGCATAAAACAAAAGATAATCGCCGCTAATCGCGCCGGCATTAAAACTGTTCTATTGCCGGCGGAAAATAAAAAGGATTTGATTGAAATTCCCGAAAATGTCAAAAAGAATTTAAATTTCATATTTGTCAAATCAATAAAGGATGTCCACTCAGTGCTTTTTAATCACCGTAAATAAAAATTCAAATTAAAACTCACAAATTAGATTTTTTAGCAGAAATAATTATAACTTGTTGATTGCCGTTGACTTTTAATAAAAAATAATTTAGTATCAAATTAATGGACTTGGGAAGAATTTGGGCGGAAATCGATTTGAATGCCTTACGGAATAATTTGAATTGCATAAAAAATATAATTGGTAATAAGAAGATTTTATTGGCGATTAAAGCCGATGCCTATGGTCACGGTGCCAAAGAAATTGCCTTAGAACTACAAAATGAAGTCGATATGTTAGGTGTTGCTGGTGTCGAAGAAGGCATTTCGATTCGTTATGGTGGTGTCCACACGCCGATATTAATTCTTAGTCCAATTCCGTATTTTGAAATTGATACGCTTTGGGAATATGACCTAATTCCGACCGTGAGCGAGATGGAATTTGCGCGATTTCTGTATGAAAGCACAAAAACAAAAGGCGCGAACATGCATATCCATATTGAAGTCGATACCGGCATGGGACGAACCGGATTAGACTATGATCAAGCCTTATTCCAAATTCAAGAAATTGCCAGTTTTAAGTCATTAATAATTGATGGCATCTTCACCCATTTTCCATCAGCTGACAGTGACCCGGAGTTTACCAAATACCAAATTGATCGCTTTGAAACATTATGCCACAAACTTAACGAAATCGGCATCAAAGGTTTTATTCGTCATGCGTCCAATTCTGCTGGTTTCCTTAATTTTCCTAATGCGGATTTTGATATGATTCGGCCGGGATTAATGGTTTATGGCATATCGCCAAGAATAATCACAAATTCTGATGAACGGAAAATAAATTTAATGCCGGTAATGAGTCTGCGCAGTCGAATCGTAAATCTGCGTTCAGTGCCGAAAGGATACAGTATTAGTTATGACCGGAAATTTATTACGAAAAGAGATTCAACTGTCGCAGTTGTCTCAGTTGGCTATGGTGATGGCTATCCATACGCTTTAAATAATGGTGAAGTAATTGTTCAACTCTGGGATGAATCAAAAAGAGCAAAGATTATTGGCAATATTTGTATGGATATGATTATGATTGATGTCACTGACATTCCTGGTGTGAAGATCGGTGACATTGTGACATTACTTGGTAGTTCTGATAATCAAACAATTACCGCCCAGGAACTGGCGCGGTGGGCAAATACGATTCCTTACGAAATTACTTGTCGCGTCAGCCCAAGAGTGCCACGAGTTTTTATTAAAAATCAAAAGATCGTATCAATTCGGAATTTATTAAGAGTTATTGGCGACCATCGGTTGACACCTTTACAATCGACTGAATAACTCAACTATCACGATGATAGCTATCTTAAAATTTAAACTTTATGGTTGACAAAACAGAAATTTGAGTAAAATATAATTTATACGATGAATAACAAATATTACATTCAAACCTATGGCTGTCAAATGAACTTATATGAAGAAGGCATTGTTTGCGCAATAATGAACCGAGCCAATTATACCAGGGTTGACAATGAATATGAAGCCGACATCATTTTTTTAATTACCTGTGCAGTCAGAGCCCATGCCGAACAGCGAGTATTGGGGCGGTTAAATGTGCTCAAACATTTAAAACATTCAAAACCCGATTTAATTATTGGGATACTCGGCTGTTTGGCACAAAATTATCAAAACTTATTTAATAGCAATGATGGGGTTGATTTGGTTGTCGGACCAGACCAATATCGAAAATTACCGGAACTGATTGCTGACTTTCAGCGAACAAAAACTAAACAGATATGTTGCGAATTGACACTGGAAAATTACGAAGGCATCTTACCTAAAACCCCTTCAAAAGTAACTGGTTTTGTATCAATTATGCGCGGCTGTAATAATTATTGCGCTTATTGTATTGTTCCTTATGTGCGCGGGCGAGAACGGTCAAAATCAAAACAACAGATCTTAACCGAAATCGAAAATTTAATTGAAAATGGCGTAAAAGATATCACTTTAGTTGGTCAAAATGTATTAGCCTGGCATGATGGCAGTCTGAATTTCTTAGATTTATTGAAAATCATTGATAAAATTGACGGCTTTGAACGGCTTAGATTTATTACATCGCATCCCAAGGATTTAACTCAAGAACATCTAATCGTGTTTAGTTCGTTAAAGAAATTTTGTCCCCAATTACACTTACCGCTACAATCCGGGTCAAATCGAATTTTACAATTGATGAACCGCAAGTATACCAAAGAAGAATACCTTGCCAAAATTGAATTTGCTCGAAAACTAATGCCTGAAATATCGCTTACTACTGATGTCATGGTTGGCTTTCCAACAGAGACCGAACAGGATTTTTACGAAACATATGAAGTTATGCAAAAAATCCAATTCGACTATGCCTATCTGTTTAAGTATTCTGAGCGTCCATATACCAAGGCATTAGCACTCTATCCAAAAGTTGATAAAGTAGTAAGTCAAAATCGGCTGGAACGGCTGATCGAACTTCAGAATAAAATCACGAAGCAGAAATCCCAACAATACCATAACAAAGTTGTTGAGGTCTTAATTGAATCGCATAACGGCAAACAGTCATTGGGTAGAACAAAAAATAATAAGGTTGTCATTATCAATGAAATAGTTGATGTTGGTAAACTTTATCAATGTCGCATCAAAGCAGTATCAGGATGGACACCGATTGGTGAGATTATTCGAACTGATGAGCAAATAGCGACTAAAGATAATATCGTTAATAATTGCTCATCACCAAATAAAAAGGAGGAAATGTGACAACTGTCCGAATAATAATTGTTTTTATTATCGGCATTTTGTTAATCTATTTTGTCTTAAATAATTCTACGCAGACTGTGTCGATTGATGTATTTGGTAAGACCTATGAAAAGCCGCTATCATTAATTATGTTATATGCCTATGTATTTGGAATAATTACAATCGGTTTTTTCTGGTTAGTCAATGAGATAAAATTACGAACCGAATTACGAAAGCAAAAAAAAGAGAACGAGGCGTTACTGGCAGAACTGACCACATTACGCAATTTACCATTAGATATTTCACCCCAAAATGATTTAAAAAAGGAGTAATAATGTGGGTCTTTATTATTATTTTATTATTAATTGCGGTAATTGCAATTTATCCATTTGTCCGTGATTATCTGCGGCGTCAAAAATTACCAATCGCTAGTTATACTGAGGCACTATCGTTAATCTTGGACGGCAAGGAGAATGAGGCAATTGAAAAACTAAAACAGACGGTAATGGCGGATTCGAATAATGTTGACGCTTATTTACGTTTAGCCGAGCTGTACACCAAAAAAGGCGAAACCGATCGGGCGGCGAAAATATTTGAGCGGTTAGCCGTGCGACGCAATATGTCAAAAGAAGACGAGAAAAAAGTCTATGCCAATTTAGCTAACTATTATATCAAGACCGACCGCATACAGCGAGCAATTTCACTCTTAGAAGAGTTGGTAAACCTTGACCGTAATAACATTACTTACTATGAGCGACTGTTAGAATTATATAGCAAAACCGAGCGGTGGCAAGAATGTGAAGAACTGCTTAAAAAATTAGAAAAAATTCAAACGGATAAAGAGCAATTATCAAATTACTATCTTGAAATTGGCAAGAACTTATCATTGAAAAACCTGGAACAGTCAGCAAAATATTTTAAACAGGCATTGGCATTAAACCGCAAATCCGTTCCGGCACTGATTGCCTTGGGTGATTATTATTATAACAAACACGATGTTGAGATGGCGGTGAAAATTTGGAATGAGATTTTAGAATATTCACCGAACCAAAACCATTTAGTTCGCTCGCGGTTAGAACGGGCATACTACGACTTAGGACAATATGAAAAGGTTATTGATTTATATGAACAGTTGCTAAAGAAAATACCCGAAGACCTTGGTTTATATTTTGCTTTAGCGCATATCTATGTTAAGAAGGATGAAATTAACCAAGCAATCGGCGTCATTAATAGAATACCTATTGATAAACGCAAAGATATTTTACCGCAAATCGCCTTGGCAACACTGTATTTAAAGGCTAATGATATCAATAAAACGAAAAACATTTTGGAGAATTTATTTGATAATGTAATCAAATAAAAAGTTAACTCATTTTATCGGTATCAACCAATAATGATCTCAGAACGATTAACGCCGTTACTCTTGCAATATCACCGAATTAAAGAGCGATATAAAGATACCATCTTACTTTTTCGAATGGGTGATTTTTATGAAATGTTTTATGAGGACGCAAAAATTGGGTCAGAGGTTTTGGGATTAACATTAACATCACGTACCCATGGCAAATCAGCAAAAGTACCGCTGGCTGGTGTCCCGGTCAAATCGGTTGACAATTATATTGCCCGCTTGGTTGAAGCAGGACTGAAGGTTGCGGTCTGCGAACAGATTGAACCGGCTGGTGTCTCCAAATTAATTAAGCGTGAAGTAATCGAGGTTATCACGCCCGGCACAATTTTAAGGCCATCGTTGTTGGATTCGAAAAAAAATTATTTTTTATTAGCAGTAATTCAGGATAATGAAAAATGCGGTTTGGCATTTGCCGATATTTCTACCGGCGAATTTAATGTCAGCGAAATCAACTATAATTCATTAACGGAAACTGTTCAGAAAATTGACCCGAAAGAAATTGTTTTACCCCAAAATCAAAACTGGCAGCCAACTTTATTACAAGATAGTGCTTATGCTAAAACTGTTATCGACGATTATTATTTCTCCTATGATTTTGCCTACGAAAAACTATTAAGCCATTTTGGCATTTTAACATTAGACGGATTCGGCATTGAAGATAAGCCGTTGGCAATTCAAGCAGCTGGCGCAGTACTATATTATTTAGAAACAACTCAAAAGAATACACTGCCTCATATTAAAAAAATTGTTCCCTACAATGAAGCCAATTTTCTCTTACTTGACCGGACAACTCGGAGAAATTTAGAATTAACTGAACGATTACGAGACGGTTCAACGCAAGCGACCCTATTGTCAGTTTTAGACCAAACAAAAACTCCTGGTGGTGCCCGACTACTACGACGTTGGATTTTAACGCCGTTATTAGATATCTCAAAAATCAAGCAAAGACAAGAAACCATTGAAGAGCTAATTACCAACAAATATTTAATCAAGGAACTTCGAGAAATTTTGGCAGAAATTGGCGATATCGAACGAAATGCCTCGCGCATTGCCTGTGAGCGTTGTAATGCCCGGGATATTATTGCCCTAAAAAACTGGCTGAAAAAAATCCCAGCAATTAAAGATACCATTAAAACTACCAGGTCGTTTTTATTACAAAACTTTAACCAGGATTTAACCGATTTTGCGGATTTAATTGCCCAAATTGAAAAGACACTAATTGAAGAACCACCATTAAGTGTTACCGACGGCGGTTTAATTAAGCCGGGTTTTATGAAAGAGTTAGATGAATTACGCGCGATCGCTAATAATACTAAGGAATTTATTGCCAAATTACAACAAGAAGAACGAGTAAGAACTGGTATTCCCAATTTGAGAATAAATTATAATTCAGTATTTGGCTATTATATTGAGATAACAAAATCGTATCTAAATTTAGTGCCCAAGAACTACATTCGGAAACAAACACTAGTAAACTGTGAACGGTTTATCACGCCCGAACTAAAAGAATATGAAAATCGGGTATTAAACGCTGAAGAACGGATAAAAGCTATCGAATATGATATCTTCGTGGAATTAAGAAAAGACATTGCTAAAAAAGTCTCGGATATATTGAATGTTTCGGCAATAATCTCAGAACTCGATGTTTTGGTCAGTTTGGCTTATGTCGCCTTGCTTAATAATTACACAAAACCGGAAGTTAACAATTCGGACGAAATCATTATTAAAGATGGGCGTCATCCGGTTATTGAGAAATTAACCTCAGAGCCGTTTGTGCCTAACGATGTTTTTCTTAATTTAGATTCCCATCAGATCTTATTAATCACTGGGCCAAATATGGCAGGCAAATCAACTTATTTACGACAGGTGGCATTAATTGTGATTATGGCTCAGATTGGTTCTTTTGTGCCCGCCCGTGAGGCGAAAATCGGTGTCGTCGATAAGATATTTACACGCATCGGTGCCTCAGATGATTTATCGCGTGGTGTTTCTACCTTTTTAGCCGAAATGTCTGAAACCGCCAATATTTTGAATAATGCCACACCTAAAAGCCTGGTAATTCTTGATGAAATTGGACGCGGTACCGCAACTTATGACGGCTTAGCGATTGCCTGGGCAGTAGTTGAATACTTACATCAAAACCAGGCATTACGACCAAAAACATTATTTGCAACCCATTACCATGAATTAACCGACATTGTCCAGTATCTACCAAGAGTAAAAAACTATAACTTTTTAGTTAAAGAAAAAGGGGACGAAATCATCTTTTTACGAAAATGCGTTGAAGGAAAAAGCGACCGAAGTTATGGCATTGCAGTTGCGAAATTGGCAGGCCTGCCAGCAGAAGTAATTGAACGTGCGAAACAGGTGCTAAATAATTTTGAAAAAGGCGAAGAGTTTAGTTTGCAAGGTTTGAGCAAAGATAAAGACTTTCAAATCTCATTGTTTCAACCAATTGAACATCCTTTACTCCAAGAAATTCGAAAGTTGAATTTAGAAACATTAACACCACTACAAGCCTTGAACATTTTAAACCACATTAAAGAACAGTTAGAAAAACAGAAAAAATAATTTTTTAATTAAATTAAAAATATTTACTAATAAAAAATTTGACTCAAGAAAGTTTAGTGAAACCTTTTTATTAGAAAATCAGTCTATAATATATATCATTACAATTAAACTAAAAAAGGCAAGC
>JBDRUR010000028.1:0-18100 GCA_039801485.1 Caldifarciminota bacterium
TAACCAATTCTCATAACTCTCACGATAACCAGGAATTAACGCTAATAAACGCTTTTGTCCTTGCTCGTTGACACCAATGACTGCTAAGAGTGACAAGCGCTCTTTAACTAATCCAACATTCAGATAGATACCATCAGCATAAACATAGACATAATGCGAATCCAACGGCTGATTGTGAAACTGAAGATATTGTTCAAACCACAGCGCTTTCAGTCTCATTACCGAAGCCGGACTTAAAACCGCATCTTTACCTAATAAGACCGCCAACGCCTCCCGAAAGTCACCACTAGATAAACCATAAAGATAAAGTTGCGGTAAGGTATTAAGTACTGCTGGGGTTGTTCGAAGATATGGTGGTAAGATTTTTGATTCGAATGGTTCTTGGCTATCAGCGACTCTGGGCATTTTGATTTTAGTTTGGCCGCCGACCAGTCCGATGGTTCTTAGACTATAGCCATTGCGATAACCGCGGAAGTCTTTATCTGGGACACGTTGGTGTGGTTTGCGGCCTAAAAACTCGTCGCGTTCAACTAATAGTGCGGATTCGATAGCCTCTTTGGCACCATTGCGGGCAATTTTATCGATTATATCATTGAGATACTTTTTTGATTCTTTATGGAGTTTACGGTTGGTTTGTTTTTGTTTGCGGTTTAAGAATGCTCTTGACTTAATTTGATTTTTAACATAACCTTTCATAGTTATTGTTCCTTTCTGCCGGTATCTTGATTATTCTATGGTACCGGCGTTTTTATTATACTCATAAATGACCTACTTTCAAATTTTCCACAACATTTGATTATATCTCTTGTGTCAGGTATGGAATGACAAAAGTGCTCGCAATTACCGAAAGTAGATTATTTTTCTGCCTTCATCCTCGCCTCGGTCCTTAAACCAATTCTCAATACCATTCTGAGATTGCTCCTGAATACCATTCTGGGTTCGGTTCTGAGTGGGTAGCTTTGGCTCGTGCTGACGATAATTCAGACAACCATTCATAGTCTTTGACTCAGACCGATTTATGGCTTTAATCTGAAGTCAATGCTGTTTTTTGTTCTGAGAACTTTTTTAAGCCTAAGGCTCACTCCCTGAGTGCTATCAGGGCTTGCCCTTTGCCGTATCGCTGAATATAATGTTCAATCTCTTTTTTAACCCCATATATTATATATAGACTGATTTTTTGATAAAAAGGTGTCAGTAAAAATTGAATCTCATAAACTGAACAGCATCTGTTGGACCAATCAATTGCTAAGAAAGCTTGACAATACCAAATTGCATTAGTAATGTAAATAATATAAAGAAACGGAGGCGCCTTATGGCTAAAAAAATAGTTGTTTTAATAGTTATTGGTTTAACTGTGTGTTTTGCTTATAATTATCAGCCGTTGAGTAAAGACGAAGCCGAAGAGACCAAGTTTGACCAACAACCGCTGCCAGTTTTTCCTACAACCCTTCACCCAAAGTCAAATTCAGTTAGATCCATACTTTTCGCCGAAGATTTTACAAGTCCAACTTTTCCACCTTCCGGCTGGACAAGAATTCAGACCAATACTGGTAATAACGGTGTCTATAACTGTTTTTGGGATCGATTTACCACACCGGTATATGTTGTCCGTACTTTACCAGCATCGGCTGGATTGTGGTGGTCTTATAATGAACAGAACGAATGGCTAATAACGCCAGAGATTACACTTACTGGTTCAGCAACTAACCAATATTATTTACGCTATTGGTATTATGGTTTTTGTGGTTCTTCGGATAGCGACCATTATTATACCAAAATTATTACCGCCAGTGGCGATACCAATCTTTTATACGACCTATCTACTCAAGAACGAGGTTGGAACCGTTATGAAGAGCCAGTTTATATTGATTTAAGCGCTTATGCTGAGCAGACAATAAAAATCGCCTGGCAGGTTGAAGATGGACCGGCAAATCATGGCATTAGTTATGTCTGGTTTATTGACGATATTGAAGTGGGTAAACCCGAGATCAATGATATGGGGGTTGCTAGTCTCTTGGAGATAAAAAGTTTGCCATTAGTTGTTGGTGAAACCGATACCTTCAAAATCCGCGTTTATAACTTTGGTTCAACTTGCCAAGAGAGCGTTCAAGTAATGATGAGTGCCAATAATGACCCAATCGATTCCGTAATGATTGATTCGATTGATGCTTTTGATTTCATAGACCTGGAGTTTAAATGGACCTTAACTAATGCCGGCAATTATCTGATAAAATTTTTCACGCAACTCGCTAGCGATGAAGATGCAACCAATGATACAGTCTATAAATCGGTTATTGTTTGTCCTGAATATCACGATGTGCCGTATGCCAAAGACTTTAATGAAGATTGGGGCACTTTTGGTAATAATCCACCGTTCTGTGGATGGCAAATAATTGATAATGGTGATGAACCGATAAAGAGATGGAATCATAATGACTGGTTTAAAGGTGTAATTGCAATTCCGTATCGAGAAGTGGCGGCGGTGAGATACGCGCCCAGAGAACATCAAGACGAATGGCTAATATCACCAAGAATTAACTGCTCAGAAGCAGATTCCCAATACACCCTCAGTTTCTGGCATCAATACGAAGGTTATAAAAATGCTGACCCTGATACTGGCTATGTGCTTTTAAGTATTGATGGCGGTGATAATTGGACCGAGATAACCCGTTATGTTGGCGGTGTCAGTGAATTGGTGAGTTATGGTTACCAAACCCACAACATTACTTCGTTAGTTGCTGGCCAGCCTAATGTTAAAATTGCTTATCGTTATTTTGCCTATAATGCTGGACGGTGGCAGATTGATGATTTTGCGGTAATGTATACCAAACACCTTGATGCAACGCCAATTGCAATTACACCCTTGGAAGCAATCGCCGCAGAAGATACATTGGACATTCAAGTTATAATTAAAAATGTAGGCCAGCAGGATTTAACGCCTGGCTGGTATGTGTATTTTCAAATGAGAGACCAGAAGGACTCAGCATTAGTCAGCACAACGATAAAACCAGAATCAACCGCGGCGTTTGTTTTTCAGAAATATATCCCGGCCCGAGACACATATACTTTGACTGTTCAAACTAATTATCCCGGCGACCAATATCCAATTAATGATGTTTTGACAAGAAAAATTTATGCATCGGGCTGGATTCAAAAAATGGATATGCCGACACAAAATGGTAATGGAAAAGGCGTGAAACACGGCGGTTCAATGACAGTATATCTTGATTCAATCTTTGCCTTCCGTGGAATGTCTAACGAATTTTATGTTTATGTCCCAACACAAGATACTTGGTATCAACGACGAGTAATTCCTTATGTTATGAAACCTGATGGACAGTTGGTTATGAAAAATGTTAAAGCCGGTGGTTCACTGACTACATTTGATACCGTCATTTATGCGTTCAAGGGTGGCGGCACCAATGAGTTTTGGGCTTATTATCCTGGATATGATACTTGGATTCGAAAGCAAGATATACCCAAATATTATCTGAGTTCAACTAAGCCGACAAAAGTTAAAGCCGGTGGCGCATTAGTTGGCTACGATAACTCAATCTATGCATTCAAAGGCGGTAATACCCGAGAGTTTTGGATGTATGCGCCAGTAAATGATAGTTGGATACCACGATGTTCACTATTGACGGTTGACGGTAAGAAAATTAAAGGCGGAGGAGCATTAACAGCCTTAGATACCCTGATTTATGCATTTGTTGGCGGTAATTCTAATCACTTTTATGCTTATGCACCTTCACTTGACCACTGGACACGGCTTAGAGAACCATCGTTTGATAACCCGTTAAGACCAGCCAAAGCAAAAGTAAAAGATGGCGGAGCCTTAACCGCATTAAATGGAAGAATTTATGCATTTCGTGGCGGTAATAAAAACCTCTTTGGATATTATCAGCCTGAACAGGATTCTTGGTATCGGTTAGAAGACATACCCGGGATTAAAAAAGTAAAACATGGTGGCTCGTTAGTTGCTTATAATGGACTAATTTATGCGCTCAAAGGCGGAAATACCCGAGAGTTTTGGGAATACACACCGGCATCAGCAACAATAGCAAAAGTCGGTAATTTATTCCAATCGGATAACACATCAGTTCAAACTGAAAATAATTTGACAGGTAAAAATCTTGAATTTGCAATAAATCCTAATCCGGCTAACAATTATGTAACCATTAGCTTCAATCTCAAATACGCGGATAGAGTTATAATTAAAGTCTATAATGCCTCTGGAAGATTGATTACGACCGTGGTCAATGAACATCTTGACGCTGGTAGTTACGCAATGAGATTTGCAACTAATCGATTGGCAAAAGGCATATACTTTGTGAAGTGTGAGAATAAAAATAATCGCGACATTGTTAAATTGATTATTCAGTAATTGGTTGATCATTAATTTCTAACCGGGGGCTGAAAAGCCCCCGATTTTTTAGTCTTTGTATGATGTCATCGTGCACTTGATACGGGTCTTTAGGGCGGGATTGTCATGCGCCTTTCAGGTAGTCGTGATGACAGGATTTTTGCGGCGTTACTGCGAATTATGATTAAATTATGTTTGAGATAAAATTTTTGGCTTGACAAAATGTAATTTTTTTGTAAACTACTTTCAAATGAATAAGATAAATATTATTATATTTGAAAAAAAATCGGTAAGATTTTTTAATTTTACGATTTCAAAAATAGTGTTTTATTTCATAATAATTGCATTTTTATTTTCAATCATTAGCACAATATATTTTGTCTTTTTCAATAGTCGCTATCTTTTGGCAAAACAAAAAATTTCGGTATTAGCCTTTGAAAACAAAAAACTAAAAGAAGATTTAACAATTGTAAAATCGCAATTAGATACTTTAAATAGCAAACTAAAAGAATTAGCCGAGTTAGATGCTCAGATTCGGATCGCCGCTAATTTGGAATTAATGCCGAAGGATTTACGTGCAATGGGATATGGTGGTGCTTCAGAAAATGAACTTTTAGCATCGGTTGATAATTTGATTGAACGAGCAAAACTACAGGAAAAAAGTTTTCGGGAACTGAAACGATTTTTGGAACAACAAACACAATTAATTAACCATACACCATCAATTTGGCCAGTGGCAGGTTTTATTTCCAGTGGTTATGGTTATCGAAAATCGCCGATCTCTAACCGCAAAGAATTCCACGAAGGACTTGATATTGTTGCACCGGCTGGAACGCCAATTCGTGCAACCGCTGATGGCAGAGTTCGTTCTGCTGGCTATAAACCGGGTTGGGGACGATATATTGAAATTGACCACGGATTTGGCTACATAACTTTTTATGCTCATTGCCAAACAATAAAAGTTCGGGTCGGGGATAAAGTAAGACGGGGCGATATTATTGCGACGGTTGGAAAAACCGGCAGTGCCACCGGTAACCATCTTCATTATGGCATTAAAGTTGCAGACAATTGGGTCAATCCGTTAAATTATATCGTAACTGAGTCGGCATTACCCTGACATTCACTCATTATTACGCATCAATAACAAAAAATTTAAATGGAATCCGTTTTGGCGAATAAAAATTGAAATTTAATGGTTCGTTAATTCCGGCATTATATATTGTTAGTACCCCCATTGGTAATTTAAGCGACATCACTTTGAGAGCGCTAACAATTTTAAAAGCAGTTGACTTGATCGCATGCGAAGATACTCGTCACACAACAATTTTATTAAATCATTATCAGATAAAAAATAAACTAACTAGTTATTTTGAGTATAATAAAAAAGAAAAAACCGACCAGATTATTAAGTTTATCCAAACCGGTAAATCAGTTGCTTTAGTTTCTGATGCCGGCACCCCGGGAATCTCTGACCCGGGTTACTATTTAATCCGGACAGCAATCGAAAACAATATCCCGGTAGTCCCCATTCCTGGTCCGTCAGCACTTATTGCCGCGTTGATTGTTTCTGGATTACCAAGTGACCGATTTGCTTTTGAGGGCTTTTTACCAAAGCGAAAAGGTAAAAAACATAAGAAATTACAAAATCTCAAAGACGAAGAACGGACAATGATTTTTTATGACTCACCATATCGAGTAAAAGATTCGCTTAAAAGCATGCTCGAGATTTTCGGCGATAGAAAAATTGTATTAGTTAGAGAACTGACCAAAAAATTTGAAACGATTATTCGCGATAAAATCAGCGAAGTAATTTCGCAACTGGAAAACAAAAAGCTAAAAGGCGAAATTGTTTTAATTGTTGAAGGGAAAACAGTGACGGAAAAGTAATTATGAAAGAAAGTGTTAAGAACTGGGGCAGGAATTTTTTATCCCCATTAACTAATCTCTTGATAAAATTAAAGATCACTGCCGACTGTTTGACAATTGCGTCACTACCCACAAGTATGTTAGCTGGTATTTTTATCGCTTACCGCAAATGGTTATTAGCTATTATCTTTATCATTATTATAGCATTGTTTGATACGTTAGATGGCGAAATTGCCAGAAAGACCGGCACAATTCACAAAAAGGGTGCTTTTCTTGATTCGGTTCTTGACCGCATTGCTGAATTTTTTATCTTTCTTGGGTTTTTTCTATACTATTATCCAAATAAATTATTATCGAGTTTGGTATTTTGCACAATATTTACTTCAATGCTTGTCAGCTATATTCGAGCCCGAGCTGAAGGAATTGGACAGGACTGTAAAATTGGCATTTTTGAACGGCCGATAAGATTCATAGTAATAATTTTGGGATTGATTATTTTACGATATCCTTATTTTCACTATGCTTTGTTAGTCATATTAATTGGTAATATTATTACTATCTTTCAACGAGTCTTTTATGTTTTAAGATAAAGGGTATGGAACGAACGTTGTTAATTGGTGTTGCTGAAGATAACCGCCAACGTTGGCAAAAGATTGATTCATTAGAAGAATTACAAGCGTTGGTCAAAACTGCTGGTGGCGAGGTAGTTGAAAAAATATTACAAATAAGAGAACGGCCGGATCCAGCGACTTTTTTAGGTAAAGGTAAAATCGATGAGTTGAAACAATTATGTGAAAAGCACAAAATTGATTTGCTTGTTTTTGACGAGCCATTAAGTGCTACGCAGATTCGGAATATTAGTCAGATAACTAACACAAGAGTAATTGACCGAACGGCATTAATTTTAGATATATTTGCTCAACACGCTAAAACGGCCGAAGCAAAAACACAAGTTGAATTAGCACAATTAGAATATCGGCGGAGTAACCTCGTTGGTCTTGGCGTTGAACTCTCAAGATTAGGTGGCGGTATTGGAACCCGAGGACCAGGAGAAAAGAAATTAGAAGTGGACCGCAGACGAATTAGAGAACGCATTGCGATTCTTAAACGGATATTAGCTAAAATTGATAAAGAGCGACTCGTCCAAAGGAAACTGCGTCAACCGTTCTTTAAAATATCATTAGTTGGTTATACTAATGCCGGTAAATCAACTTTAATGAATCGATTGACTAATGCCAATGTTAAAGTATCACCGGAACTTTTTGCAACTTTGGATTCAAATACTAAACCACTAATCTTGGCAAAAAATATAATGGTATTTGTGACCGATACGGTCGGTTTTATTCGAAACCTTCCTCACGAACTTGTTGCTAGTTTTCGGTCAACACTTGGTGAAATCAGAAATGCGGATTTAATCTTGCAAGTTGCTGACGCCTCAGAGGATGATATTGAACAAAAGATTAAAGCGGTTGAAGATACATTGGCAGAAATTGGCTGTCAAGAAAAGCCGAAATTAATGGTTTTTAATAAAATTGACCGTGTTTTTGAATCAAATATCATTAAGCGATTTAAAAATAATTATCCCGGATCAATATTTATTTCCGCCCTGAATAACGAAGGAATTGATAAATTAAAATCGGCAATTTTGCGATTTGTCAACCGCCAATTAACGACAAAAACTTTTACAATCCCAATAACCCGTGGCGATTTGATAAATAGAATTTATAATATCGGCAGCGTTGTTCGGACTGTTCAAAATGATACCAATATCACTTTGTCTGTTAAAGGTTATCGCTCAATATTACAAAAACTCTCGAAAGAAATTAAAAATTTTAAAATAAAGCCTTCATCGAGTATTGC
This sequence comes from Caldifarciminota bacterium, assembly GCA_039801485.1. Lineage (GTDB taxonomy): Bacteria > Hydrothermota > Tepidihabitantia > Tepidihabitantales > CAIPLT01 > JBDRUR01. Next base: position 8,090 of record JBDRUR010000028.1, read on the forward strand.
AGCTAAATAATTAAAAAATAGTAAGTTAATTGTGAATTTTTACCTTGACATATCGCTTATAATCTTGATAATACCATACTTGTGATAAACAAACTTCTTAAGATATTATTTTCAAATATCGTTTTTAAAATCTTAGCAATTATATTAGCATTGTCAGTATGGGTTTTAGCAATATTAATGCGTAACCACGAAGTTACTACCAATATTTCAGTAAAAGTTGTTAACTTACCGGCCGATTTAGTTGTGACTAATATCAATACTGAAAAAATTAGTGTCAGTTTGGTTGGCACTGGATTTAATTTTATAAAGCTTTATTTCAAACAACCAGTCTATAATTTAAATCTGTCAAGTGCGAAACCGGGTTTTTATCGTGTGAAGTTAACACCAGAAGAATTAACCCTACCGGCACCGGTACTGTTAAAATCAATAACCCCGACATATTCAGAACTGACAATTGAAAAATTGATAACAAAACAAATTTCGGTTTTAATTCCTTATCAAAGCGAAATCGAAAAAGGTTATTATATCTCAGCAGTGTGGACCGATGACACAGTTAAGTTGTCGGGGCCGGAGTCGGAGATGCGCTTTATTAAAGAATTACTAACAGATTCACTTATGATCCGTGATTTTACCGTTCACCAAGTAATGAAAAAATTGAAAATTATTTTACCGGATGCGCGACTTTATAAAGTTTCTCCGGAATCGGTTTTAGTAATAGCAAATATTGAAAAAGAAACAACGAGAATATTTACTGATATCCCAATTAATATTGTTTCCACTAAATATAATGTGAGTGTTAATCCTAAAAAAGCGATAATTATTGTTCATGGCCCTCAGAGTAAAATCAATATGCTTAACGCCAATGAGATTAAAATAAATATTAACACCGAAAAATTAGCCGTTGGTGAATATCAATTGCCCGCGGAAATAATTTTACCTAAAGGTGTGATGTTGACATCTTGTGAACCTAAGTTGTTTCAGGTGGTAATTAAACAATGAAGTTTGTTGATCAAGCAATCATTGAAGTTTTTGCCGGTGACGGTGGCGATGGCTGTGTGTCTTTTCGACGCGAAAAATTTGTGCCATTTGGTGGTCCCAATGGCGGTAATGGCGGCAATGGTGGTTCGGTATATCTGATTGGAAATAAGCATTTACAGACACTTGCTGATTTAGAATATCGTTGTTCATATCGCGCCGAGCGTGGTGAACATGGTCAGGGTAAAAATCGACATGGTAAAAATGGCGCAGATATTTTTATTCCCGTGCCATTAGGAACTGATGTTTTTGATGCTGACGATAACGAAAAAATTGGCGAAATTTTAGAACCAAATCAATTACTTTTAGTGGCGCGTGGTGGCAAAGGCGGCCGCGGAAATGCAGCGTTTGTTAGTGCAACTAATCGCGCACCAAGAATCAGAGAAAAAGGTAAAAAAGGAGAAAAACGCCGGTTAAAATTAATCTTGCGACTTATTGCCGATATCGGTTTAATCGGCCTACCCAACGCCGGCAAGTCAACATTATTGGCAAGAATTACATCTGCCCAGCCGAAAATTGCCGATTACCCATTTACGACCTTAACTCCAAATTTAGGAATTCTACCCGCCGAAAAACAAAGTATCACTGTTGCCGATATGCCCGGCATAATCGAAGGTGCCTCAGAAGGTAGGGGATTAGGATTGGTTTTTTTGCGCCATATCGAACGGACAAAAGTGTTAATTTATGTTATCGATATTAGTCGTGAAAATCCATTAAGGGATTTTAAAATAATTCAAAATGAAATTAAAAAATATAATCCAGAAATCTTAAATAAAATTCAGATTGTTGTTTTTAATAAGATTGATCTGCTGGCAGAAAAAAAGTATCAGACATTGCGTAAGAAATTATCCTGTTTGAATAATATTCCAACTTTTTTTGTTTCGGCTAAGGAAGATATTGGGATTGAGAAGCTTACAGCTTATATTGGTAAATTATAATGAGCACCGATAATTATCTCTTTATTGATTTATACGATCTACCTCATATCACGGAAGCGAAAGTGAAGAATTTATTACAGCGTTTCCAAACGCCAGCAGCAATATTTTCTGCCGACAAAAAAGAACTTTTACAAGTTAAAGGCATAGATAATGAATTAGTATCAGCAATAAAAAATTATCAACGAAGTAAAAACACCGAAGAGAAATATAAAATTGCGGAAAGATTACAAATAAAAATTATTTCGTACCTTGACAATGATTATCCAAGGAATCTTAGAAATATTGCCCATGCACCACCAGTGCTTTTCGTGCGTGGCGAAATTAAACCTGAAGATGGAAAAGCGATTGCAATAATCGGAACCCGTCGTCCAACTCCTTATGGTAAAATGGTTGCCGAAAAATTTGCTTATGAATTAAGCCAAATCGGTCTTACGATTATCAGTGGCTTAGCCCGAGGAATTGATACCGCGGCCCATCTCGGCGCCCTAAAGGCTAACGGCAGAACAATCGCGGTTTTGGGTTGTGGTATCGATGTTTTTTATCCACCCGAAAACAAACGATATTATGACGAGATTAGTAATAATGGGGCGATTGTATCAGAATTTACAATTGGGACGGCACCGTTGGCAATAAATTTTCCGAAACGGAATCGCATCATCAGCGGATTGGCGTTAGGCGTTTTGGCAGTAGAAGCCCCATCGGATTCGGGTGTATTAAATACTGTAAGTTGGGCAAGTGACCAGGGTCGTGAAATATTTGCCGTACCCGGGGCAATTAATCAACAAACAAGTTTTGGCACCAACCAGTTAATTAAAAATGGTGCCAAACCAGTTACTTCAATTGAAGATATCTGTAGTGAGTTAAAAATTGCGTTAGACCGAAAAGAAAAAAAGGAAATACCAGTCAATGATATTGAAAAAAAGATTTTAGATACCTTGAGTTCGGAACCGCTCTATGCTGACCAAATAGCTGATATTTTGAGTTGTTCGCCAGCAGAACTTTTGGTGCAACTTTTATCTTTAGAGATTAAAGGTCTTATTAGACAGTTACCAGGAAACAAATATATTAAAACTTTTTAATTGAATAAATAACCTCAAAAAAACCTAATTAAATTTTATTACTAAACTTATTCAGCGATTAACGCATAAGGCTGAGCAGCAATAATCTTTACAATTTGAATAGCTCCAATATTGTGCTTATCAGTTTTTAGATAAACGACCCCATCAATGTCGGGTGCGTCATATTGTGTTCTGGCAAGATATTTATATCGTCGGGCTGGTGATTTCCGGTCAATAATAACCTTGGCGCTTTTGCCAATAAAACTGTTCATTCTTTTTAAGGATATTTGTTGTTGCGTTTTCATTATAATATCGTAGCGTTCTTTTTTAATTTTTTCAGGGAGCTGATATGGTAAATTGTAGGCAATGGTGCCTTTTTCTCTGGAATATTTAAAACAACCAAGATGGGCGAATTGCTGTTCTTTGATAAATTCAAGTAATTCTTCAAAATCCTTATCGGTCTCGTCGGGGAACCCGACAATCAAACTGGTGCGAATGGCGATATTCGGAATTTTTCTTAATTTTGCCAATAATTTTTCAATCATTTTTCGATTATAAGGTCGATTCATTAATCTCAGCAATCTATCAGAAATGTGTTGAAGAGGTAAATCAACATATCGGCAGATTTTCGGGTTATCTTGATATACTTTAATTAAATCATCAGTCCAATGTGCCGGATGAGTGTAAAGGATTCGAAGCCACTCAATGTCCCTAATTCTAACTAAATGTTTTAATAATCGTGCTAAAGAAAACTGGTGATAGATATCTTCGCCGTATCGGGTAGTATCTTGTGCGACCAAAATTAATTCTTTGACACCAAACTGTGCAAGTTGTTTAGCTTCTTTAACAATATCAGTTATTTTCCGACTACGAAATTTGCCACGGATATATGGAATTAAACAATAACTGCAGAAATTATCGCAGCCGTCAGCAATTTTTAAATAAGCGTAATGATTAGTGCTAATCAAACGCGGTGTTTGATGGTCATACAGATTATGAGGTGAATAATAAATTTTTATAATTTTTTCCTTACTTACAATTACTTTGTTAATTTCAGCTAAATTGTCAATACCAATTATACCGTCAATATTAGGAAATTTATTTAACAAAGTATGTCGGTATCTTTGGCATAGACAGCCGGCAACTATGACTTTTTTAATATGTCCTTGTTTCTTATGAGCAAGTGCTTTAGCAATCCACTGTTCTGCTTCTTTAACTGCTGAATTAATAAAGGCACAGGTATTAACGATACAAACATCGGAGTTCTGCCAATCAGCGGCTAAGGTATAATTGGATTTAACTAAATAACCTAAAAGGATTTCGGAGTCAATTAAATTTTTCGGACAACCAAGCGAAATTAGCGAAACCTTCATATTTAAGAATAAGGTATTGTATTCAGAAGAGATTTTTTAATAACATGTTTATCAAATTATGGTGGTTAATTACGAAGATACGCTGACCATCTTTGCGGTTGCGGTTGCAATTATTGTCCCGGTCGCATCTTTAATATACGCTGAACCTAAAAGTAATCTACCTTTATTTTTATTGATAATTCCGATGACTGTTACTGGTTGATCGGTTATTAATGGTTTTTTAAAACGCACGGTCAATTCACCGGTTACGGCATTTACCCCGCATGTTTTACAAGCCCAGGCAATCGCTTCATCCAATAATGTTGCAACAATACCACCATGGGTGATATTTTGAAAACCTTCATATTCTTTGGTTGGAACAAATTCAGTTTGAACGCCGTTGGCTATTGGTGTAAACTTTAATTTTAACCCGATGGGATTTTGGGGACCGCACGCAAAACAATAATCACTATTTTTGACAATTAACTTCATTTATTATTAAATCACTTAAAAATTTCAACATCTTTTGGAATTGTGAGTTTAAATAATTTGGGTGAAACTTTCTCATTAACTTTTATTTTCGAAAGCACAAATTCAATCTCTCGTTCACTTTCATCAAGATAAGAAAATTTTTCAATTAGATTAGTTTTCGGATTACAGAAAAACTTGATATTGCGCAAACTTTCGGTAATTTGATGTAAACTGTCTTTTTGTCGTTCAAACAGCAGAAGATTATTTTCGATTGCAGTCAATTGAAAACCTAGGGTATCGCTTAATAGGAGATCAAAAATGGCGAAGAAATTTATCCCGGCATTTGCTGGCTGAACATACATCTTTTTTTGATTGACTAAATAAATATAAAGATTGGCACTGTCAATAATCAGTATCTGTTTTTCCGGCTTAATGACTTCTAATCTCGTAAAATATGGTCTTTTAATAAAAAATTTGCCTTCGAATTGTTGACAAGTGCCGTCAGTATTAGAACAAATTGTTTGGGTAAAATTACCTTGGATTGTCTGGATTCGGTCGTAGGTATTTTTAATATTACTCAGTGGTGAAACCGCTAATAGAACTGCGATTAGTAATAATAAACAAATTGAGTGTCTCATATCAACAACTATAATCAATTTTATAGTTCTGGTCAAGCAAATTTTTATTGACTTTTATTCTTTTAGTTGTATTATAGTTTTTATTAAGAAACATATTAGGGAGGTAATATGAAATATATTTGGTTGATAATAGTGTTACTTAGTTTTATTACAATGAGCAGCGCTGAAAAATTCCCGGTTGGTTTTGGGGTTGCAGGTGGCTATTCAGTTGGAGACCCAACTAATTTCTTTTTTGTTGAAGGCACAGGTTTAATTAACATCTATAAAGAATTATATGCCCGGTTCGGTTTATTTAATATTCAATTCCAATCTACTGGTACTCATACTTCATTTGGAACCGGTGTGTTTTGCCCTGGGATTGACTTAATGCTGTTTTTTAGACAGCAGTCGTTAGCGCCTTATGCCTTGACTGGTTTTATGTATTCCACCGGTGGCGGAGCTAATAATCTTTTATTAAGACTTGGTGGCGGTGTGGAATTTATTCCTTCAGTGTTACCAACATATCCTTATGCCGAATTTGACTTAGATATAAACGCAGCTACGGGCGGTACCAATACTATTGCGATTTTCAAGTTAGGTATCAGAGCAAAATAAATCTTGACAGATTTAAAAGTTTTATTAATCTATTTATGATAAAATAAACGGGAGAAGATATGACAAAAATAAAAAGTTATTGTTTATTGATATTATTAGGATTTTTAGTGTTTTTTTATTATTCCTGTCAACGTACCTCACCAAATTCATTAAAAATTGTTTCAATTAATAGCAACAATGATCCCTTGATTGTCGATGTCAAAGACTGGTATGTTGTATCAATTGAAGAAGAAGACACAACCTATGGATATTTACTTAAAGACTGGGTTGTACCGGTTGAATTAAGTTATTACGAAACCGGTATTGGCTTACCTACCTATCCAACACCTTATACTGCTCGCTGTACTTCGTATACGGTCATCTTTCAAAAGAGTGATAGTAACCGGCCTTATGCCCGAAAAGTTAGAGGCGCTACCAATATTGTTATTGAATCTAATATTGAGAGTAAAGTTAAGACTAACTTGAAAGTTATTCCGATTGATTGGCAGGAATTTTATCTTGGCATAATTGCACCTACCGGTAATGATAAACCAGGGATAGCAACCGGTCCGATGGTAAAAGCAACTTTAATTATCAATGGATATGAGGAATTAACTCGAAATCCGATAGTTGATACTGGTTATTTTACCATCAATTTTGGTGATTATTGGGATAACCCAAGAGAAATTGGCGCCAAGTAATTTAGTATTCAGGTACTAAAATATAATTTTATATTTTAGTATTTATTTGTATTCCTAAATTCCAGTTGGTTTTAAAACTATTGGTATAACCAAAACTGATTACTAACATTAGTTTTGGTAAAATATCAGTTGTTCCAAAACCATAAATACGATAGCCATGATAACTAAAACTATAACTACCCAATATTGGTTCATAAGCATATATTCGACAATTAGCAGACAAAATATTAAAGTAGTAGAAACGCGATTCGAACCGCCAATTATTTATATGATATTTACTACCAAGACAAATTAACCACCCTAATTCTGCTGTTCTTTTTTGGTATTTATCTTCGATGCGGCAAAAAAATTCATAGTTCTTATTCAATTGGTAATTAATATCAAGGTGAGTACCATAAGTATTTAAGACTGTTTCCCGATAATTACTCTTTAGCGTTAAATGAAATTCAAATGGCGCTTGCGTTCGTTCAATTCGATATTGGATGCGGGCTGGTAAGGAATCGGTGGTAAAGTTTTGCTGGGTGCTTGCCAAAAAATACATTCGAAATCCAGAAAGATTATAAAATATATTGAATACGCCATTAATTTTATCATGGCGATTAGTTAAAGTTCGCCATTTACTGTAGGGCGAAAAGAATTTTTTCTGTTGTCCGTAAATGTTGATGTTAATTTTAAAAAATCGCCAATCACCAATAATCTGCATAGCAGCACCAAAACCGTTGTTAAGAGAATAGCCAATTTCACTTCTAAGAAGATAATTATTAATCTTTGTTTGGATATCAAAACCAATCAGACTGAGTTTGGAACCAACAAAAGAGTTACTTGAATCTTTGGGTGAAAAGGATTTATCATAATGATTATGATATGCCGTGAAACCAACTAACATTGCGTTATTTAACAACAAATTGGTGATGCGAAATCCGATTAAATCAGCTCGTAGTTGATTGCGGCGTGCCTGGGCAGTAGAATCGGCATAATTGGTATAATAATAAACCCGATTGACGGTACCATTTTTTATGTCGGCATCTAATTGCGAAGACGAAATAAAAGCATAGATACCAAAATTTGATATCATTTGAAAAAAGCCAAGACCGAAAAGTGATGAATGATGATAACTACCACTCAATTCACTCATTGATTTTATTGGCTCTAAAGAAAAATTCTTAATTGAACTGATATATGAGTAAGGACCGGAAAACAAAAGTTGGGAACCAAAACTTAAAACATAATTGCCCATGATTAGTTTATTATTTTTATTAGTAATTGCGACTGCGACCGAAAGAAAATCGGTTAGCCGGGCTTCGTTGATATCTTTATCGGCTAAAATTGCCATTTTGAAGTTATCAGTCAAAACAGTCGTCCGACTATCAATTGCCCATTGTTTAAGTTGCTTGAAATTTAATAGGCTATCCAACACAAATTTGCTCTGAATTGTCAAAGAAGTTTTTGATGGTTTTGGATTTTGCTGAATAAATATTAGCGGTTTAATTTTGGCTAATAATTCCTGGTCAATACCAGTAATGTTTAGTAGTTCGGAAACTGATTTGAAGTTGCCTTTATTTTTTCTGGCTTCAAAAATTTTATATGCCAGAATCGGCGTCAAATAAGGAATTCTTAATAAATCTTCAAGATTTGCTGTATTTAAGTTTAATGGATTCTTCGTAAGTTCTTCAATTATTTCTTGAACCAATAACGATCTAGGTAGTGATTTATCTTGTTCTAATAAGTCATTTGCATTCTGGGCTAATAACAACCTAATTGAAATAACAATTAAGATCAGGGAAATTGCGAACAGCCATTGACACTTTTCATCACGGGTCATTTATTTACCAAAAATATCCAATACTAAAAATTGATGACTGCCTAAGTTGTTGATGAAATTTCAGGGCATAATCAAAAAAGGTGTTTTTATATACAAGCCCAATACCGCCACTGATAATAAAAGGGTTGACCTGCATTCCTAATCGAATTGCTAACATCGACAGTGGTTTTATTTCAGTGCCAAATGTAATATTTTCATTTTCAGAACCTTTTTGCACCTCTAAACCAAGTAGTAGATCTGATACTGGTTCCCATATTGTGCCAACCAGTATTTGCCGCGGCATCTCATCGCTTAATATTTTAGGATTATTCAGATCTTGTAAAACCGCCCCAACTTTAAGTTTATCAATTTTATACGCAATACCAACATTCATTGCCGGAATAAGACTTTGACCATAATCTGCCAAATCAAGATACAGGCCTTTAATTATTATGCCATAACATAAATTAGTATTAAAACTAGACCCAACTGATAAAGCGAATTTAAATTCCTGATAACCAGTTTGACCGAAGCGTGAAAAACTTAGGCCAAAGTTTTTGTAATTTGCTGATAGCCGATGGTATTGAATTTGGCTTATTTCGTACGGTCGACAATAGACAATACCAAAACCATTTTTGTCAATTAAGCCAAGTACTGCTGGATTGGTGGCAGTTGCAAGATATGGCGAATTACCTATAGATGCCAATTGGGTGGCTGAGTTACTGCCGCCAATTTCTTGATATTCAAAAATAAAAAATAGATAAAATAAAAGAATCGGCATAAAGATTTCAGATTATAAAGCCAATTATCAATAAATCAATAGCTCTTTATTATAACAAAATTTTTTTGATTAAGTGACAATGTTAGTAATATCCAGGATAACTCAACAACCGTAACGAGAACTATCTCAACAATTGCATTAGATACTAATAATCTGTTCGATTTTGAATCTTACCTCAACTTTAACTGTCTTAATGATGAGCATATAACTTGAATGAATGAAAGTTTAACAGATTTGTTAAGTTACAAAGAATCTGCCTGGCTAATCGAGTTAATTCATCGTCAAAAAGGCCGTAGAGGGGACAGTACCCCTTTGTTAGCCGAATTTCTAATTATCTGTCTGAAATTCAAAGAGTTGAAATAAAAAAACTTAGTATTTTTTTATTAGCTTGTCAGTATAATTTTAAAGAATAAAAAATTATTAGGAATTTAAGCTAAAAGAATATTAATAAAATAATAATGTAATAAAATTTATTGAAACCGCGAGTAAAAAGAATTATGTAATTAAATTTTTTTGATGCCGGTTGTTCTTTATGCCATCAACATTCCGCCATCAATTCGTATGACCTGCCCAGTAATATACCCGGCTTCTTCAGACGCAAGAAATAGACATAGATTGGCAACTTCTTCGGCGGTTCCTTCTCTGCCTAGCGGAATTAATTTT
>JBDRUR010000029.1:0-16350 GCA_039801485.1 Caldifarciminota bacterium
CCATTGGCCGTAAATGGACGGATATAACTAACTAGGAATGAGCAGTTTAACAAAAAGTTTCCTTTTTGCTAAATCTCATCCTAAACCCCCTTCTTAGTCAGGTACATTGTTCAATGCTCAACTCCTTACTAAACACTTTGCTGATTACCTTGCTTGATATCTTACTCGGCTACTGGCTAACAACTATACTGACCAATATTCTTAATCTTTGGCTGTGTGTGAGTTATGGCATGATTCTGACCCCACATCTGCGTCCAAAACTTAATTTTTAACCGAGCCAAAGTGCCATTCCCGGAATGCATTCGGGGTATGCACCGGGCGGTATCTACATTGCGGTTGCGAATAACGATTTTTAGACCCCAGTTGATAAATTTTGGTATATTATAAATATTATAATATATAGACGATTTTGCAAGCCAATTAGTTTCACAATTTTTTTCTTTTTTATTCGAAAAACATCTGGATTATCCCAATTAAAAGTTCGAATCCTTTGCCATTTTTATCTATCTAATTTATTAATTTATTAAAATAATGCTTGACAGATGATAATATTTTTTTAAAATTATATTACATTTAGTGTAAAGAAATTTTGTAGTTTAATATTTTTGTTATTAGTATTGGGGTTAAATAATAAAGAAAGGTGGATTTTATCTAACAAAATAACAAAAAATATATGCGGAACACAAAAATTATCAGAATATTGAATTTAGTATTTATTTTTAACTCGGTTGTTTGGGCGAAGGTTACTTTTTTTACCGAAGATTTTAATAGCGTTTGGACGTCAACAAACCCGCCGTCAGAATGGAGAATTATTAATGATTCCTTAGGAAGCCGAACTTGGGACCGGGATTCTGCTGGTTTTTATTGGCAGGATAATCACTCAGGATATGCGCAAATTGCTCATGCTTCAGAAAGACGGTTTCAACATCAAGACAGTGACTCATTAATATCACCAGTAATTAACTGTTATCGATATCGGAACATCGTCCTTCGTTGCTCAACATTTTTTCAACATATTCAGGCACCATATAGTGCAAAAATTGTCGGCTCAATTGATGGTGGCCGGACATATCCTTATCTTATAAGAAACTATTTTGGTGAGTCGTTTTCAACTGTTCAATTAGAATCAATTAATTTAGACTGGGCTTGGGAACAAGAAAGTGTTTGCCTTGCCTGGGTTTTTGCCGGAAATCTTACTAATATTAATTTCTGGTGTTTGGATGATGTTTCTCTAACCGGTGATTCGGTTTACGATAATGATATCGCTTGTACTGAAATCTTACAACCATTTGAAATTCAGCCACCGATTGATTGTACCGTTAAAGTCCGCATCGCCAATGTTGGCAAAAATGATTTGGCAAATATTTATATTAACTGCAAAATATATGGTGCCAGTGGTGACTCAGTGCATTTTGCCAGTGCCTATATTGATAATCTCGAAGCAAATAACACTTTGGAAGTCAATTTAGCGCCGCCTTGGACGGTGCCGGATATCCCGACAACCTATTTAGTAAAAGCCTGGTCAATTGTAAGCGGTGACGAAAATCCGACCAATGATACAATTAATAAAAATATTACTATTGGTTCGGTTCAAGAACTTAGTTATTTTAGTGGGGTCCCTGCGGCCGGTGAAAATTTTCCAATAGGTAATCAAGGTTTCGGCGTAAAATTTACACCAAGTTTTTATCCAGCGATAATTAGTCAAGTCGATTGTTATTTATATTCCAATTTGCCAATGGTAAATTATCGCTATAAAATTAGAGTCGTTGACGATGATGGTGTAAATTCTACACCGGGAACAACATTGTTTGAAACACCGGTTGTTTCCGGGCATCCTGAATGGAACTTTGTGTATATAAATCCTGACACTATTTTTATCACTCAAGGTTCCGTGTATATTTTCTATATGCAAGTTGACGATGTGCCATTTGCGCCCTTTTTATATCATGATGGTTCGAGAACCGATTCGGTTCAATATTATAAATATGTTGATAGTACCTATATTCCTGATTATCCTGATGGTGATTGGTGTTTAAAGCTGAAGGTTGAATATCTAAATTTGATTCGTCGAAACAATGATGTTCGAACAGTGTATATCAGTTTACCTAATGATATTTTCTTAAGAAGACCATTTGAATATACTACAAAGGTAAAAGCGTGGGTCGAAAATATCGGACTTAATGATCAAATTAATTTTGCGGTAAGTTGTACAGTAAAATCTTATTTTGGCGGTTGGCAACGATATTTCGATGTTGAAACCATTCCAAGTTTAGCCGCTGGTCAAGGAACATTTGTTGAATTTAGTCCACCATGGCAAGTTCGCTACGACGAACTGCGAGAAATTACGGTTAACACTCATCTGCCCGGCGACCAGAATTTACATAACAATAAGAAGTCAAAATTATGTTTTAATACTACTGGCATGTTTAGCAAATATGATTCAATTTCTAATTACGCCTGGGTTGATTCTGATTCAGGTGGGGTCGCGTATAATTGGATTGAACCAATAGATGCGAATTTAGCCATCGATTGCGGAGACGATACAATTGTGCCTTTGCCGCAATTATTATTTCCATTTCCATTTTTTGATTCAGTTTATAATTATATATATGTATCAACTAATGGTTTCATATCATTTTCAAATTCGCCGTCATCGCCATTTAATTGTTCAATACCCAATAGTCAGTTACCAAACTGTGCCGTTTATGTATTTTGGGATGATCTGGTATTACCGATTGACCAAACAGCCAAAATATATTATCAGATAATCGGCAGTGCACCCAACAGAAAATTGGTCATTACCTGGTATAATATTGCTCGTAAAGGAACAGATTACTCGAATCGTTTAAATTTCCAGATAATATTGTGCGAAAATGGAGATATTATTTGTCAATATCAAGATGTATTATGTGGTGCTCAATGGGCTGATTATGGCAAAGATGCAACTGTTGGGATTGAAAATCAAGATGGGACTCAGGGACTTTTGTATCTTTTTGGTTCTGATACCGCGGTCGTTTATTGGCCAGAAAACAGATTGTCAAATCAACGCGCGATAAAATTCTATAAACAGTATGTCGACATTGCACCAATTGCAATTTTAACTCCGCAGGATTCATTGGTTCCAAGTTCTATTCAACCCCAAGTCCAGATTAAAAATCTCGGTGCCAGTCTTGCAGAACAGATATCAGTCTATTTTCATATGTCGCCAGATTATAGTGACTCGGCAACTATTCAATCATTACAACCAAATGAGGTGCAGATTGTTTCTTTTCGGCCCATATACCGTAGCACCGGCAAATATTATGTTGTTTGTTCTACAAAATGCTATCAAGACCAAAATTACACAAATAATATTTTACAGGATTCATTTTTAGTTCTAACCTGGGTTTTAAAGGCACCAATACCTTCTGGTGAAGAAATAAGCAAAGTTAAGAATGGTGCACTTACCTATGATCAAATGTTTAATAAGATATTTGCGCTTAAGGGCGGAAATCGTAATGATTTCTGGTGTTATGATATCGCAACCAATACCTGGGAATCTTTACCAAGAATGCCTAGGTTACCCTCAAATAAGAAGCCGAAGGCGGGGTGTGCGTTAACTTATAAAGAAGGTAAAATTTACGCTTTAAAAGGTGGCAATACTCGAGATTTTTACGAATATACCCCGAAAGATCTAAACCCCTCGTTACCTGATTCATTAAGATGGAAGAATTTATCACCAATTCAGGATACATTATATACGCGCAAAAAGCCCAAAGATGGTGCGGCACTTGTTTTTTGTCCATTAAATGGATTGATTTATGCAATTCTGGGAAACAACACCAATGTGCTTTTAGCATATAACCCACAAAATAACCATTGGTATCATCAAACACAATTCGAAGGTAAAAAGATGGGCAAAGGTGCTTCGATGACTTATTATGATGGCAAGCTATATATCTTTCCTGGAAAAGGTAGCCGCGAACTTTTACAATACGACATTACCCAGGGACAGGTTATAGTATGCAGTATCCCGGGTGGAAAAAACAAAGTAAAAGGTGGTGGTGCATCAACCTGTCAAAGCGGATTAGGCACGATATATTTCTTTATTGGTGGTAATACTCAGAAATTTTTTAGATACAATATCAATAACAGTACATTTGACAGTTTAACACCAATTCCGCTCGGACCTCATCCTCAAACCGGCCGACCTAAAACCAAAGTAAAAGATGGTGCGGCACTAGTGGCAACGCCAAGTGATTTAGTTTATGCATTTAAAGGGGGAGGAACTTATGAATTTTGGGCGTATTCTTATCTTGGAGACCTTGGAGATAAATGTATTATTACTTCAAACAGTGATACTATAATTAACAGTGAGAATGTGGCTACCGAGAATTTAGTTTTTAAAAGAAATTTATATTGTTTGAATTATAGTTTGAACCAAACAAGTAATGTAAAACTTGAACTTTATTCGATAACTGGTCAATATGTAAAGACATTAATCAACCAAGAACAATTAGCTGGAAGATATACTTTAGAAATTCCATTGGATAGATTAAAAATTAGTAACGGCATTTATTTTATCAAAGGTTATATTGGATATAATAAAGTAAGTCATAAGATAGTTAAACTTCGCTAATTTTTAATATTAAATATTTTTCTCCCTGTTAAAAGAAATTATCTTGACGAATAGTATAAAAATTAATATATTTGCTAAATATGAATTTGATATTTCGGGTAGATGACCGCTTAATTCATGGACAAGTTACTGCGGGCTGGGTAAGGCCTTTAGGTATTGAAAGAATAATTTTAGCCAACGATGAGGTTTCAAATGATGAATGGGAAAAAGAAATTTATAAGTTATCGGTACCACCAGAAGTTGAAGTAGAAATTCTATCAATCGCTGATGCCGCATCATTCATTAAATCCAATTGTGCAAAGAAGAAAACGATGATTCTAACAAATTCAATCAAAGACATGCTTAGAATTATGAATTATGGATTAAAAATTGATAAAATAAACATCGGCGGACTTCATTTCCAAGAAGGGAAAAAATCATATGCGACCTATATCTTTTTGTCCGATGAAGACATTGAATATGCTAAGCAATTAATCAATGCCGGGGTGTTAATTGAAGGAAGAGAAATACCCGGAAGTCCAAGTATAAATATAAACAGTTTGTTAAAAAATAGTTAATAAATGGTCGCTACTGTTATCATATTAAGTTTAACTGCAGCTACAGTACTTTTAGATAAATTGGCTGTCGGTGAATTCGGACTATCACAACCGTTAATTCTTTGTCCTTTAATTGGGTTGATTTTTAATAACTTTGATATTGGGCTTTTTTTGGGTTGTGTTTTGCAATTAATTTGGCTTGGTTCGTTACCTTTAGGTGGTAAAGAGCCACTCGATAACCAAGGCGCTGGCGCGGTTGCAATATGTGGTTATATTTTGGGTCAAAAAGTGCTACCCGAAATTTCCCATGAACGTTTAGTTTTTGTAGCATTATTATTAGCTGGTTTTGCGAGTATTTTGGGTCAAGTTCTATCCCAAATGACTAAAAAAATAAATAACCACCTCGTCAATAATTTAAATATTTATTCATCTTATCATTCAATTTTTTTTGCCAATATCGCTGGGTTACTTATATATTTTTTGCGAGGATTTGTTTTAGTTATAGTATTCCAACTCATTTTACTATTAGTTTTAATGACCCCGTTTCCTTACAAACTACCCCAATTTACTTTTTTAGAATTAATCATATTACCACTAGCAATTGGGATTGCTTCAATTGCCAATATTGTTGTAATTAAAAAACGATTTTTATTTACAATTATTGGCTTTTTGCTCGGGAATATTTTATGGATTATCGTGAAATAATCAAAACAATCATTCCGAGTTTATTTCTTTCTAATTGCTGGTCATATCAAGGACAACAAATTATTGGTATTTTAACAACATTACTTGCAGCAATTAAACGCGAGGAGGTGAAGGCATTAATTAAACAGAAATTTTGGCAAAGGAATACTTTTAATACTAATCCATATTGTAGCGGGGTGATGATTGGTATTGTCCTACATTCGGAAAAAGAAATTCTTAACGATGCATTCTTTTCGTTACAATACATTTTTGGTTCCATTGGTGATGATTTCTTTTGGCGTTCACTACGTCCGATGTTACTTAGCATTGCTGTGTTAATTTTATTAATTGGCTATTTATTATATGGTAATATATATTCAATTGGATTTTTCGCTGTAACGCCATTAATATTTTTAATTCCATTTAATATTATTGCCCAAGGCACACGGATTCGAGGAATTATTAACGGTAAAAAGTATGGGCGAAATGCCGCGGTCCAGCTTATTCAAAGTTTACGCAGGCCAATTAATACATTTTATAATACTTTAGCATTAACTATGGGCTTGTTATTCAGCGGTCTAATTGTAATTGTCGGACATTATAATATCGGTTTAAATTCTATATACGTAATCGATAAAATATCCTTTACTTTACTAGTAATTTTGGTATTATTAATATCATTTGTATTATCTAAATTCGAACGAATTAACTCTTATTTATTAATACTAAGCCTATTGATTTTATTAATAATTAAGATATTATGATTGCCGAAAAAATAATAATTAAGAATGAAGTCGGTTTACATGCGCGACCAGCAGCGCAATTTGTTAAAACGGCTGAAAAATTCAAATCAAATGTTCGACTGTGCAAAGACGGCATTTGGGTAAATGGTAAGAGTGTTTTGGGAATTTTAACCTTGGCTGCCGAACAAGGCAGTGAAGTTATTTTGGAAGTAAATGGACCAGATGAGCAAATAGCATTTAAAGAACTGAAAGGAATATTAGAAATTGAAAATAGTTAAGAAAGAACTTATTCTTCGCGGGATTCCGGTTTCAAGTGGGTTTGCAATTGGAGAAGTATTTATTTATCAAAGATTTATTCCTTCTTATAAAGAACGGATTTTAACCGATTCTCAGGTGAATTCAGAAATAGAGCGGTTTATTCAAGCAATTAAAAAGACCGAAAATGAACTAAAATTACTGCAAAACGACATACGCCGAGAAATGGGTAGTGATTTAGCCGAGTTAATTTCGCTACAAATAATGTTGTTATATGACCGAGAAATCTACCAGGAAACAATTAAGTTTATCGAAACGCAAAAGAGAAACGCTGAGTTTGCTTATTCAGAAGTGCTTAAAAAATATATTGTGCCATTAAATGAAGCAAAGACGCCGTTTTTTCGAGAACGGTTGGCTGATATTACCGATGTCTCGACTCGGGTCTTAAGTAATATTTTAAATGTCGAATTACCATCGATATATGAAGTTACTCCTGGCTCAATAATAGTCGCATATGATTTAGTTCCGTCTGAAGCGGCACTCTTGGATCGCTCAAGAGTTAGTGGCGTCGCAATTGAAGCCGGTGGTAAAACTTCGCACACAGCAATTATGACAAAAGCAAAGGAGATTCCTTGTGTTGTTGGTATTGAGAATTTACTCAAAAGAGTTTCTTATTTCGCTAATGAAAGTTCAACTGCAAAAGCATCGTCTGGTCATAAAGTAACCAATCAAGTTATTCTTGATGGTTCTCGGGGAATTTTAATAATTGAGCCTACTGAAAAAAGGATCAGTTTTTACAAAAAAGAGAAAGAACGAATTCAACGTCAACAGAATTATCTCACATCTTATAAGGAAACCGAATCAACAACTAAAGATGGTAAACATGTCGATATTTCTGCAAATATCGAGTTTGTTGCCGAAGCAGTTTCAGCTTTACAAAATGGTGCTTACGGTATTGGCTTGTTTCGGACAGAATATATATATCTGGCGCGGCGGAGACCGGTAACTGAGGATGAACAAGAACAAATTTACAGTGATGTTGCCGAAAAGATGAAACCGTACCCAGTAATAATAAGAACTTTTGATTTTGGTGGCGATAAAATCATTCCCGGCTACACCGAACCTAATCCTTTCTTAGGTTGGCGAGCAATTCGATTATGCTATGATAACCCGGAACTTTTTCTTAATCAGATAAAAGCAATCTTACGAGCGTCGATAAAGGGCAATGTAAAAATAATGTTACCAATGATTTCGAACATCGAAGAATTGCGTCAAGGTAAGCTATTTATCGAACAAGCAAAAAATGAGCTCCGCTCGAAAAATATCGAATTTGATAATAATATTGATGTAGGCATAATGGTAGAAACTCCTGCCTGCGTAATGTTAGCCGATAAATTTGCTTCGGAATGTAATTTTTTTTCGATCGGCTCTAACGATTTAACCCAGTATACATTAGCGGTTGACCGGGATAATAAACGGGTTGCCAAGTTGTTTGATAGTTTAAACCCATCGGTATTGAAGTTGATAAAATTAACAATCGATGCTGCTCATCGTCATGGTATCTGGGTTGGCTTATGCGGCGAATTTGCTGCTGACCCATTTGGTATAATTGTGTTAATCGGATTGGGTATTGATGAATTGTCAATGATTCCGCGATTAATCCCATATGCTAAAAAAATTATCCGAAATATTGAATACAGTTTTGCGCAAAAAATAAGCGAGGAGATTTTAGCAATGGCTTCTGAAAAGGAAGTTGCCGCATTTTTAAATTCACAATTAAAATCGGCTTATCCAGAATTATTAAAGTTTATTAATGCTAATTACAATATCGAAAATAAAATGGCAAATACCAAATGATTAATTTTAGAACCTTAATTGGAAGTGTGTCACATTGTTAGAAGAGAGGAAACAAGATGAGTCAATTTTTTGATTTAATTTATAAGTTACCCGAACAGATTGAAGATGCTTATAATATCGCACGCGAAACAAATATAAATCTTAATAAGTCCAAAATTCACAATATCGTTGTCGCCGGTATGGGTGGCTCGGCAATCGGTGGTGATATATTATATTCTTTAACCTACGATTATTTACCAGTACCAATTACAATCGTAAAGGATTATAAAATGCCCAAGTTTATAAATTCATCGACTTTGGTCTTCGTTGTTAGTTATTCAGGCAACACAGAAGAAACATTATCATGCCTTTTAACCGCCAAAAAGAAAAATTGCGCAATTATTGGCGTTACTAATGGTGGACAAGTGTTGACATATTGTCAGAAACACAATATAAATTATGTCCAATTGCCAAAGGGTTTGCCTTCAAGGGCGGCGCTTGGTTATCTATTTATCCCATTATTAGTTGCTCTTTATAAAATTGGATTAATTCCTAAAAAAGAAGTTGAAATTAACGAATCAATAAAAGTATTAATTAATAATCGGCGAAAATATCAGCGACAGATGCAGATACTGGCAAAACAATTGGTTAAACGGTTACCGTTAATTTACGCTACTAGTACATTATTTACCGCGGTCGCTAAGCGATGGCAAGCACAATTTAACGAAAACGCCAAGGTTTTAGCACACTATAATTATTTTCCGGAACTAAATCATAACGAAATAGTGGCTATTACTGATAATAAAGCGTTTGTTCCAATTTATAATTTGATATTAATTGACCAAAAGTCTCATCCACGAAATTTATTGCGAGTAAAACTAACATTACAACTAACACGTGAAAAGTTAAGCAAACAGACTCGAGAGAGATTTTTTCATTATAAAGAAATATTACCGGATGGCAAATCGGATTTGGCGAGAGTCTTTTCATTGATTATGCAAGGTGATTTGTTAACTTATTATTTAGCATTACAACGAAAGATTGAACCAAGTTTAATATTACCAATTGACGAGTTTAAAGAAAAATTAAATAATTGCTAGGATTTTAAATAAATATGTTAATTGTCGGAGGTAGTTATGTTTAAGGTTGTAATACCAGCAGCTGGTGAAGGTCGCCGTTTAAAACCCCATACACATACCACGCCAAAAGTTTTATTGCAGGTTGCGGGTAAACCAATTATTGGGCATATAATGGAGCGTTTAGTTAATATTAATCCTGACGAAGTTATTGTCATTGTCGGAAATCAGGGGATGCAAATCCGAGATTATCTAACTGCGAAATATAATTTTAATTTTAAATTTGTTGAACAAAAAGATCCAAAAGGATTAGGTGATGCGGTTAGTCGTGCTTCAGAATTTTTTATAAATAGTCCGGAACCGATATCGATATTAATCCTTTTAGGCGATACTATCGTTGATATTGACTTTCAGGAATTAATTGGTAAAGAAAATGTTATTGGGGTTAAAAAGGTTGAGGATCCCCGACGGTTTGGTGTTGTTGAAGTCCGCGATAGCTATATTACTAAAATTACTGAAAAACCAATAGAACCAAGAAGTAATCTAGCGATAGTCGGTATATATTATTTTACGAATGCCCAAAGACTATTTGATAGTCTTCAAAAAATCATTAGTGAGGATCGTAAGACAAGAGGCGAATATCAACTATCAGATGCACTACAAGATATGGTTAATAGTGGTATAAAAATAAAGATTTTTCCGGTCGAATATTGGCTTGATTGTGGAACATCAGAAGCACTAATTGAGACTAATCGTTATCTATTGCAGACTACTAATTATTTCAGACCACGTGAGCGAGTAGTGATTATTCCTCCGGTGTATATCGATGATAGCGCAATTATTGAAGAATCAGTAATTGGACCGTTTGTCTCGATTAGCGAAGGTGTTGAAATTAGAAACTCAATTATTCGTGATTCAATAATCAATCAACGCGCTTATGTCGAAAATTCGTTAATGGAAAGTTCAATTTTAAGTGAAAATGCCTGCGTACGCGAACGGGCGCATAAAGTGAACTTAGGTGCCTTCTCAGAAATGGAATTGGGATAACTCATATACATTTAAAAATCAGCTAATTTTCCCTACTGGAATTAATTATGCTTTTTCAAATTATTAAAACACTATCAAACTGTCAGGCGCGATTGGGTAAATTATTTCTGAACAATGGCACAGTAGATACCCCGGTATTTATGCCGGTTGGCACTCAAGGTACAGTTAAAACAATTACACCTAAAGAACTAAATGAGCTTGGTGTTGAGATGATTGTATGTAATACCTATCATCTTTATCTACGACCTGGAGTCGAGGTAATAAAATCTGCTGGTGGACTATCAAAATTTATTGGTTGGCATCGGCCGGTATTAACTGATTCCGGTGGTTTTCAAATTTATTCTATGGCGCCATTATGTAAAATTAACGATGAGGGGGTAACTTTTCAATCTCATATTGATGGATCGTTTCATTTTCTAACACCAGAATTAGTAGTTGCCATTCAACAAGATTTTGGTTCTGATATTGCGATGTGTTTAGATGTTTGCCCATCGTATCCGGTAACTTATGATGTTGCCCAACAAGCAACCCTAAGAACTTCATACTGGGCAGAACGAGCGAGAAAAGTAAAGAACAATTCAACCGTACTTTTTGGTATTATTCAAGGCGCAACATACCCGGATCTGCGTAAAATATCTGCCCAAGCAATTGTCAATTTAGAATTCGATGGTTATGCGATAGGTGGTTTGTGTTTGGGCGAACCGTCGGCAGTAACTTATGAAATGCTCGAAGTAACAAAAGAATGTTTACCTGTTGATTCCGTTTGTTATTTGATGGGTGCCGGTTATCCAGAAGATATTATCGAAGGAGTGAAACGAGGCATTGATATATTTGATTGCGTATTACCAACGCGTAACGGTCGAACTGGCACTGCTTTTACAACGGTTGGGAAAATTACAATTAAAAATGCTCGGTACCAAAAAGATTTCACGCCACTCGACCCTAACTGTAATTGTTATACTTGTCGAAATTTTTCACGTGCATATTTAAGGCACTTATTTATCGCCAAAGAAATTTTAGGACCTAAGCTTTTGACTTTGCATAACTTATATTT
This sequence comes from Caldifarciminota bacterium, assembly GCA_039801485.1. GTDB lineage: Bacteria > Hydrothermota > Tepidihabitantia > Tepidihabitantales > CAIPLT01 > JBDRUR01. The sequence goes on from JBDRUR010000029.1 coordinate 11,850, forward strand.
TTTTGTTGAACTTATTCGAAATATTCGTGCCCATATTGAAGAGGGTGATTTTTTAGAGTGGTCTCAAGAATTTTTAACAAATTATGCATCGAAGAACGACCGAAATGCCGGTCCTGTTGGATAATAGAACCGAGTTAGAATGTGGTTTCGAAAAAGCCTTAAGCATTGGTTAAAATCTAAGTTAAAGTCGTCTTAACGTAAAGAATACCTCTAAGTCAAAATTGGTATGAGTTACTTTTGCAATATTACGCCGATGATAATCTCATTTAATGGCTTAATGCTGTAGGATCTATCGTTATTTTGTGCAGTTTAAGAAAATAAAAACTGCCGATACCACATTTTGATAGTATCGGCAAAACGTTATAAAATAAATAAGTTAAGATTTATAATTTTTATTTACTCGTGCCAGGCGTTCCTTCAATAGTGACTGATTTGGTAACAACTAAACCACCGGTAATACCGGAAATTAACCAGTCGATGATATCAAACTCAGTTTTGACACGAACGTTTTGCAATTCATATTTTGCAATTGTTTCATCAGTTTGAGTGTTAGCAATTGGAATTAAACCGCCAATTAAATAGATGGCACGTTTAGTTGTTTTAAAGGTTGTTGTTTCCGATTCAGAAAGCAACTGTACATTTTTCCCAGGTGGCGCAACAACTTTTACAGTGTAGCAAGTAATGAATAATAAAGATAGTAACAACACTACTGAAATTAATCGTTTTTTATACATAATCAATTCACCTCCTCTCTTTGTAAAATTATTTTATTAATCATAAACATAATTAACATATAGACTATATAACAAATTTTTTATTTTCGTCAAGAGCATTTATAAAATTAAGGATTATTATTTTCATTGACTGAATAGTTAATATGATTTATTATTATGAGATTAATAAAATAGTAAAGGAGTTGTTATGTTTGATAAATTAAAAACGATACTTTCTAAAATTGATGCTGATTATGTTGATGTCCGCTACGAAATCAAGAAAGAAGTTGTAATTGTTTTTAGTGGCAAAGAACTTACTCAACTTAGTGCTAATGCTACTGATGGTTATGTTGTCCGGGTGTTAAAAGATGGTGGTTTTGCCAATGCAGTTTTTACAAAATTTGAAGATACTGACCGAATCTGTAAATCAGTTATTGAGAACGCACGCTTGATTGGAAGAAATAAACCGAAGCCGGTGGTGTTAGCCAAAACCGAGATTGTTAAGGATAATTTCACCCCGCCGCTTAATGAAGACCCCCGGGAAATATCAATTGAAGAAAAACTTGATATTACCCGTAAAGCTAATGATGTCCCATTGAATCATAGTAAAATTGCCACAACCAATGTCGCTTATCGGGAAACAGTTCGGGAGAAATTTTTTCTTTCATCTGAGGGTACGGAAATAAAAGAAGATTTGATTACGGTTGCACTTGCCGGCGAAATTATTGCCAAGGATGGTAATTTAGTTCAAAATGTGCGAGTGGCAACTGGTGGCAGCGACGGTTTTTATACAATTCGCAACCCCGAGACTTTGTTTGAAGAACGAACGAAAATTGCTATTGACCTTTTAAAAGCAGAACCAGTTAAAGCCGGTGTTTATAATTGTATTTTAAATCCAAGTATGGCTGGTGTCTTTACTCACGAAGCCTTTGGCCATTTTTCTGAAGCCGATATTATTGAAAATTTACCAGCAATGCGTGCGAAGATGAAATTGGGCAGTAAATTGGGTAGCGATATCTTAAATATTGTTGACGATGCAACTCTACCTAATCAATTGGGATTTTATAAATACGACGATGAAGGGGTCAGAGTGAGACGAACGCAGCTTATGAAGGACGGTGTTTTAGTCGGCAGGTTACATTCTCGCCGAACTGCGGCAGAATTTAATGAACCACTTTCCGGTCATTGTGTTGCTGAAGATTATCGTTATGCGCCAATCATCAGAATGGGGACAATTTTTATTGAACCGACGGATAAAACGCTCGAAGAATTATTAACAATGCTTGGCGACGGCCTCTATATTCTTGACGCCAAGGGCGGACAAACTGCTGGTGAAAATTTTACTTTCGGTGCGCAATATGGCTATATTGTCAAAAATGGTAAAAAAGATAAGATGATTAGAGATATTAATATCTCCGGCAATCTTTATAAAACATTACTTAACATTACTGCAATTGGTAATGATTTGGTATTAACCAAACGGGGTGGTTGTGGTAAAGGACAAATAAATATTCGTTCTTGTTCAGGGGCGCCACATATTATTGTTCAAGGTTTAGTCCTAGGAGGTGTTTAATGGAAAAACTCTTAGCAATGGCTAAAAAGGTCTGCGACCAAGTTGAAATATATAATCTAGATAGCAAACAGAATGTAGTGTCATTTGAGAATGCCAAATTACACGAAATTGAAACTAAGTTTCAATCCGGTATCAGTATCCGAATTATAAAAGATGGCATACTCGGGTTTGCTTATACTCGTAATTTAATTAATCGTGAAGAATTATTACAAAATGCGTTAAATTCATTGAAAGGTGGGGTCTTAGCAGAATATGAATTTCCACTAACTAAAGATTTGCCAAAACTTAATACTTATGACCCGACGATTGAAAATGTAAATAATACCCAAATGGTTGAGGAGTGTAGTCGGGTCTGTGAAGCATTAAAGAAGACCAATGGTGAGATTTTTGCAACTGCCTATACTTATGTTGAGACAATTAGAATTATTAATGATAAAGGAACCGATGTATCAAATAAGACAAGCCATTTTGGTATTTATGCATCAATATCTTATCCAGGCACGGCAGCCGGGATTGGTCGGATATATGCTGACAAACGATTTAATAAAATGCCCGAGAATTTAATCAATGAGATAATCGAGTTTTACACGCTTTCATCCAAGGAAGTAAAAGCGAATAGTGGTAGAATGAAGGTGATTTTTATGCCAAATGTCGTATATGCTTTAAACTGGCGGATTAGTAGTGGCACAAGCGGCAAGAGTGTTTATGAAAAAATATCGCCAGTTGCCAACAAAATAAATGAGAAGATTTTCTCGGAAAAAGTAACGATTTATGATGACCCATTAGATGACAAGTATCCCGGCGCCCGCCCATTTGATGATGAAGGCATTGCAACCAATAAAACTTATATTATTGAAAATGGTGTGCTCAAAACATTCTTTTGTGATTTAAACTATGCTCAGAAATTAAAAATGAAACCTACTGGTCATGGTTATCGAACTGCCCAATGGGAAAGTGATACAATCACAATTAAACCTTCACCAGCACTTCTATATTTGCGATATCAAACAGGTAATAAGTCAATTAAAGACCTGATAAAATCAATTGACCGCGGCATTATTATTGAAGGCGCTTTAGGTGCTCATAGTGGAAATATACCAAATGGTGATTTGTCAATTGGTGCGAATCCAGCAATATATGTTGAAAATGGTGAGATATTAGGGCAAGTCAAAGATGTAATGGTTGCGGGTAATATTTATGAAATACTTAAAAATGTCATTGATGTTAGCGATACTTACTACTATAGTTACGGTGGACTTATGCCGGCAATTCTTCTTGACAATGTGAGTGTTGCGACCAAAGGATAATTTAAAACAATAGAGAATTAGAAAAATAAAATTAACCTTGGTTATCGTGTTTTGATATTTACTTTTTTAGTAAAAACTTAAATATGAACATCTGTATTTTAGGTTCAGGAATACAAGGACGAGTTGTAGCACAGGATTTAGCAGAAAGCAACCACCAAGTTACTGTTATTGATAACAACCAAAACAATCTTAAAAAAAATGTGGAATCATTACGGATTACAACTAAACTTTTTGATGTCACAAATAAAGAAAAACTGATAAAATTTATCGAAGAGTTTGATATTGTGGTCGGTGCTTTACCGTCAAATTTAGGGTTTTACTTGATGAAATGCGCAATTAAAGCCGGTGTCGATCTTGTTGATTTATCATATGCGGCTGAAAATCCGTTCTTACTCGATAAACAAGCAAAGAAAAATAAAGTTAGAATTGTGCCGGATGCGGGTTTTGCGCCGGGACTTTCAAATATTTTGATTGGTGAGGCACACCGAGAATTGGGTAAGATTGATAATCTGCGAATTTTGGTCGGTGGCATTCCACAGAATCCGCATCCGCCATTCAATTATAAATATACCTGGTCGCCGAGCGATTTAATCGCTGAATATACCCGTCCGGCCAGAATTGTAAAACATCATAAGTTTTTAACAGTTGAAGCGTTAAGCGGAATTGAGAATTTTAGTATTCCCAAAATCGGTACTCTCGAATGTTTTTATACCGACGGCTTGAGAACATTGATGCATACTTTTAAAGATATTAAAAATATGGAAGAGAAGACTATCCGCTATGCTGGCCACGCCGAACTAATGAAGGAATTATTAAAATATGGATTTCTACCAAATGAAGACAATCCATTTACCAATGACCAAATTAAACCTAAAGATTTTATTTTAGACTTTCTCAATAAAGAATTA
>JBDRUR010000030.1:0-16213 GCA_039801485.1 Caldifarciminota bacterium
GTTTTCAGCATTGTTATAGTAAAATGGTGTGGTTAAGTTAACTTCTAACCATCCAGAGGTGACATCATTCGGAAATGGTCCGGAATAGACCAGTTCATAAGGTGGCGGTGGTGGCAGTGTTACTGAACCAGTTGGCAGTGATGTTTCCGTGGTATGGCACATATAAATCTCAACCGGCGTGATTGGGTCTAAATTGCTACCACTTGCTTTTTGATAAGCCAATGATAAGATATTACAGGCAACACCGATTTCTGATTGCAGATAAATCACTTCGTGGGTATTGTAGTTATAAAATCGGTCAAGTGGCTCAGTTCTTTGATTAGTCGTTGCGGTGCCAATGATGATTTGTGAAATGTTACTGACCAAGCAGGTTCTAGTCTTGCGGTCATTTGTTGGGTCTTGGTCACCAACAAGCATTGTTTTCATCATCACGTTTAGTTCTTCTTGGACAGTTGGTCGCCAGGTATCAAAAACAACGGTAGTCGTAGCACCAGCAGCCAGTGAAGCAACTGTTTTTGAGCTATAATATCTTAAGACCCCACCGGGACCAACAATTGAACAGACGACTTGGAAGTTTGTCTGATTGGCACTGCCATAATTCTTAACACTTGCCTGGGGTGTCATTATTGTATTGGGCGTATGGAATGCACCGGGACTTAAGATTTCTTCAACGCCAACATCATTGTCGGCTGGATAACCAATTTCAACATCATCGATACCCCAAGCATACCAAAGACCAGGTCCATTTGGTGGCGGTGGGTCATCAGCATGCCAAGCAATTTTTACAGTTTGGCCAGCGTAAGCATTCAAACTAATTTCGATTGGTGTTTCGTTATAATTCCAGCCACCGCTTTGAACAGATAAGTCATATAGCACAGTAGTATCATTGCCAACAATAATTTTAGTATAATAATGGTCGCCATAAGTTGAACCACGATAGCCATAAGTCCACCATTTTAGATAATAAACACCACCAGAAGAACCAGTTAAAGTAATTGGCGGTGTAATTAACCATTCATCTTGGTCATAATATGACCACCAAAGACCAGCACAGGCTGGTTCAGTATGATAAAACGGTGGTGGTCCAGTCGGTCCGGTAAATCGGTCCCAATAGCACGGATAACCGCCTTGGGTGCCGGTATTTACCTGGATTCTTGTCCAACCTGGTGGTGGAAAAGTAGTGCCGGTAAAACTTTCTTGTAACAAGATTGTGCGATTGGAAGGCATTAGCATATTTGTCTCTGGTTTGTGATTAGGGATGCTCGCAAATTCACCAGTTTTTGAAATTGGCACCATCTCCGCATAGAGCATGCCGATTATTATACAACTGATAAATAACATTATTTTTTTAAACATTGCATCCTCCTATTATCTTGAGTTTAAGTTTTTTGTATTTTTGTGTGTCATTCCTCCTTTCTATCTTAAATTTAATATTTTGATACCACATAGGCATTACCTAACTCATTATAGATTTTATCATTAGAAATGTCAACAGTTTCATAACTAATACGGTTTAATCTGCGTATAATTAAAACTGGGCGATACCTGATTTGAACAGGTGACCTCATGCATGTGAGGCATGCGCTCTGACCAACTGAGCTAATCGCCCGTATTGATAAAAGATTACTAATTTTATCGCCAAATGTCAACAGCAATAAAAACCCCTCACTGTTTAAGTGAGGGGCGAGTTTTTAAAATACAGTTTTTAGAATTTGATATTCACACCTAAAATCCATTTTCGCAGATTGGTTAAGTCGGCAAAGTTGAGGAAGTTTAGTTCGATGTTATCGCTAATCTTATAACCCGCGCCATAATAATAAGCAGTGGCATTTGCCATGGAAATTTTGGATTCGGTCTTATAATAATACGAATCTAATTCATCCGGTGACTCAATAAAACAAGTATCATTCCCACCATGAATATAATGATAGTTCCAATGCCAGCCGCTGTCAGCTAAAGTATACTCACTTACATCGGTCATTTTTAACATCAGGTTTTCGGTAGCACCTAATCTGAAGACTAACCGCTTGGTCAAATTGGCTTCCAGACCGACCGGAATTGTGAATTGAAAACCACTGAGCGTATTTTTGATATCATAATGTTCGCCATCACCATAATTAACAGTATATTCTAAGGTATCGGGCAAATTGTGATAATAGTAATAACGACCATAATATGGCTTTTGTTTTATTTTGGTATTACCAACAAAGAACGATGGGATAAAACCAATGGCAAAGAGATGTCGGCTGTTTTCAATATCAAAATATTTTTCCAATCCAACACCAAGGCCCAGGGAAAGATGATTCATCGGTCCTTCAGCTTTATGCATCGACCAATCGCCTTCAATCTCTTGATAGCCACTAGCAAAAAACGATTGATACTCGTAACTAGTATCAGTATAAGTCATTGTAATTGGTTTGTGGACATAAACAAGATTGGCTAAATAGCTTAATGAGAAGTCTTCACAGCGAGATTTATGCCGTCCGACCAGTGAAAGATAATAGCCAGACTCATTATACTTATTTTCCCATTTGGCAAAATCTTCAGAAATATCGGTTAAACTCTGATGGATTTGTCGGTACATTTCCGATGAAACAAAATCCGAAGGAACGATGCCGTTAACCCGGTCATAGCCATAAGCCAGTGCCGCTGACCACTCATCATCAACTTCGCCTTTAATAAATCCGACCATTAATGGAATTGCGTTCGTCTTTGCTTTGGACTGCCATTCAGATTGCTCAAGGTCATATTCAAATAAAGTATCATTTTGATAATAATACTCCCTCTCTTTATATTTTTCGCTCTCTTCGTAATCAATGAATTGTGGTCCAGTCCAGACACCGAGTTGCCAATCGTTCAGTTTTTTACCCCAGAAGAGATTAATCGCGAAATCGGTAAATTTTGATTTGTATTCATAATTCATTGAGTCCAGTTCTTTAATCATATTGCCATTGATATCACGATAAACATCAGCATAATTTCCTTGCTCGGTCTGTAACCAATCAGCACCACCAGTTTGAATAAGTGCGCCCAGTTTATGGTCTTTGATGTTAGTAATACCGCCAAGTAGATTATAATACATATCCGGATAATAATTAGGATTGAAGAATAAATCCTCGCCAAGATTATGAATATTCGACAAATTAGTATAGACGCGTTTGCCGTCGATTTTATTGATAAATGCCGGGTTAAAGAACAAGTCTGAGTATTCGTCATCAACGATACCGACCAAATCCGGGTTAAGACCGCGCATTCTTACTGAGACCGGGACAATCGCCATTGCAACCGACACGATTATTAGTGAACACATTACTACTGTTGTTTTACTCATTGTGCCTCCTATCTTGCACATTGATTGGTCTATATGTCCGTGTCCTTTCGGCTTTGGCAAATAAATACTAAGCTAAGCCGCACACAGACATTAAACCATTGTTGGTATTTTAACAAAATATCATAGTTTGTCAATAGGCAATATTGTTTTACTGGTTGTAATACAAAACTATTGACGGAATGAGATATTTTACTAAAATTAGGATGGTAAATGACTAAATTCGCTTTTATTTTCCCTGGACAAGGCTCCCAGTATGTAGGTATGGGTAAGGATTTATATGATACTTATTTTGAAGCAAAAGAGATTTATGACCAAGCCGAAGCGATTTTGCAATTTCCCTTAAAAAAATTATCATTTGACGGACCAGAGCCCGAACTGCGTAATACCAATATCACCCAACCAGCGATTTTGGTACATTCGGTTGTCTGTTTGACCCTACTTAAAGAAAGAGGGATTGAGCCGACACTTGCCTGCGGTCATAGTTTAGGTGAATTTAGTGCATTATATTGTGCTGATGTCTTTGATTTCGAATCGGTTTTGAAAATAGTGAAAAAACGGGGGGAGTTAATGTTTTCTGAAGGATTAAAAAAACCCGGGGCAATGGCGGCAATTATTGGGCTTGCTGATGAAATCGTTACTGATTTATGCCAAAACGCTGACGGGATTGTTGTGCTGGCCAATTTTAATGCGCCGGGACAGATTGTCGTCTCAGGCGAACCAGCAGCAGTTAAAAAGGTCTGTGAGAATGCAAAACAAAAAGGTGCGCTAAAAACAGTTATGCTCCCGGTATCAGGTGCGTTTCATTCACCATTATTAAAGGAATCAGCAGAAGAATTTAAATCTTTCCTTAAAACATTCGAATTTAAACCACCAAAAATTCCGATTATCCCCAATCGCACCGGTAACGCTACTTCTGACCTTCAGGAAATCCAATCGGCATTAGCCGAACAGTTAATCAATCCGGTCTTATGGACAAAAACGATTTTAACTGTAAAAAATCTTGGAATTACTCACTGTATTGAAGTCGGTCCGGGAAGGGTGCTTACCGGTCTTGTCAAAAGAATCGCGCCCGATTTAAATACAATAAACATTGGCAAATTAGAAGAATTAGAAAAAATTAGCTAAAAAGGAGTAGTATGGATAAATTAATTCCATTTTTTGTTGCCATCCCAATTGGCTCAGCATTTATCATTTATTTAATCGGGTCAATTTTCAAAATTAAAGCTAATCGTTTTACTGATGTCTTTTCAATGATGGTTGTTAGTGCCAATCTGGTCTTAACCGCCTTTACTTTGATTGCAATTAAAAACAACTCAATGATTCTTTCTTATATGGGTTCTTGGCGACCGCCAATCGGCATTACTTTAGTTGTTGATGGCTTATCGGTCTTTATGTTAATAATCATTAACTTTATTGGGTTAATGGCGGTGCTATTTTCAATTAATTATATGGAACAATATACTTCTAAATATAAGTATTACGCCCTGTTAATGCTATTAATTGGTGGGATGAACGGTATTGTTATCACCGGCGATTTGTTTAATATGTTTGTTTTTATTGAAATTTCCGCAATCGCATCTTATGTGCTGGTAAGTTTTGGCATCGGCGAGCATGAATTGGAGGCAGCATTTAAATATATGGTGTTAGCCGAGGTTGGCTCGTTAATGGTGCTTTTAAGTATTGCCTTAATTTACGCAGCAACTGGCACGCTAAATATGGCAGATATTGCCCAAACATTATCAAATAACCCGAAACCAACACTATTAACATTTCTTTCAATATTACTAATTGTTGGCTTTAGCATTAAAGCTGCATTAGTGCCTTTTCATGCTTGGCTACCTGATGCCCATCCATCAGCCCCAGCGCCGATTTCATCAATGCTTTCCGGAGTGGTGATTAAAATTCTGGGCATTTATGCAATGGTGCGAATATTTTATAATGTCTTAGGCATGTCGAATGTTGTCCAGACAATTCTATTGGTTTTAGCCGGTCTTTCGATGCTTGTCGGCGTTATTTTACAGTTAGGCCAAACCGACATTAAGCGGTTATTAGCCTATTGTAGTATTAGCCAGATTGGTTATGTCTTGCTGGGCTTTGGGCTTGGCACGCCACTTGGTATTTTTGCCGGGCTGTTTCATTTAGCCAATCACGCGGTTTTTAAGTCGCTATTATTCTTTGATTCCGGAGCAATTGAATATGAAACTCACACTCGTGATATTACCAAGATGGGCGGACTTTCTAGTAAAATGCCGATAACGAGCACGAGTTGGTTCATCGGCACCTTTGCGGCATCTGGCATTCCACCGTTCAATGGCTTTTGGTCAAAACTTATCTTAATTATTGCCGCTGTTCAAGCCCAATATTATATCTTGGCTGGCATTGCGGGTGTGTCAGCAATATTAACTTTGGCATCATTTATCAAAGTTCAACGCCAGGCGTTTTTAGGTCCGCTACCGGCAATGCTTGCTAAAATAAAAGAAGTCCCGGCATTAATGATATTAACTTTATTGATATTATCAGCACTATGTCTATTAATGGGATTGATGCTTATTCCGCAACTACGAACACCAATACTTGATTTGGCTCAAAAGGCGGTATTGGTCGGCAGTGATTATGCCCGCATTGTATTTACAAGGGCCGGGCTCCAATAGCCATGGAAGTATTATTAAAGTTTAAGAAGGAGGAAGATAATGAACTATAGCTTACTTTTAATTCCGATTATTGTACCGTTTACCGCCGGCATAATAACTTTATTGATACCTAAAAAAATTAAATATATTAGAGAATTGTTAGCTATTTTGGCTTTAGCGATTGTTAGTGGCTACAGCGTTAAATTTTTAGTTGATACGTCGGTTTTAGGCTCAATTTCCTTGTCTCTGAATTTGTTGAATATCGGATTTAGCTTGCTTGGGACACCTTTAAGCAGTTTTTTATTGATAGCGGGGATGTTCTTATCCTTATTAGTTGCGCTGTTTTCAATAAAAGCAGCACAAAATGCTGGGCAAACTCGGCAATATTGGGCCTATTTTCTTTGGACCGCGACCGCATTGACCATTACCTTATTAACTGACAATCTAATTGCCTTGTTAGTAGTTTGGGGTGCAATTGCCGTGCTCTTTTATTTACTAATTCTTTTGGGAAAACCTGGTGCTGAAAAAGCCGGCTATAAGGCGCTAATTATGATTGGTGGTTCTGATGTCTTAATGTTAATTGGCGCGGGGATTATTTTTTACCTAAGTGGCACCCTAACATTAAGTGCCATAAAAATTCCGTTAGACTCCCCGCTTTCCTATATTGCGTTTATTCTGTTAATGATTGGCATCTTTACGAAATTAGGCGTGATGCCTTTTCATACTTGGCTACCTGATTCTGCTGAGTTTGCGCCGGTATCGGTGTTAGCATTATTTCCGAGTATTATTGATAAAATACTCGGAATTTATTTACTAATGCGGATTGCTTTTGACTTATTTACCTTGACACCAAATTCCGCAATGTCGATTGTTTTGATGGCATTAGGTAGTATTACAATAATCATCGGTGCCGGAGTGGCATTGGTGCAAAATAATCTATATAAACTACTCGCATATTCCACCATTAGTCAAGCGGGTTATTTAGTGTTAGGCATTGGTGTTGCAACGCCGTTAGGCGTTATCGGCGGACTATTTCATATGCTCAATAATGTTATTTACAAAACCCAGCTGTTTTTTAGTGCCGGGGCTGTTGAAAATCAAACCAAAGAAACTGATTTAGATAAATTAGGTGGACTTAGTCGATTTATGCCGATTACCTTCATTACGACCATCATCTCCGTCTTTGCTATTTCCGGGATTCCACCGTTTAATGGCTTTGTGTCCAAGTGGTTAATCTACCAAAGTCTATTACAAACAATTAATCCCGCATCCGGGCAAGGTTGGTTCATTGTGATATTTATCATCTGTGCAATGCTCGGCAGTGTCTTGACGCTTGCCTATTTTCTAAAAATGCTTTATTCAGTATTCTGGGGCAATAAGCCAAAGACTTTACCAGTAGCAAAAGAGGCATCTTGGCTGATAACGCTGCCAATGATTTTATTGGCCGGCGTATCAATTTTATTCGGTGTCTTTGCACAATTTCCGTTACAATATTTTATTGCCCCAATTTTAGGCATTAACATCTCGCAGGGCATACAACCAATTGCGCCTTATGGTTTTTGGAGTCCGCAACTAAGTACACTTTTGATATTATTGGGTATTATTATTGGCATTATAATTTACTTATTCACTCGCACGCGGCAGGTAAAATCTGGCAAAGTATTTATCGGCGGTGAAGAAATTTCGCCACAAATAACGCCGACGGCCGTTGATGAAGCCCAAGCAACCGTTTCCGGCGCAACATTTTATGATACCGTTAAAGAAATCAAACTGGTGTCTGAGGCGTATCGGGTTGCTGATAGTAAATTTTTTGACATATTTGAACAGCTCAGAAAGTTTATTGGATTATTGGTAAAAGTGGCCCGGAAAATTCATAATGGACTTCTTCAGACTTATTTAGGATGGTTGTTGTTAGGAATAATTGCTATAATTGTGACATTTTTGATAATACTGTTGAGATAGCGTATAATATTTTACAATCTTGATAGTTGTTAAACTTATATGAAATTAACTTTTAAGTTTACATTGGCTTTTCTATTAATTGCGTGTATCATTGGCGGCGGCGCAATTTGGGTCGGTGTCCGGATTATTGCTGACGGTATTATTAAACAAGCCCAAAATAAGGTAACCAGTGATTTAAATGCCGCTCGGGAAATTTATCTTGAAAACCTTGATGACATCAAAGACCTATTACGGTTAAGCGCTGAACGGACATTAGTTAAAGAAGCCTTGATAATCAAAAGTCGAAAAGATTTGTATAACCTGTTAAATTGGGTAAAAACTAAAGAAAACTTAGATTTTCTAAGTATCACCGATCCCAACAGCAATGTTATCTTGAGACTTGGTAATCCCAATTTATATGGTGACCGCTCACAAAATGAAGTTGTAAAGTATATCTTAAGAAAACAAGAACCCACTGCTTCAACAATAATATTATCACAAGAAGAATTGCTTAAGGAAGGCGGACCTGCGCTTGCTGATAAGGCACGTTTTGAAATACTACCGACGCCGATGGCAAAACCAACAACTAAACAAGTAGAAACCGACGGCATGGTGCAAATGGCAGCGGTTCCGATATTTTCCCCAACCGGCGAATTTTTAGGTATTTTATATGGTGGCCGATTACTCAATCGCAATTACACGATTGTTGATAAAATAAAAGATATCGTCTTTCGTAACGAAAAATATAAAGGCAAAGACATTGGCACCGCGACAATCTTTCAGGGCGACTTAAGAATATCAACCAATGTCTTAACTAACGAGGGCGAACGGGCTGTAGGAACTCGCATTGCGGCAAATGTTTATGATAAAGTTTTAGTTCAAGGTGAATCTTATTATGACCGAGCGTTTGTTGTCAATAATTATTATTTAACTGCTTACGAACCAATTAGAGATATTAACGGTAAGGTGATTGGTGTTTTGTATGTTGGCATTTTAGAGGAAAAATATCGCGATATGTATAAACGAGCAATTACCTCGTTTATCGCCGTTGTTTTGATTGGTATGTTTTCGGCAATATTAATATCTCACTTTTTAGCGCGAATGATCCTAAAACCGTTACGAGAATTAGTCGTTGCGTCAAAACAAATTGCCAAAGGCAATCTGGATTATCGCATTAAAAATCATGGTGGCGATGAAATTGGCGAGTTAGGCTCGGCGTTTAATTTCATGGCGTCGTCATTAAAAGAACGTGATGAGCAACTTAAAGAATATACCCGCCAGCAAATTATGAAATCCGAACGGCTTACAACCCTTGGCGAACTTGCTGCTGGCGTTGCTCACGAAATTAACAATCCGCTAACCGGCGTTTTGACCTATATCCGGTTAATTCAGAAACGACTTGATAAACGCTGTGACGAAGACGGCGATTTTCGCCGATATCTGGAAAAGGTTGAAAAGGAAACTGCCCGCTGTAGCACAATTGTCAAGAATCTACTTGACTTTGCTCGCCAATCCGAACCAAACTTAAAATCAATCGATGTCAATTTAGTTATCAAAGAGTCGTTAGATTTATTAGAACATCGACTGCGACTACAAAACATTGAACTCGAAAAGAAACTCAATGCCGTGCCGCAAATTACTGCTGACTTCTCTCAACTCCAACAGGTATTTATGAATATTATTATCAATGCCATTGAAGCAATGGAAAAAGGTGGCAAGTTGACAATTGAAACAAAAGCCGATGACAAATTAAAAATGGTCGTTGTTGAATTCACTGATACTGGTTGCGGTATTCCCAAAGACAAACTTACCCAAATCTTTGACCCGTTTTATACAACTAAACCCAAAGGCACGGGTTTAGGATTATCCGTTGTCTATGGCATTATTTCGCGCCATAAAGGTGAGATTGATGTTAAGTCAGAAGTTGGCAAGGGCACGACTTTTACCATCAGGTTGCCATATCAACAATTACCACAAGGAGCAAGGATTGAAAATTAATGACGATTTATTTAATGCCCATTGGCGATATCGACCTATTAATCATCGAGCAAATCCGACAGGCGGTAATTTGTGCCTTTGGCATGCCCGTTGAAATTTTGGCAATGACGTCAAACCCAACTTATGCTTATGAACCAAAACGGAATCAATACTATTCAGCCAGGATATTAGAGAAATTGACTGAACTTATACCAAATCCGGATGATAAGATTCTCGGCATCGCCAATGTTGATTTGGCAACACCGGTGCTAACTTTTGTCTTTGGCGAAGCACAATTAAATGGCAATGCTTGTGTCATTTCGCTCGAACGACTCAAACAGGAGTTTTATCAATTATTGCCTAATCAACAATTGCTAATCTCTCGGGCAGTAAAAGAAGCGGTCCACGAACTTGGCCATACCTTTGGGCTCTTACATTGTCATGACCGAGCGTGTGTAATGCATTTCTCATCTAACATCGTTGGGATTGACCAAAAACAACTCAATTTTTGTGCTGATTGTTTGACGGTCTTAAAGAAAAAACTTCAATCCTTATGAAATTATTAAAACAAACCAATAACAACATAAATTGTCACCCCGCACTTGATGCGGGGGCTCTTTGTTACCGCAACGATGAGATTCTGAATCAAGTTCAGAATGACAGACGTAAATTGTAAAATTTTTTAGGAGGAACAATGAGTGCTGGACGAATACTGGTGATTGATGATGAAGAAATTATGCGCGAATCGCTGTCGGATTGGCTCAAAGAAGACGGCTACGAAGTATTGGCAGTTGAAGATGGCATTAAAGGTTTAGAACAGGCAAAAACCGGCGAATGGAATGTAATTTTGCTTGATTTGAAAATGCCTAAGATGGACGGTTTAGAAGTTCTACGCGAGATTAAAAAATTAAAACTTGACATTCCGGTAATCATCATCACCGCCTATGCCACGGTTGATACTGCAGTGGCGGCAATTAAGGAAGGCGCTTATGATTATATCGTCAAACCATTCCATCCTGACGAAGTCGGATTGCTCATCAAAAAAATCATTGAACGCCAGAATCTGATTAAAGAGAATATTATCCTTCGTAAAGAATTAACTCGTCGCTATGAATTTTGCGATATTATTGGCAAAAGTGCCAAGATGCAAGCGGTATTTGAATTGATAAAAACAATCGCGCCGACGCGTTCCACAGTTTTAATTGAAGGTGAGTCGGGCACCGGTAAAGAATTGGTTGCTCGGGCGATTCATGCATCCAGTTTAAGAAGCGATGCGCCCTTTATTGCTTTGGCGTGCGGTGCCTTACCCGAGACTTTACTTGAAGCTGAACTTTTCGGCTACGAAAAAGGGGCTTTCACCGGTGCGGTATCGTTAAAAAAAGGTAAACTGGAATTGGCTGACGGCGGCACTCTGTTTTTAGATGAAATTGGCGATATTAATCTAAAAACCCAAGTCGATTTACTCAGGTTTTTACAAGAACGGGAATTTCGACGATTGGGCGGTAGTGAACTGATAAAAGTTGATGTGAGAATTATCGCTGCTACTAATAAAAACTTAAAAGAGTTAGTAAACCAAGGGAAATTTCGCAACGACTTATATTATCGACTAAATGTCTTTACGATTACTTTGCCACCATTAAGAGAAAGAAAAGAAGACATCCCGTTATTGGTTGCACATTTTATTGAAAAATATCGAATTGAAAATGCTAAAGATATTGAAAGGATTTCCGAGCCGGCATTACAAATCTTAATGGATTACGATTGGCCAGGCAATGTCCGACAACTAGAAAATGCCATTGAACACGCGGTGGTAATTGCCCGAGGCAACATTATCCAACCTGAAGATTTGCCAACCAATTTACTAAAAAAAGAAAAATCAGCTGGTCCGGCTGCAAATAACAAACCATTAACATTAGATGAGATGGAAAAACAGCACATTATCAATGTCTTAAAACAAACCAATAATAATATCTCTCGAGCCGCTGAAATCCTTGGTATCAACCGAGCAACGCTTTATCGCAAAATTAAAGAATATAATATTGAAGTAAATTAACAGCAAACAGCTAAGTTTTTTGAACCTTTTAGCAATACTCTTGTTATTTTAACCCCAAGACAAATTTTAACGATTAGTAGTGAATTCTTAACCCAATTCCAATCTCGTCGTCAAAGTTACGGTAAGACTCATTTAGTTACTAAGCACTTAACTGCCTTATCAGCAAATTTCCGTTTAGCCTTAATAACCGCCAATATTACTTCGCCTAGATTAGGTGTTTAAATATCAACTCAAATAAATAGGTAATTATTACGACAAATTCCGCTAAACCATTTCTTAAAACAAAATCTATAGGTCAGCCCCCTATACTATACAGTATGGTCACACCATTTTTGCGATAGCCTTTTGGTTATCAATAAGTTAGATAAAATTTCCGCATAAAATTTAGTCTATATATAAATAGACTTTTTTGAGAAATGTTTAGGATTAATTTTTTGCAAACTTAAAGACTTGTTGTGCTTATCCAAATATAATTAAATCTCATAAACTGTATAGTATCTCTTGGACACATTGCAAAAATTACTTGACAATTGATTATTTTAAAATTATTATTTATTATTAAATTGAATTAGGGTAGACGTTGAAAATTACGCAAAGGAGCTTTTTTATGAAACAAAACAATAATTTTATTAAAACATTTATCTTATTATATTTTTTTATTAGTAGTTCTCTTTTTGGCGCGAGCATCATTAAAGAATTCAATTTTCCGATTTATGCTTTTAAATCCGAGATTGTTAATGGTTATAGTTTCGTGAGTCTTAAAGGCTGTGATTTATATCTTCAAGATATTGGCAAACCAATTTTACCTTTTGCCAATGTTAATATTTTAATTCCACCAGATGCTGAAATTACCGAGATCGAAGTATTGGATATTAAACAGACGGATATGCCCGGCGAATTTTTGCTTTACCCTGCCCAACCACCTAAGCCAATTTCTTATCAAGGTCCTATTGAGTTCATTGAACCAGATATTGAAACCTACAATTTATCAACCGAATATCCGGGTAAATTAACTGAGATTGTTCCCAGTGGTAATAAATCCGGATTTCGCATTGGCGGTATCTTTCTTTATCCATTACAATATATCCCTAAAGAAAAGAAACTCATTCTTTATGAAAGGATTCGGATTAGAATAAGCTATGAACAAGGTAGATATGAAGTCTGGCCGTTAACTCAGTCCCAGAAAGAACTGTTTAGCGCTGATGTTAGAAGTTTGGTTTGTAATCCCGAAGATATTAACCGGTTTTCACCACCAACCCGAGCAAGTGAAAATCCGGATGTTGACTATATCATTCTTACTTCTCAGACCTTAGAACCAAGATTTGGTCCATTAGTAAAATGGTTGAGAAAGACCGGTATTTGGGCAGATACCTTTAATACCAGTTGGGTTTATGCCAATTATACTGGTTATGATAATGCCGAAAAGATTCGCAAGTTTATCTTGGACTATTTTACCAACCACGGCACAAAATATGTCTTATTGGCAGGCGACATTCCAATAATTCCAAAACGCGGTACATATTCAATTGTTAATACCGCACCTCCAACCATTGACAGTTTTATTCCTTGTGACCTTTACTATTTTGATTTGCAGTGGTCTTGGGATGGTAACGGCAACCATGTTTATGGTGATAACTGGACAATTAGCGGGAAAAAAGATACTGTTGATTTATACTATGATGTATATGGCGGCAGATGGCCGGTTGAGACCCAAGCCGAAATTGATACTTTAATGAGAAAGTTCTTTACTTATGTGAAAACACCGGACACCCTGTATCAAAAGCGAATCCTATTACCCTGGGGAGATTTATGGGGAAATGACCCGGCATCGCGTCAATCTCAAGATACAATTGCCAATCTTTCACCAACAGGCTGGACTGACCGTTATATTAATAAAACGATGAATACCACCGAAGTTCGAGATTCACTAAATAATGGTTTTGGATTTTGTCATTTAGTTGGACATGGAAATGAAGTCGGAGTCTATTGGACAAGCACCGGGCCCGAAATGTATCTCACATCTCATACTTCTCAACAAACAAATTATAATAAATTGGTCATTGCCAATTCCATGGGTTGCTATCCAGGATGTTTTGATTATAGTTCTGGTGATTGCCTTGCTGAAGAAATGTTAAAAGCCCGTGGCAGTGCCATCGCCACAATTATGAATTCAAGATATGGCTGGGGATATTCAAGCGGACAAATTGGTCCTTCAGAATTACTTGATGTCCGATTTTACGACCATTTGTTTAGTAGTGATTCAATTCGCATTGCTTCCTGTCATCAATCTTCGAAAGAGCGATATCGAAATACGGCGCTAAATGATCAAGTCTGGCGCTGGTGTTATTATGAGTTAAATCTATTTGGTGAACCACAGATGATGATGTGGAAAGATAACCCCAAAAAGATGGTGGCAAAATTTAATCGTCAAATTGGCACCGGTAGTCAATCATTTGCGGTTACTTGTTCTTCCCAAGGAACACCTTTGGCTGGTGCCTTGGTCTGTTTGTGGAAAGGGACCGAAGTTTATACCAAAGGCACAACCGCCAGTAATGGTCAAGTGAGTTTTGCAATCAATCCAACCACTCCTGGTTATATGTATGTTACTGTGACCGCAAAAAATAAAATTCCTTTTGAAGATAGTTGCAATGTTATATATACCAAAGATGTCGGTGTTACCGCCATTGAAGTGCCAACCGGCACAATCGAATCCACGGGCACAGCAATTGTACCACGGGCAAGAGTAAAAAACTTCGGCACTAACACCGAGACATTTAATGTCACATTTAGAATTATCGGCACAACTTACAATCAGACCCGCTCAAAAACACTTGGCGCTGGCATTGAAGACACGGTTAATTTCCCTTCTTGGATACCTGCTCGTGGCACTTTTCAGGCACGATGCTCAACTTACCTCGCTGGTGATGCGGTCTCCAATAACAATGTGCTTTATAACTCATTTACTGTTCAAGTAAAAGATGTTGGCGTTACCGCCATTGAAGTGCCAACCGGCACAATCGAATCCACGGGTGCGGTGATTCCAAGAGCAAAGGTTAAGAATTTTGGTTCGGACAGCATAACTTTTCAGGTGACCTTTAAAATTGGTGGCATTTACTCAAGTTCCCGCACTAAAAAACTCAATGCTGGTATTGAGGATACTGTCCATTTTGCACCCTGGTCTTCACCCCGAGGCACATACTCTGTCCGTTGTTCAACCTATGTTACAGGCGATGTCAATCATAGCAATGACACGCTTTCAAATTCAGTGACAGTAATTGTCAATGATGTTGGCGTCACTGCAATCACATCTCCGCCTGATACTATTTATCGTGGTGGTTTGCAACCCAAAGCGACTGTCAAAAATTATGGCACCCAACCAGCAACTTTTTATACTTATTTTAAGATCTTTGATTGGCTTGGTAATCAAGTCTATTTAGATTCATCATTAGTCTCAAGTTTAAATCCCAATGCCTCTTCAACTCGGACATTTAAAGCATTCTTGTTTCAAGTTGGCAAATATCAATTGCGTTGTTCAACCGCACTGACTAATGACCTTAACCCAATAAATGATGTTAAATTAGACTCAGTGGTTGTTTTGTATATCCCGGCTTGGGTTAGAAAAAGGGATATGCCATTAGGTCTGAGTAATAAATATGTCAAAGCCGGTGGTGCTTTAACTGTTGGTGTCGGCGATAAAATTTACGCATTTAAGGGCAATAATACTAATGAATTCTATGTTTATGACATTGCCCAGGACACCTGGATAACATTGGAATCAATACCCTATAACCCATTATATCGGAAACGAGTTAATCGCGGTGCGGCGTTAGCCTATAATAAACATTACAATCCCGACATCATCTATGCAATTAAAGGCAACAATACCTTAGAATTCTGGGCTTATAATGTTGAGCAAGATACCTGGATTAGAAAAATAGATGTGCCCTTGTCAATAAATAACAAGAAACTTAAGAACGGTTCTTGTATCACATTTCTAAAGCGTGGTTCTAATCATTATGTCTATTTGTTGAAAGCCAATAACACCTTAGAGTTTTATGCCTATCACTGCGATGGCGATAGTTGGATAAAAACACTTCAGCCAGCACCAGCCGGAATTAATCTTAAAGCATTTAAGACTGGTAGTTGTATTGTCACGGGCAAAGATAACAAATTGTATGTCTTAAAAGGCGGCGGCAAATATAATGAATTCTGGTGTTATGATGCGGCATTAGATAGTTGGACCGAAAAAGAAAGTCTACCACGCTACGATGCATTACTGAA
>JBDRUR010000031.1:0-15897 GCA_039801485.1 Caldifarciminota bacterium
TTTCAGGGGTTAGGCATATTAAATGTTGCTAATCCTTATCAACCTCAAATACTAACACATTGGGATAATTGTCCAGGATGGCCAAATAGTATCGCAATAACTGACAATAACCATGCTGTTCTTGCTTGTCTTAATGGAGTTTGGATTATTAATAACTCAAATTTACAATTACCTTATGCACGAAGTTTCTTAAAGTACCTGAATTGGTATGCTTATGGATTAGCAATTAATGATACTTTTGTTTATGTATCAATGTTTGATAGTCTTAGAATAATAAATATTGCAAATCCGGATACACCACGAGTAATTGGAAGATTAAGAACCAGTTGGTCACGAACTCTATTTTACCGAGATAATGTTCTTTATCATTGCCCTAATTCCACGCCTGCTGGCTTTTATACCATTGATGTATCAAATCCATCCTCGCCGACCGTTTTGGGCTATATTCCTTTTCCAAGTGATGCCTATGGTATGTTCATCAAAGGAAACTATGCCTATATTGGCGACGGTGGTTATACACCACCACCGTACGGAGAAGATGGTGGCTTTAGAATTATTAATGTAGCAAATCCGAGCAATCCATATCATGTTTATCAATATATTCCGAATACCGAAGGTTATATGAAGGGCGTGTATGTTGTTGGCGATACCGCTTATGTTTGTGACGATGAGAACGGTATATTTATTTTTGATGTCTCAAACCCATCTAATCCGATATTGTTAACAATTTATCCGACCAGAAGCGCCTCAGATATTATTGTGCGCGGTAATTTAGCGTTTCTTGCCGATGGATATTTTGGCATAAGAATCTTAGATATCTCTAATTTACAATCAATTCAAGAAGTTGGATATTACCAACGAGGATGGTATGCAAAAGACATAAAGGTCATTGATAATCTTATCCATGTCATACTTGATGAGGGTGGATATGCTATATTTGAATATTACGGCGCGGGTTTAGAAGAAGGTCCAAGTCAAAATAATGTCGCAAGAAAACTGTATTTGGAAGTTTTGCCACTACCATCAAAAAGCGCTTTTCTAATAAAATATAATATCATTAACCAGAATAAGGTGTCATTAGATATTTTAGACCCGATGGGCCGGATAAAAAGAGTAATTAAAAATGAAACGATGAAGGTTGGTGATTATCAACTCAATTTAGATGTTTCGGATTTGCCCGCCGGTGTTTACTTCATTAGATTAAAACAAGAAAGAGACCAGATAGTAAAGAAAATTACAATAGTAAGATAGCAAATCTAAAAACTTTCAACCGTTACATTCCTCGCAACGACATTTTTACCCACCCCCTACCAAAATTTTCACAATAACTAAATCATTTTCTGTAAAACTCATTGATTTTTAGAGATTTACAAATTCACACTTTTTCTTGACAGTTTAACAAAAATTAGTATAATAGATGATAATCTGATAAATGAAAGGCATTTGTTGTATTTAATATTTAAAAAAGAAAGGAGTTATTATGAGTAAGCAACTAACCAAAAAACAGCAAAGGATATTGAAGTTCATCAAGGACTTTATTGAACGCCATTCTTATCCCCCATCCTATGGTGAGATTGCCGAATATTTTAAGGTGCGAAAGCCGACAATTCTTGACCATATCAACGCCCTTCAGAAAAAGGGTTATCTTCGCAAGCAGACTTATCGTGCCCGCACCATTGAGTTAACCGAAAAGTTTCCAGTCGCAAGACCGGATTTTGTTGAAGTCCCAATTGTGGGTAAAATCGCCGCCGGCTCACCGCTCTTGGCAGTAGAAAATATTGAGGGCACAATTAAAATTGACCGCTCAGTGTTAAAAGAGGTTGACTCGTTTGCCTTATGGGTAAAAGGCGACTCGATGATTGATGCCGGTATTCAAGATGGTGATTTGGTGATAATTAAAATGCAGCCGGTCGTCGAAAAGAACGAAATCGCTGCGGTGCTGATTGATGACGAGGTCACGCTAAAATACTATCAAGCCGATGCCGATGCCATAAAACTGACGCCAGCCAATTCCCAAATGAAACCGATGATCATTCCCCGGGGCACTAAAGAAGTGCGGGTATTGGGCAAGGCAATTGGACTGTTTCGAAAACTTTAACCTGAATAACCAAATGTTATTTAAAATTTAGTGAAACCAAATGGGTAAAAAAAACGTCTTATTATAATATGAACTATCAGCCAGTTAATGAGCCAATTACGGTTGACTGTCTGTTTAAGAATCCGGGCATTTTGCCTAAGGCATTTGTTTGGCGTAATCGTGCCTATCAGGTGACTAATATTAATGGTCAATGGCAACGGCGCGAAGGCAAGTTTCTTGTCTACTGCTTTGCGGTCTCAGATGCGCACAGCAATACTTATGAAATTGAGTTCAATACCAAGGATATGAGATGGCGGCTAATCAAAGTGGCATTTGAATGACTAATAATTTCATAATGGTTTGACATTTTAAGGGCAATGGTCTTATCAAATCGCATAATTGCCTTGATTGATATGGATGCCTTTTTTGCTCAGATTGAGCAACGGCACAATCCGGCATTGCGTGGCAAGCCGGTTTTTGTGCTTGGCGGTCCGGGTCGTCATGCGGTGGTAACTGCCGCATCCTATGAAGCCAAAAGACTTGGCGTCAAATCCGGGATGTCTTTGCCCGAAGCCAAAACCCTCTGCCCTTATGCAATCACGGTTATCGGCAATCAAGATAAATATCTTGACTATTGCTATCGGCTATTAAATATTTATCAAGAGTTTACGGATTTAGTTGAACCCTATTCAATTGACGAAGCGTTTTTAGACCTTACTGCGGTCCAAAGGCTATTAGGCACGCCTGAGCAGATTGCCTTAAAAATCAAAGCCCGGATAAGACAAGCACTGGACTTAACCTGCTCAATCGGCATTGGTCCGAATAAACTGATCGCCAAAATGGCAGCTGACTGGCACAAGCCTGATGGTTTAACAATTGTTGCGCCTCAAGACCTGCCGGCAATTATTTGGCGATTACCGGTTGAAGAGCTAATTGGTGTTGGCCAAAGAATGAAAATTCATCTCAATAACCTGGGCATCAAAACGATTGAAGATTTGGCAAAATATCCGGTTTATCAGTTAAAAGCCCGGTTTGGCAAATATGGTGAAGTATTGCATCAGTTTGCCTGGGGCATTGATGACTCGCCGGTTGACCCAAAAAGTTTTGCTGAAGTCAAGTCAGTAGGCCATTCTTATACTCTGCCCAAAGACATTGCTGATTTGGAGTTAATCCGCTGGTATCTTTACTGGCTTTCATCAAAAGTCGCCCGAAGACTACAAAAACAAAACTTGACTGGTCGCACAATTCACTTGTCGGTCCGCACTGCTGACTTCAACTATTTTGGTGTTCAGACATCACTACCTGAAAGCACCAATTATCCCCAGAAGATTGCCAACATTGCCTATGAACTCTTTGTTAAAAACTATCGTGGGATGAGTGTCCGGTTATTAGGCGTTAGCGTCAGTAATCTATCACCACAAACTAAGATGCAGTTAAACCTATTTTATGACAAATTAAAAATGGCGCCGGTCTTAAATGCCATTGCTCAACTAAAAGATAAATACGGCGACGAAATTATTGAACTAGCAACTCTGTTATTACAGAATAAAAAACGCTGGCTGCGACCAAAAGTCGGTTGTTTTCTAACCAACCGCGAAAAGGGAGAAGAAATTTTTAAGAAAGGAGGTGAAATTTATGTTAGTTAAAAACGGACAGACCCGGCTTGAGCATTGGAAAATGAAATACCTGACCATTAGAAAAGGCAGACCAAGTAGACAATTATCTAAAACATCTGAAGAAAAACTAAGAGCCGAATACACCAACATTGCCGAGATTGAACACGAAACCAAGAAGATTCTGGGCAACACTAATGAACCGACAATGTTTAACTTCTTTTATCTTGCCTATGCTCGCGAAATCTATGGCTTAACCCGAAAATATACCAAAAAGACATTGCAAAACCAGATTGAAATTGCCCTCGCCAAATGGCAAGCGCGTAGCCTAAATCCAGAAATACTTATGAAAATTAAAGATAAGATATTTACGATGATGAAAATTGATGTAATATTATGAATAGCAAGATATTAGAAAGATATTACACTTAAAACCATGTTTGGGGGATAGCGTGGTAGGGCATACCCTGATAGCACTCAGGGAGTCAGGACCGTTCGCTGATTAGCGGTGAGTTATAAACCGAGCTTTGATTTGTGGTTAAGGCTAAGGGACTTGCTCAGCAAAAGGCTGAGCAAACCCTTTGGGATAATGCTGAGCCAAATACACAGCATAATGCTCAGCCTCTGCCTCAGCATCGGCAACAGAAATAACCCCAGATAGGAATAAAGGAACGGGTTCAGGACAGGAGCAAGTAATAAGTGCTGAAACAAGCTGAAGGCATTTTACAAAAAGAAAAGAAATATCCCTAAAAAATGCTCACAAACATTGACAATATCTCATTTCCGGTTCTTTCTATCAATCTCACACTGTTTATTGTTATTTTGGGCTTTACCCAGACCCTCTTTTGTCATTGCGAACCGAAAAAGACGCAATCTATGATATTGCCAGTTTTAGATTGCCACGACCCAAAAAATCGGGTCTCGCAATGACTTTTTCCATTTGTCCTTGTGCGCATTCCTTTTCGTCATTGCGAACCGAAGGTGAAGCAATCTCTAAACTTCATAGGTGGCAAGATTGCTTCGTCGCTATGCTCCTCGCAATGACATTTCTGGCTGTCGTCATTGCGAGCGACTGAAAGAAGCGTGGCAATCTCCCATGGTTTTATTGATAAATATATGTTATTGCTTTGTAATTATCAACTTCTCTTTTACAATTACATCATTGATTTTTACAAAATAGACACCATTCTTAATGCCAGCAAGTGAAATCTGCATTGTATTGTCATGCTGGTGCGAAGCAAGATGTAAGTCAACTTGATTCAGCATCTCTTTTACAACTTTGCCACTCATATCATAGATTGTAATGCGGTCAACGGAAAGCGGACAGCGGACAGCAAAATATGTTTTTGCCGGATTCGGAAAGATGGTGGCTGGCAAGTGGTTTTTGTCATGTTGAACATAAGTTTCTTCGGTCCCAAAAAGTCCAGGTGAACACCAGACATCGTTTCGACGATTTCCATCATAACCACCGAGCACCCACATTTTATTGTCAAAAACAACCGAAGTATGACCATCTCTTGCAGTCCAGTTTGTTGTCGAAATTGCTTGTGTCCAATTTGCGCCGTTGGTAGAAAACCAAATATCGTTCTGAAACCCGCCGCCGGCACCTCCCATTATCCATATTTTATCATCAAAAGCAACAGTAGTATGATATGCTCTTGGTGACCATTGAGCATTAGGAGTGGCTTGCATCCAATTCACACCATCGGTCGAATACCAGACATCATTTCTTAAATTATTAGGGTCATTGCCACCGAGCACCCACATTTTATTGTCAAAAACAACCGATGAATGCGCATATCTTTGTATCCAGTTGGCATTATAAGTTGCCGGTGTCCAGGTGACACCATCGGTCGAATACCAGACATCGTTATAATAATAGATAAGCGGCGGCCATTCATAAACAAGATACCAGCCGCCAAGCACCCACATTTTATTATCAAAAACGACCGCGGCAAGTCCTTGCCTATTTGCCCACGGCGCAGACGTTGTCGCACATATCCAGTTCACACCATCGGTCGAATACCAGACATCTCTTAAAAAAACATTCGAGAACGCCCCACCTCCCATTACCCATATTTTATTGTCAAAAACAACCGAAGTATGACGATATCTTCCTGACCATTCGGCATTTGATGTTGCACAAGTCCAGTGAATGCCATTTTCAGAATACCAAACATCGTTTTTATAAGTGCCATCCCAACCCCCAATTACCCATATCTTATTATCAAAGACAACAGAGGTATGATTACATCTCGGCGTCCATTCTGCTGATGCCGTTGCTTGCGTCCAAGCCAACTGGGCAAATAGCAATGTCGGGTTAAGCAGACAAAGGGCAATTCCTAATATGATTAATTTTGTAAATTTATTCATAATTCTCTCATTATTTGACTACCACCAATTTTTCTTTTATTATCGTGTTGCCAACTTTTATAAAATAGACTCCCTTATTAATACCAGCAAGTGAGACGCGCACCGTCTGGTCATTGCAAGGCAAAGCAATCTCTTTCACCATTTTCCCACTGACATCATAGATTGTCACTTTATTTACTGCCCATGGGCAACAGACCACAAAAAATGTCTTTGCCGGATCCGGAAAGAGCCTAATCCTTGTTCCTGCTAAGATTGACGATTTTACTTCTTCCATGCCCGGCACCATATCGCAAATAACTGAAATTGAACTACCATAATAATTGGCGACATACATCGAATTTGTCAAAGGATTATAGGCAAAGGCAATCGGTTGTTCGCCAACACTAATCGTGGTCACAACTTGATTAGTCACCCCATCAATAATTGATACATTATTGCTACTATAATTGGCACAATAGATTTTATTGTTTAATGGGTTATATGCCAATGCCCGCGGATAATTACCAACATTCACTGAACAAATAATCGAATCAGTTACGCCATCAATGATAACAACATTATCATTACCCCGATTGGCACAATAAATTTTATTGTTAGTTGGATTATAAACTAATGCATTAGGATGATAACCAACCGGTATCGTTGCGATGACTACATTAGTATTGCCATCAATTATTGATAAGTTATTATCGCCATAATTTGCCGAGTATATTTTATTATTAGTGGGATTAACACATAATGCCCGGGGTCCTCTGCCAACCTTAATTTTGGCAACAATTGAATCATTTTCGCCATCAATGACGGTGAAGGTGTCCCGGGTGTTTTGACCACAATAGATTTTGTTGTTAACCGGATTATAGATTATTGCTGCTGGCACTTCCGGCACCGAAATGGTCGTAATAATACTATCACCAATACCATCAATAATCGTAATATTATCACTATTAAAATTAGCGACATAAATTTTATTGTTAGTTGGATTGGCGACGAGCTGTCTTGGACTATCACCCACCAATAATGTCTTAGTGACGGTATCGCCAACACCATCAATAATTGTTAGATTATCACTAATTTGATTGGCGCAATATATTTTATTGAGAAGCGAATTAACCGTTAACGCATTAGGTCGAGAACCTACCGGCAAGGTTGTAATTATTGAATTGGTGGCACAATCAATGATTGTTACACTCTTATTGTAATAGTTTGCCGAATAGATTTTGTTAGTATTGGCATTAAATGTTAAGGTATATGGTGTCACACCCAACGGAATAATATTTATTACTGAATCGTAAGCACAATCGATTACCAGCACTTGATTATGGGGATTGGCAATACCGCAATATAATTTATTTTCATTAAGATAATAATGAAGAGTATTGCAGATACCATCAAATACCATCGTGGTGATAACCGTATCAGCCGAGCAATCCAAAACCACAAAATTACTACTTCCAGCAGAATAATAATTGCCGCAATAAATTTTATTATTAACCGGATTATAGCTCATAATTAACCGCTCAGGCTCTTCTTCCCAAAGTGGTATTGTTTTGATAATCGAATCAACAGTACAATCAATTACACTTAAGTGAACCAGTAAACTTTCATCATAGATATAATGAGCACAATAGACTTTATTACTAATCGAATTGTAAATTAATATCTGAGGATTATCAATTGGAATTGTCGTGATAACCGAATCCGACGCACAATCAATTACCGCAATATCGTTACTTTCTAAATTTGCTGAATATAATTTATTATTAATGGAGTTATATGCTAAACTTATTGGAAATCCTCCAAGCAAGATTTTTTTAGTTGAATCGTTATCGCAGTTTATCACATGAATACTATTCCAATCATTATTAGCACAATAAACCTTATTTTCGTAATGATTATAAATCAGGCGATGTGCGCCTAACTCAACCGGAATCGTTCGGATTATGGTATCAGCATTACAATCAATAACAACTAAACTATCATCAAACCCGCCTTCAGCAATTGCACAATAGATTTTATTATTTAATGGGGTATAAACTAACGACACTGGCGGACCATAATTAGTTAATTCGATGGTGGCAATTGGCTGATTAGTTAATCCATCTATGACCGTAATATTTTCACTATTATAATTTGCCGAATAAATCTTATTATCAAGTGAGTCCCAACATAAGTCAGTAACATTTGCCCCAACCGGGATTTTGGCAATCTTGTTATTAGTTATCCCATCAATGACAATTATTGAATTCCCGATTGCGCCCCCGACATAGATTTTATTATTGGTAACATTTTCAGTAAATGAAATTGGGTTGGTAATGCCCGATAAACTATCTGGTAGATAGATTGTTGTCGCCAGCCATTGAGCTAATAATAAAGTTGGAACAAAAAGGCAAAAAAATAAAACTTTCATATATCCTCTTTCACCCATAGTATAATATAATGCCAAAACAATTTAATTCTGTCAAGAGGAAAATTATAATGCTTGACAAATTGACTCTCAAAAATTATAGTGTAAATAAAAATGGCTAATTTAAGAAATGAGTATGCAATCAATTGCGAGCGAATGATTAAAGAACAGATTATTGCTCGCGGTGTTAAGAACGAACGCGTGCTTAATGCAATTCGTCAAGTGCCTCGGCATTTATTTGTCGACCCGGCGCTCGTTCATCAAGCATATGACGACTACCCATTACCAATCAGTGCTGACCAGACGATTTCCCAACCATATATTGTCGCATTAATGACCGAGTATTTGGATGTTCAAGAAAATCACAAGGTCTTAGAAATCGGCACTGGTTCTGGTTATCAAACCGCGATCTTGGCAAAGCTTGCCAAGACAGTTTACACGGTTGAGCGAATTGCCGAACTTTCAATTAAAGCGCGCAAGACCTTGAATCGTCTCGGTTTTAGAAATATAATTTATAAGATTGGCGATGGTTCCTTAGGCTGGCCGGAATTTGCGCCTTATGACCGGATAATTGTGACTGCCGCTGCTGAATTTATGCCGAGCGCATTAATTTCACAACTTGCCGAAAGTGGCAAAATTGTTGTGCCAATTGGCAAAGGCTCGGTTCAGACCTTAACCTTAGGGATAAAACACCAGAGCCGACTAATACATCGCAAGATATTAGATTGCACATTTGTGCCATTGATAACGAAAAGTGATTAATATTTTCGGGGCGTAGCGCAGTTGGTTGAGCGCGCTTGGTTCGGGACCAAGAGGTCGCTGGTTCAAGTCCAGTCGCCCCGACTTTATTTATTGTAACTCATTATGGAAAAATTAGTCTCGTTAATTTCGGAACAAGCAATTCAAAAAAAGGTAAAAGAACTGGCAAACGCAATTGCCCATGACTATAAAGATACCACACCGCTTCTGGTTGGTATTTTGAAAGGCGCCTGGGTATTTATGGCCGATTTGGTCAGACAGATTTCAATCCCCATCCACTGTGATTTTTTACAGGTCTCAAGTTATGGCAAGGCAACTGAAAGTTCCGGTATCGTCAAAATTATTACCGACCTAAAGTGCTCAATTGAAGGTAAAGATGTAATCTTGGTTGAAGACATTGTTGATACCGGCCTAACTTTGAAATATATTATGGACTATTTAGCGCTACGACGGCCAAAATCAATCAGAATCTGTGCCTTGCTGGATAAACCTGCTCGGCATAAAATTGAATTAACAATTGATTACTTAGGCTTTACCGTGCCGAACAAGTTTGTTGTCGGTTACGGCATCGACTATCAAGAATTGTATCGTAATCTACCCTATATTGCCTATATTGAGTTTGAGAATGAAAAGTAATAAAAGTAATTTAGTAAATTACTTAAAAACTAATATTGAAATCGCCACCAGAAAAACGACCGGTGGGCTTTTATTAAAAAATGGTAATCTGGTTAATGTCTATTCCGGTGAAGTTTATCAAACTAATGTGCTCATTAATAACGATATAATTGTCGCGATTGGTGAAGATTACCAATCAGCCAAAAAAGTAATTGACCTCAATGGCTTATATCTGCTTCCGGGTTTAATTGATGGTCATATTCATATTGAAAGTTCGCTGTTAAATCTAACAGAATTTGCTCGGTTATTACTATTATCCGGCACTACTACAATTGTTGCCGACCCCCACGAAATCACTAATGTGCTCGGCACAAAGGGTATTGATTATATCTTAAATGCCAGCAAAGACCTGCCGCTGGATGTTTTTATTATGATACCGTCGTGTGTGCCAGCCACGAATTTTGAAACTGCTGGTGGTAAAATTACTACCAAAGAAATAAAAAAATACTTAAATCACCCAAGGGTGCTTGGTTTGGCGGAAATGATGAATTTTCCCGGAGTATTTTCGGCAGTGCCGGAAGTATTGGAAAAGATTGCACTTGTCCGTCAAGCAAACAAATTGATCGACGGTCATTGTCCACGTCTTTATGGCAAACTGTTGCAAGCATATATCGGCGCCGGAATTTTTTCTGACCACGAATGCACTGATGCTAAAGAAGCAATGGAAAAACTCCGCAGCGGTATGTGGATAATGGTTCGAGAAGGCACGGCCGCCCGAAATCTCGCTGACTTATTTGCAATGCTTAATATCCGCAATGCCCGTCGCTCACTATTGGTCAGTGACGATAAACACCCTGACGACCTATTACATAACGGTCATTTAAATGCGACTTTACGCAAAGCCGTGGCACTCGGTCTTGACCCAGTTACCGCTATTCAGTTGGCAACGCTTAATCCTGCCGAATATTTCCGATTAGCTGACCGGGGCGCAATCGCACCAGGTAAAAAGGCTGATATCACGATTGTCGATAATTTAACTGATTTTAATGTGAAAACAGTTATCAAAAATGGCAAAATAATTGTCGAAAATAAAAAACTTAAAGTTACTCTCCCCTATTATCAAGATAAAAGCGTCTTGCAATCAATAAAGGTAAAACCGTTTTCAATTAATAAACTAAAAGTATTAGTCAAAGGCGATAAAGTAAATGTCATTCGGCTCATCCCTAACCAAATCATCACCGAAAAATGGCAGACCACAATTTTTGACCAGCCAACAAAAGAAATAAAAAAACGCAATCAATATTTTGAAAGTGATCTCGAGCGTGATATCTTAAAATTGGTAGTCGTCGAACGACATAAAAGAACCGGTAATATTGGCATCGGATTTGTTTCTGGGTTCGGACTTAAGAAAGGCGCAATTGCCTCATCAGTTGCCCACGACTCTCACAACCTTGTTGCTACTGGCACTAATGACAAAGATATTTACGTGGCAATTAAAGAACTAATAAAAATGGGTGGTGGCTATGTCGCGGTTGACAAAGGCAAAGTCAAAGCATCTTTGCCCTTACCAATTGCTGGTTTAATGTCGGATAGACCAGCAGAAGAAGTCAGTCAAAAACTAAAAAATTTACTAACTGTCGTAAAAGCCTGGGGTTCAAAAATTGATAATCCCTTTATCACCTTGTCATTTCTGGCACTGCCAGTAATACCCGAACTTAAACTCACTGACAAGGGCTTATTTGATGTCACAAAATTCAGAATAATCAATCTTTTTGAATAAAAATTTTACTGCCCAATCATAGAATGTCTTAGAGTTTAGATACTTCAGCGGAATTAATTATTTATTTGTTAAGGTTGAACTGTTGCGATATATTTTTGTTCGCCGTTTTGATACTGCAGAATAACTGCATTTTTTACCGGGTTACCAAAGGCATCAAAAGTTACATTACCCGAGACACAGGGAAAATTGCTCAGTTTTATTAAGGCATCGCGAACTAAAGCCGGATTCTCGCTGCCAGCCATTTTCATTGCTTCTAACAATAACAGTGCAGCATCATAACCGAGTGTTCCCAAAGCATCAGGCTTTGTTCCATATTTCGCTTCGTATTTTGCCACCCAATTTTGCACTTCTGGTCTTGGGTCTTCAGGTGAGTAATGATTAGTAAAATAACCGCCATTGATTGCTTCACCAGCAATTTTCGCCATTTCTGGTGAATCCCAACCATCGCCACCTAAAAACTGGGCAGTAATCCCAAGTTGTCTTGCCTGTTTAGTTATTAAACCAACTTTGGTATAATAATCGGGCAGAAAAAGCACATCAACATTACTTGCCTTTACTTTGGTTAATAATGCTGAAAAGTCAACATCGTCCTTACCATAAGATTCGAATAATACTACTTGTCCACCATTGGTTGTAAAATTATCTCTAAAAAACTCAGCTAAACCGGTGCTATAATCATTAGATTTATCATAGAGCACGGCGGCTTTTTTTGCTTTCAGGTATTCAATCGCAAACTTGGCGGCAACCGTTCCTTGAAATGGGTCAATAAAGCACGCCCGAAAGACAAAATCTTTACGCTCACCATTATCTCTCACTGTAACCTTAGGATTAGTTGATGTTGGCGTGATCATCAATACCTTTGCCTGTTGACAAATTTCGGATAACGGAATCGACGATTTTGATGCTACCGAACCGATGACGAATTTTACTTTGTCTTGATTAATTAATTTGCTGGCGGCATTTGATGCCTCGGTTGGGTCATTTTTATCATCAGCTGTAATAATCTTTACTTGTTTGCCATTGATACCGCCTTTTTGATTAATCTCTTCAACTGCCAAAAGCACACTATTTCTAACTGATTCGCCAAATGTCTTGACATCGCCGGTGATCGGGACAATCAAACCAATTTTAATAATATTACTCTCTTTTTTGCCACAAGTGATTGTTAAACTAAGTAGTACCGAAACAAACAGCCAAATTGCTCTTTTCATAATACCTCCTTTTTGTAAATGTTAGAAATTTACCAAATTTGACAAATGATCTCGCCACCAACCCGTTCGCGGCGAGCTTCTCTATCGGTCATGATACCCTTTGGCGTTGAAAGGATGGTAATCCCTAAACCATCAATTGCCCGCGGGATTTCATCAACTTTGGCATAAACTCGCCGTGATTGATGTGAAATGCGTCTTAAGTTTTTAATTGCCGATTTGCCATCCGAAGAATATTTTAACTGGATATAAATTTTTTTGTGCGGCTCATTACCTTCGATAATAAAGTTATTAATGTAGCCTTCTTCTAACATTATTCGCGCCAATTCAAACTTTAATTTCGAGTAAGGAATTCTGACATCTTTATGTTTCCGGCTAATTGCATTACGAATGCGGGTTAACATGTCTGCGATTTGGTCCATATTTACTCCATTACTTTAATTTCATATACTTTTTACCAAGTTGCCTTACGCACTCCGGGAATTTCGCCCTTGAGCGCTAGTTCTCGAAAACACAATCGGCACAGTCCAAATTTACGATAATAACTGCGTCGACGAAAACATCTTTGGCAACGATTATATTTTCTCACTGGAAATTTTGGTTCGCGTTGCGACTTAACAATCAAACATCGTCTTGCCATTATGCTATGATACTCCTTTTAAAATAAATTTAATATTCATATTTACTTTTTTCTTTCAAACGGCATTCCGAGTTCCTCTAATAATGCCTTGGCTTCATCATCATGTTTCGCATTAGTTAGAATTGTGATGTCCATACCAAAAACCTTTTTCACTTTGCTTACTTCTAATTCCGGAAAGATAATCTGTTCTGATATCCCTAAAGTATAACCACCACGGCCATCAAAGGAATCGGCTTTAAAACCACGGAAATCCCGAATCCGCGGCGCAGCAAAATTGAATAACCTATCCAGAAATTCGTACATCCGATTACCTCGAAGCGTAACTTTAACGCCAATGGGCAACCCGGCTCTTAATTTGAATGCCGATATCGCTCGGCGGGCACGAGTAATAATTGGCTTTTGACCAGTGATCAAACTAATATCTTCACTGATAACTTCTAATATTTTCGGGTCGGCAACTGCTTCACCAGCACCGACATTAATTACAACCTTTAATATTTTTGGTATCTGATGAATATTTTTGTAGCCAAATTTCTCCATTAGACTTTTTCTGACTTTGGTTAAATATAATTCTTTGAGTCTTGGTAGTATTTTTTCTTTTTCTTGTACTTTAGTCATATATTATTCAACAATTTCGTTACAAAGTTTACAAATCCGTGTTCTTCTACCCTCGATTATTTCGCGTTTAATCTTAGTAATTTTGGCACATTTCGGACAGACAAGTGCTAAATTCGAAATGTCAATTGGATTCGGCAAATCAATAATGCCCCCGGGGCGGTCAGCACGGTGTGTTCGTTTATGTTTTTTGGCTAAATTGATGCCCTCAACTACTGCCCTTATCTGATTTTTCTTTTTATCTTTGATAATTTCCAAAATCTTTCCCCGCTTGCCTTTTTCGTCACCACTAAGCACTTCAACTAAATCGCCTTTTTTCAATTTCATACCACCTCAGCTGCTAATGAAACAATTTTAGTAAAATGTTTTTCTCTAATTTCTCGGGCGACGGGCCCGAAAACCCGCGTGCCTTTTGGTTCGCCCTTATCGTCGATTAACACGCAGGCGTTATCATCAAATCGAATGTAGGTACCATCATCGCGCCGATACTCTTTACGCTGTCGAATGATTACTGCCTTTGCTTTGTCACCTTTTTTAATTGGTGCATTTGGCAAGGCATCTTTAATTGTCACGATGACAATATCGCCCAAATGGCTATATTTACGATGAGAACCACCCAGAGTCTTAATGACCATTGCCACTCGTGCGCCAGTATTATCCGCAACCGTCAGTCGAGTGAAATCTTGAATCATAGAATCTTATACACTCGCCACCGTTTTAGTTTTGATAACGGGCGACAGGCAATTAACATTACCCGGTCGCCAATTTTTGCTTCATTTTTCTCATCGTGGGCGTAAAGTTTGGTACGTTGCTTGATGTATTTTTTATAGACCGGATGTTGAACTAACCGTTCGACTTGCACAACTACTGTTTTCTGCATTTTATTACTAAGCACTGTTCCGATTACTTTTTTTACCATAGTTAATCTTTTTTATTACTATTTTTATCTTTTTTTTCTTTCAATTCCATTTCCCGCAGAATTGTTTTTATTCGAGCAATATCTCTTCTTAGCATTCGGAGTCGAATCGGATTCGGCAACTCTTCGCTTGCCCGACGCATTCTCAATTTGAAATGTTCGTCTTGCAGTTCGGCTAAGGTGCGAAGCATCTCCTCTTTAGTCATATTACGGATCTCAGTAGCCTTCATATTTCATTTCCTCTCGTGTAATGATATGGGTTTTACATGGCAGCTTACTGGCTGCTCGGCGCAATGCTTCAACTGCTTCATTATGCGGTAATCCTTCTAATTCAAAAACGACTCTGCCGGGCTTAACCACCGCCACCCAGAATTCCGGATTGCCTTTTCCTTTTCCCATTCGGGTTTCGGCTGGTTTTTTTGTTACTGGTTTATCCGGAAAGATACGCAGCCAAAGCTTACCACTCTTTTTTAAATATTTCGAAATCGCAATTCGTCCAGCTTCAATCTGTCGGGCAGTAATCCAGGCTGGTTCTAACACCTGAAGACCGTATTCGCCAAAATCAAGTTTATTAGCTCGAGTCGCCTTGCCTTTACGCGTTCCGCGATGGTGTTTTCGATATTTAATGCGTTTGGGCATTAGCATAATTAATTCTCTCCTTAACTACTTTTTAATTCCGGACTAACATCACCTTTATATATCCATACTTTACAGCCAATCGTTCCGTAGATGGTCTTGGCAACCGCGCAATAATAATCAATATCGGCTTTCAGTGTTTGTAACGGCAGTCTGCCTTCTTGATACCATTGGGAACGAGCAATTTCGGCACCAGCCAATCGTCCAGAAACCATATCCTTTATGCCTTGGGCACCAAGTCTGATTGCTTGGGTAACCGCT
>JBDRUR010000032.1:0-15761 GCA_039801485.1 Caldifarciminota bacterium
TTCTTATGCTTTTTCTCAGTATCGTTTTTTTCTAATACTTCTTTTATACCAAAGTTATTGCTGACAATTGATAAAATAAATTTTTGGCCATCGCTCTCAAATTGAAAATCAATTCGACCACATGGAACATAGGATAAATCTTGCGGAATGTTTATTTGAATTTTATTGGCAATAACAATTTCTTGTTTTTGTTTTTCCATTGTTTAGAAATAACTACAATAGCCCGTTGCTTTCATATTTTGATACATCTGTTTTAGTTTGTTGGCTGAGTTAGTGTAAATGAAAGAAGTTTCTTCCATTAGTTTTTTTATCCAATCATCTTTATTTTCTTTGGGGATATCTTCTTTTTTACCTTTTTTACAGAATGCGAGTAATTGTAATAAAATATCACCAATCTGTTCTTCAGTGCCGTGAAGTTTGGAAAGGATTTTACTTTTTAGAAGAAAATCATATTCATTATCATTTTTTCCCTTTGCAACTTCAAGATATTTCCACATTTCATCAATAACACGATATCCAAAATGCATATTTTTTGATTTTAGGATACTTTGGAGTGTTCCAACGAAATTACTAAATTTTTTATCGGCAATTTTCTTCTGATTCAGAAATTCTTCCCAATGAACATCAACAAATTCTAATTGAAATGCTCGGTCTAAGACCTTGGGGGCAAAAGAAAAAGTGGTCTCATCAACATTCACGGTGCCAATAATAACAAGATTTTCAGGATATGCAATGCGAGGCGGTATTGGGTTGTTTTCTTTTAAAAATTTTGCAAATTTTTCGTCAATTTTCATTACTTTGATTTGTTCACCTGACTCGGTCTTTAATAATGGTTGATATGGACATTTTGAGCAGTCTTCTTGACACTTCTTTTCTGGTTTATCTTTATAATCATTTTCTCTGTCTGCAGGTATTTTTGATAAAATGCATCTATCAAACGGATGAATTTGAGATGTTTCACCTCTTATTATAATGTTATCTTTTACTTTCCACATATTTTCCATTAGACTTAAGATATCAGAGAAGTAATATTCAACCCGAGCAAGATTCATCTCATCAAGGATAATAAAATGTTTCTTGTCGTTTTCACCCATCATTAATGACCGAAAAGCATTTAGAAGCACATTAAGTCCATCGGTTGGATAGAATAGCCCAGTTAAGGGATTATAATAACCAAAAACCTTTTTCGCCTCATTCCAATCCGGTCTAACTGGTAAAAAGGCAATACGACTTTTATCTGCTTTAGCAATAAAATCATCTGCTTTTTTCGGGTCAAATATAAGAGTATTTGGGTCTAATCCTGTTTCATCTTTTATATTTTCTATAATAGAATCTAAATTACTTTTTGCCATTGCTACCTCCTTCAACTAATCCTGCACTTATTATCCTTCCAATTTGAGTTTTACCTGTGCCTGAAATGCCGGAAAGGATGACAAATGGTTTTGTGTTAATTGCGTTAAGAATATGGTTTAAGGTATTTGTTTCTTCATCTATCGTAGTTTTGTATTTGTCACCAGAAGTGGCTTGTTTAAGTTTTTTGTTATAAAGTTCCTCGAATTTATCACTTTCAAATTTTGCTGATTGATTGTTATATTTCGGAGTGTAATAAAGCTTTAGCGCAGCATAGATTGTTAATCGTCTTGCATCTTCTTGGATTTTACCAGTTAAAGGCAGATAATTATCAACCCATTCGCTAGTTTGTAGAAACTTTTCTTTATTAATTAGTTCTTTAATATTGGGATATATTTGTTCAAGTTGAGCCATAAGATTTTTTCCAACACCGGGACTATTTTCTATTCTTGCAGCCCGACCTCGAATATTATAATTTATTCTACTGTCAAACAATAATTGATTGCCTTTTGTTTTGAATTTCCAATCCCCTATATGAATTAGTTTTCTATTCCTTTTAATATTAAAACTGCCGGTTTTTATATCACCAACAGATAAATGGGAATCGGAATTAGCAACAAGTTTTTCAATTTCTTTGCGAAGTTTATTTAAATAATGTTTATCTATCATCTTTTATTAATCCTGCACTTATAATTCTTGCAATTTGTGTTTTCCCTGTGCCTGATATACCAGAAAGGATAATAAAGGGTTTAGTTGTTATCGCATTAAAGATGGATTTTAAATGCTGACTTATTTTGCCTTTTCCCACATTATTAATTTTATCATCCCTTTTTCTGATAAGATTAATTAATCTTTCCTCTTGCTTGTCATTAAGATACCGGAATGTTCCTGACCCCCATGGTTTGCCTAATATTTCTTTTGCTTTAATTTTAGATATCCATTTATCTCGTGGCCACGGTTCGAAAGGTTCAAAATAGATTCTATATCCTTTAACAGATTTTACTTTAGATTCTCCCCATAATACAAGCGAGTTATCTTTATCAGGATATACAAAGTAAACTTTTCCATTTGCTCTTGTTTTGTTGAAATTGTCACCTGAATAATTAATCCAATAATATTCTCTACAAAGTTTTGATTCATCACATGTTCCAACACAGTTCCCGTTTTTCCCTAATTTGAACTGTGTATTTAAAATTCTTTGTCTACACTTATAAAGCATCTCATCATATCTAACATTTTTACATTTAGCCTTCCATCCTTGATTGTTATATGCCACTCTAATTATCATTCCCATGCAAACCTCCTTATTCCTTTTCTTTTACAATCCCTGCACTTATTATTCTTGCAATTTGTGTTTTGCCTGTGCCTGAAATGCCAGAAAGGATAATAAAGGGTTTGGTTTCTATTGCATTAAGCATTGAAATTATTTTATTTTTACCTTTATTGTTTCCACTGTTGGAACCCCCGGAAATCTTATCGTGCAAATCGATTAGTTCGTTTGTAATGTCCTCTATGAGTTTATCAGGATTTTCTATTTTTTTAAGTTCTTCAGGCGATAGATGATTCTTGCTAGTACTTGCAATTACATAATACATACCACCTTTTTCCCCCCAACTTTCTTGAAATTTTTCTACGTTTAACTTTTTTGATTTAATTTCTTTTATTTTGTCATCAATATCAGATTCATCTACTATTTCAAAATATCCCCACCATGAAGATTTTCTAAATTTACTATCACTATCTAATGTGGAATATCCTATGGAAACTCTCAAATTATCACCTATAGTCAAATAGTCAAAAGATACACGGTGCTCTTTTGCCTGTCCTGGATTATAATCTTTAATTTCAAAATTTTTATTTTTACTTTCAATTTTATCCTTGATTGCTTTAAGAAATCTTCTCGTTGTTTTATTTCTTAAATTTTCAAAATATTTATTATCAAGTAATTTCTCATTATCTAAGCTTTCAGAATTAAGTAATTCAGCAATTTTTTGGAGTTCTTGTTTCTTTTCCTCCAAAGTCATATCGTCCCATTTTTTATCTTTATTGTTTATCTTATCCATAGTTTGATGATACTATTTTATTTTAATCTGTCAAGGGGGCGTTGAATTCGCCCCCTTGATATGTTATTGATTATATTTAATTTAGAAAGCCAATGGGTTTAATAGACTCTCTTTTAATCGTTGCCAGTTCTCTCTGAGCACATTTAACAAGTATGTCCATCGTAATCTTTTCTAAACCTAAAAAACCGCATTGAAACACTACGCTGATTATGACATTTTTTATCCTACCACCAGTTAATTGAAATCTTCGGCCAAGTTCATTAAAATCGACATCGTCGCTAATTGGGGCATTGGGCGGAATTAGCGTGCGCCATATTTTTGCCCGTTCTTCTGCTTTGGGCACATCAAACTTAATTTTAAATAATATTCTTCTCTCGAATGCCGGATCCATTGCCAGTTCACGATTAGTAGTTAAAATCACTAAGCCATCGAATTGTTCAATTTCCTGCATTAAGACATTGGTCATATAATTGTAGGTCCTATCAGTTGCATGACTTTCATTTAATCTTTGTCCGAACAATGCATCGGCTTCATCAAAAACTAATACGCAATTAAATATTTTGGCTTCTTCAAATACTTTTACAATTCTTTTTTCAGCATTACCAAACCATTTATCTAAGATTTGCGCATAGTTCGCAATGCCAATTTTTTTATTTAATCTCTGGGCTATTGCTTCAGCAGTTGCGGTTTTGCCAGTGCCTGGTGGTCCATAAAATAACATTGTTAAACCTTTACCATATTTAATTGTCTGGTCAAATCCCCACTCAGATAACAGCCTTTTTCCCTTTTCCATTTGAAAGATTGCCTGTTCAATATCATGCCTTTGCACCTCATTAAGCACAATCTGGTCAAAACTCAACAAGGGAGCACGGATAATCAAAATCTTGTTTTTTGGAGCCGTTTTGATGATGCTATCTGACTGTTCGGTATTATTTTCAGTATCTTCAGCTAACCAATTTGTTTCATCAATAATTTGAGACAATGCTTTAGACGCTAGATAGAACTCATAATCAAAAATATTATTGCCATCGAATGGTCGGCGATAGTTAATTAGCTGATGTTGTATTAGATTTTTTATTAATTGTATTTTATCAATAAATTGCCAAGGATAATAACCTAATAATGCCAATAAGTCACGACAACTTATCGTCGCATTGCGAAATCGGTTTTCTCCTCTCACTCCTTGAAAAAATAGCGCAATAATTATATATTTTTCCTCTTTGCAAAGATTATATTCCTTTGCCAGTTTATCAAACGGCGCCATTGCCAAATCCGGCTCCATGGTCTTAATCATCTCTTCCAGTTCTCTTTCAGTATTAGTTAGTTTTGAATTAACCTTTTCCAAGTGCTTCTGATATCTTTTAATATTTGTGTCCTGTTCAGTATCATCTATTGTTTCGCTGTCGGTGCGAATCTCATCCATTCGCTTAAATATTCTAAATCGTTTCTCAAGCAAGTGGCTGATTTGATTGCACTTTTCAAAATACTTAATTTTTAGTTCGTTATTATTATTCATTTACACCTCCTTTTTGTTAAATAAATTTTTGTTTTGACGTGTTTCATAAACATCTCCATATATATAATAACATTTTATTCGAAATATTTGAAAAATTTGTTAATTTCAGTTAAAATTCTTTACATCTAATAGTGGGTCAAATTAAACATACAACATATAGTATAACACCTAACCAATATTACCCGTTTATACTTTTTGTGTTAAAAGCAATTAATAACAAACTTATTTAATCTATCTCTTTTAAATGAGAAAATTACCTAACTTTTTATAACTTAAGATTATTTAAATTAGCTGACCAATTCAACTCTTTGGATTTCTGGAACTGCCTCTTTTATGGTCTTTTCTACCCCTAAGGTCATAGTTAATTGTGAAAATGGGCAGGATTTACATGCGCCGTGTAATTTAACTCTTACAACCCCAGCATCAGTAATTTCAACCAACTCAATATTCCCGCCATCGGCTTGGATACCGGGTTTGATGATATTATTTATAACATCTTTAACTTTTTGTTTGTTCTCTTCAGTCATTATTACTCCTAACAAATTTTAATTATATAATTCTAAATCTATTTATTAGACTTTCATCTAAAGGTTTAGATTCAATAATTATATCACAATATTTAATTTTGGCAATAGTTTTTTTATCACAGTAACGAGTACATATCCCGGCGGCAAGTTTTAATATTTCTTCATCTTCATTTTCATTATAATGTCTGATTAAAACAACCGGTCCGGCAATATCCAATGGTTCGAGGATTAAGTCATCTGACTGCTTTATCTTTTTTAGCTGTGTATTCTCTTTTTCATTGCGTCCAACAATGATTTTGGTATTCTCAACTCGG
The DNA here is from genome assembly GCA_039801485.1 of Caldifarciminota bacterium. Taxonomy (GTDB): domain Bacteria; phylum Hydrothermota; class Tepidihabitantia; order Tepidihabitantales; family CAIPLT01; genus JBDRUR01. Next base: position 5,771 of record JBDRUR010000032.1, read on the forward strand.
AAATGGCGACCAATTTTCAGTAATTCCAAGTCGGCTAAAGAATCTTCGTTATGGCTAAATGCATCTTTTAAACGCACACAAAAATTCTTATCGGTTAGCAGACACCCACCGGCGGGTTGGGGAATATTGGTAATGTTAAATTTCTTTGCCAGTTCTAACTGTGGTTTTCTTGAACGACCGTTGATACTGCCGAGTTTTGTGCGGTCAACAATACCAATTTTTTCGGGTATCGTTGGTTCAAATAACTGTGCTGATAACGGTCTTAATAAAATACCAACTAAACCGGATTCTCGTTCAATATTTTTTAGTGATTGCCGATTCTGAGACATTGGCCGTTCGCCTAAAACTTCGCCGGTAAAGACAAAATCCGCTTTTTGTTCTTCCATAATTTTCTTTGCTTGTTTCAGCATATAGATATGGCAGTCAATACAAGGATTTAAGTTTTTTCCATAACCATATTTAGGATTTTTTATGAGTTCGATATATTCCTCGCCGAATTCAATTATTTTTAACGGAATATTCAATTCATCGGCAATTTTTTTGACATTGAACGTCTTTTCAAAAAATGGTGATGAACAAAAAACACCGATTACTTCAATTCCCTGCTCTTGAGTTAATTTAACCGACAAAATACTATCTAAACCACCCGAAATTAGACCAATTGCCTTTGCCATATTTTTATTATACTTCTGTCATTTATTGTTTCAAGTCTATTAAAAAAAGAGGGCATCTATCTTTGATGCCCTCGTCAATAGATTTTTAATGAATTAGACTACACCCTGGTCAAGCATGGCATCAGCAACTTTGATAAAACCAGCGATATTCGCGCCTTTGACATAATTAATAAATTTGCCTTCTTTACCATACTCAACACATTGTTCATGAATTGCTTTCATAATCCCTTGTAGTCTTTTATCAACTTCTTCACGCGTCCAACTGAGATGTAGACTATTCTGGCTCATCTCAAGACCACTCACTGAAACACCACCAGCATTAGCGGCTTTGCCAGGTCCAAATAGGATTTTTGCATTTAGAAAAACATCAATCGCTTCTGGTGTACTGGGCATATTAGCGCCTTCGGCGACACAGATACAGCCGTTCTTGATTAATTCTTTAGCATCGTTACCATCAATTTCATTCTGAGTTGCACATGGAAATGCGACATCACATTTAATACTCCAGGGGCGTTCTCCCGGTAGGTATTTACAACCATATTTATCAGCATATTCTTTAATTCTACCGCGTTTGACATTTTTTAGTTCCATAACAAATGCCAGTTTTTCCCGGTCAATGCCATCTGGGTCATAAATTGTTCCATTAGAATCAGACAAAGTTACTACTTTGCAACCTAAATCCAGACATTTTTCTACGGTGTATTGAGCAACATTACCCGAGCCAGAAACCGTTGCAATTTTCCCTTCTAATGATTGTTTTCGAGTCTTAAGCATTTCTTCAGCGAAGTAGACGGCTCCATAACCAGTCGCTTCGGGACGCAGTAAACTACCGCCCCAGTTAGGATTTTTCCCAGTTAAAACACCGGTGAATTCGTTACGAAGTTTTTTGTATTGACCAAATAGGAAACCAATCTCCCGGGCACCAACACCGATATCACCGGCAGGGACATCAGTATTAGGACCGATATGGCGGAAAAGTTCGTTCATAAATGATTGACAGAAGTGCATAACTTCGTTATCTGATTTGCCTTTTGGGTCAAAATCCGAACCGCCTTTACCACCACCCATCGGTAATGTGGTCAAAGCATTTTTAAAAACCTGCTCAAAAGCAAGGAACTTTAAGATACTAAGGTTTACCGACGGATGGAAGCGTAAACCACCTTTATATGGTCCAATTGCGCTGTTCATTTCAATGCGATAACCTTTATTAACTTGGACTTCGCCTTTATCATCAACCCAGGGCACCCGGAACATAATTACTCGTTCAGGTTCAACAATCCGTTCTAAAATTTTTGCTTTCTGATATTTGGGGTTACTTTCCACAACCGGCATAATTGAGTTAACGACCTCAAATACTGCCTGATGAAATTCCGGTTCATTAGGATTTTTTGCCTTGACATAATCCATAAAGGTTTGTACTTTTTGTGACATATAATCTGCTCCTTTCTTATCTTAAATTAAAAATAAATGTTTAGAAAACTTAATAAATAAAAATTGTGTTTGAATAACACATTTGATCGATAACATAAAGCAAAATTATAACAGATTTATAGCCGTCGTCAACTCCTGACAAACCGCTCGTTAAGAAAACTTAAAGTACTAAAAAAGTCTATATGGGAAGACAACATTAATTATTGCTCGAACTCAATCACATTACAAGTAAGTGTTCGCTCAATACCATCAATCGGTTGAATCTTATTGATGATTAAATTGCCAATCGCATTAAAGTCAGTACCTTGAACTGTGGCAATGATGTCATAAGGTCCAGAGATTGCGTGGACTTGGACAACGCCTTTAATTTGTTGCAGTTGTTCATAGACTTTTCTTGCCATCCCATGTGCGACTGTAATCAGGATATAAGCAGTTGCTTGCATTTGTGCCTCCTGACAATGAAATTTACCAAATTCCGGTTTTTAAATATTCATCACAGGCGCGGGCAGCGATTCTCCCAGCACCCATGGCTAAAATTACAGTGGCGGCACCAGTAACAATGTCGCCACCAGCAAAAACACCTTTTTTGGTTGTCTTACCAGTTTTTTCATCAGCAATGATATTACCGTGCTTGCCAATTTCCAAGCCCGGTGTTGTCTGTGGTATTAATGGATTAGGGCTTTGACCAATCGCAACCACTACAGTATCAACCGGAATTCTAAATTCTGAGTTAGGTATTGCAATTGGTCTTCTTCTGCCCGAAGCATCCGGCTCACCCAGTTCCATTCTTAAACATTCCATCTCTTTAACCCAACCATTCTCATCACCGTAATATTTCACCGGCAAAGTTAAAAACTCAAAATGGACGCCCTCTTCTTCAGCATGGTGAATTTCTTCAATTCTCGCCGGCATTTCGGTTTTGCTGCGCCGATAGATAATCATTGACTTTTCAGCACCGAGTCTTAATGCTGTTCGGGCAGCATCCATTGCAACATTACCGCCACCGATTACCGCTACTCTTTTCCCACGGACAATCGGCGTATCATATTCCGGAAACAGATACGCTTTCATTAAATTAGAACGAACTAAGTACTCATTTGCCGAATAAATGCCATTTAAGTTTTCTCCGGGAATATTCATAAACCAAGGAAGTCCGGCACCGGTGCCGATAAAAACCGCATCAAAATCTTCTAATAACTCATCAACCGTCTTTGTTCGACCAACAACAAAACTGGTAATTATCTTTACGCCCAATTTCTCAACATATTCCACTTCTCTTTGAACAATCGCCTTTGGTAACCGAAACTCCGGAATGCCATAGACCAAAACACCGCCGGCTTTATGCAATGCTTCAAATAAGACAACTTCGTGACCTAATTGTGCCATATCGCCGGCAAAAACCAATCCGGCTGGACCAGAACCAACTACCGCTACCTTTTTGCCGGTTGCTGGATGTTTTTCTGGAATTTCAATTTCGCAATTGTTTGCCTCCCAATCAGCGGCAAATCGTTCTAATCGGCCAATACCAACTGGCTCCATTTTTTTTGCCAAGACACATTCTTTTTCACATTGGTCTTCTTGGGGACAAACCCGACCACAAATTGCTGGTAAAACATTCTTCTTTTTTAAGATTCTAATTGCGCCAATAAAATCTTTTTCGGCGATTCGGCCAATAAAACCAGGAATATCAATTTCTACCGGACAGCCTGTAACACAAGAAGGCTTCTTACATTGCAAACACCGTTGGGCTTCAGCAATTGCCTCGTCGACATTATAACCAAACGGGACTTCTTTAAAATTTCTAATTCGTTCTTTTGGTGATTGCTCCCGCATCGGGGTTTTTTTAGGATTTGGCTTTGCCATTGTTATTCCTTTTCTAAACCAGCGGTCTTTAACTGTTTTTCAAACAATTCTAATGATGCTTTTTCTTCTTTTATATAAGTTTTGAGTCTTTTTAATAACAAGTCAAAATCGACTTTATGACCATCAAACTCCGGTCCGTCAACACAGGCAAATTTTGTTTCGCCGCCAACTTCAACTCGGCAGACACCACACATCCCAGTGGCATCAAGCATAATCGGATTTAAACTGACAATTGTTCTAATATTATAAGGTCGGGTCAGGTCTGATACTGCTTTCATCATTATTACCGGTCCAACCGCAAATAGACAATCAATCTTCTCCCCCCGATCGATTAGCTTTTTCAAGACATCGGTGACCAATCCCTTTTCACCATAACTACCATCATCAGTCGTGATATAAAGTTCATCCGATACTGATTTCATTTCTTGTTCCATTATCAATAAATTTTTACTGCGGGCACCGATAATCGAAATTACTTTATTGCCGACTGCTTTTAACGCTCTGGCAACCGGAAAGATTTCCGGAGTGCCGACACCGCCACCAATGCAAATAACTGTACCATATTTTTCTATTTCTGATGGTTTACCTAACGGACCAATTAAATCAAGAACGACATCACCGGGTTTTAACATTCCAAGTAATTTGGTTGTTTTCCCAACTTCTTGAAATACAATAACCAAGATACCTTTGTCTTTATGGGCATCGGCAATTGTTAATGGAATCCTTTCGCCGGTCTCATTAATTCTCAAAACAACAAATTGTCCGGGCTGTGCTTTTTTTGCGATTAGTGGTGCATCAAATTCAAATAATTTAATGTTCGGTGCAAGTTCCTTGGTTGATAAAATTTTAAACATATTACATAATAATTAAATTTTTAAGTTTGTCAATTATTTTTTATAACCCAATAATAAAGCTGAAAAACTTGACTTTAAGCTTATTTTTGATTTACTTTTTAACAAAAAAACTAAAAAAGAGGAGTTTGAATGAATTCGTTAGTATTAGTTATTATTAGTATATTGATATTATATATCGGCTATAAATTTTATGGCGAAAAAATTGCGAAGCTATTTAATGTTAATCCGCAAAATCCAACACCTGCCCACACAAAATATGACGGGATTGATTATGTGCCGGCAAAGAATTGGTTAGTGCTTTTTGGCCACCACTTTTCGTCAATTGCTGGTGCCGGTCCGATTTTAGGACCGGTCATTGCTTGTGCAATTTGGGGTTGGGGTCCGGCAATTTTGTGGATTGTGCTCGGGTCAATCTTTTTAGGCGGTGTCCATGACCTTGCCAGTTTAATGATCTCAATTCGTGAAGGCGGTAGTTCAATCAGCGATATTTCAAAATCGACCTTAAGTATCAAAGTAAAAATTATTTTTGCATTTTTTGTTTGGCTAACCTTGATTTTAGTTATTGCGGTATTTGCGGCATCGGCGGCAAAAACATTACAAACCACCCCAGAAATTGTGATTCCCACTTTTGGCATTATCATCGTGTCAATTTTGGTTGGCATGATGATGTATCGTTGGAAAATCAACGTCATCATTTCAACCGCTATTGGTATCTTGTTGTTATTTGCGTTAATTATTTTAGGTTGGCGACTCCCGATTAAAGGTAGTTATCACTTATGGTTAATTTTGCTATTGGTTGTCTATGCTTATTCAGCATCAATTTTACCAGTAAACATTATACTACAACCGCGAGATTATCTATCATTTTTTGTTCTCTGTTTCGGATTAATCGTCGGTTACCTTGGACTCTTTTTGACCCATCCAAAAATCAACACGCCTTTATTTGTAAGTTTTACTGGTAAAGAAGGTTATCTTTTTCCGATAATGTTTGTGACAATTGCCTGCGGTGCGATATCGGGTTTTCATTCGTTGGTTGCCAGTGGCACAACTTCCAAACAATTAAACAATGAAAGAGACGCCAAAAAAATTGGCTATGGTGCGATGATTTTCGAAGGCATTTTAAGCATCTTAGCGATCGCGGCGGTTTGTGGTGGTCTATATTGGTTTGGCGGACCAAACGGTTTAATTTATCCCGAACTAATTAAAACTGGCAATTGGATCGGCGCTTTTGGTAAAGGATTCGGCGAAATTACTAAACCAATTTTAGGAGTCTTCGGCATGTTCATTGGAATTACCATGTTAAAGACATTTATTGTAACCACCTTAGACACTGCGACGCGAATTACCCGCTATATCGGCTCAGAATTATTTGGCGAACAGTTTAAAGTTTCGTTTATGAAAAATATTTATATCAATTCGGCGTTAGTTATTGGCCTGGCAACTTATTTAGCATTTGGTGCCTGGCAAAGTATCTGGCCGGTATTTGGAGCAGCCAATCAACTGGTTGCGGCATTAACCTTACTGGTAATTACTGCCTGGTTATTAAGCAAAGAAAAAACAATTAAGTATACAATACTACCCGCAATTTTTATGTTACTGGTGACAATAAGTGCTTTGATTTATCAAACGATTAACTTTATTTCAGCACACAAATATTTGTTGGCAATTATCGCATTAATACTACTAATTGTTGCCGGCTACATGATTTTCGAAACAACCAAACATTGGCAAAAAATAAAAAGACAAACAAGATAATTAAATTAAAATAATCGGTTCGAGAGACACTATTCTAGTTTATACAGTAATAATCACTCAATATGAAAAAGGGTTTTAAACTCCCAAAATTAATGCTAAATGCTTCCATCAAAAGTCTATTTATATATAGACTAAATTTTATGCGAAATTTTGATATAACTTACTGATAACCATAGAGTTATAATGAAAATCATGTGACCATACTGTATAGTATAGGGGGCTGACCTATAGATTTCGTTTTATCCTATAAATTAACAAAAATTGTCCTGGTAATTATCTGTTTGTTGGAATTGATATTTAATCGTATAAAACAGTTGAAATAATATTAGTTGTTATATTGACTAAATAATGATTTGCTTACCAAGCAGTCAAGTGCTTAGTAACTAAACCAGTCTGACCATCACCTTGATTACGAGATTGATACCAAGTTAGGAATGCAGTACCAATCGTTAAAAAATTAGTCTTTGATTTTATTCCTTTGATTTTCTACTAAATAACCCTTTCAATTGTGCCACCGCCGATTACAATATCATTGTCATAGAAAACCACTGCCTGACCGGGTGTAATCGCCCATTGTGGTTCATTAAATATGACTTCTACTTGACTGTTATTAGGAGTAATCTTAGCTAATGCTGGGATGTGGGTATAGCGAATTTTGGCATTAGCAACAGTTGGTTCAGTTAACTTATCAATACTGATAAAGTTCAAATTACCGGCATAAAATCTTTTTTGATAGACCTCTTTTTCAGGACCAACAATAATCTGATTATTGATGGCATCGATCCTAACCACATATAGCGGTTCAGAAGCAGCGATGCCGATACGCTTTCGTTGACCAACTGTATAGTTAATTATGCCATAATGCTCGCCAATGAAATTCCCTTGAGTGTCAACGATCTTTCCGGGTATTGGTTTAACATTATATTTCTCGACTAAAAATTGGCGATAATTATTATCAGGCACAAAGCAGATCTCCTGGCTATCTGGTTTGTCAGCAACCGCCAGATTTAATTTTTTTGCAATCGCTCTCACTTCTGATTTCTTCAGATTTCCCAAAGGGAAAATTGTTTCAGATAGTTGTTCTTGAGTCATTGAATATAATACATAGGACTGGTCTTTATGATTATCAACCCCTTTTTTCAATAACCAGCGTTTTTTTATCTGATCATACTCAATTCGGGCATAATGGCCGGTGGCAATCTTTTTGGCATTTAACTCTTTTGCCTTTAACCTAAGATAATGAAACTTTATAAACTCATTACAGCGAATACAAGGATTTGGGGTTCTACCTTTTAAGTATTCATCACAAAAATTTTTTATTACTTTTTCCTCAAAGATTGGTTTAACATCAATCGTATAAAAAGGAATATCAAGTTTCGCACAGACGCGTTGGGCATCATTGATTGCTTGGTAACCGCAACAACTTCTGGGATTATCATCCGGTAAGTCCCAAATATGCATTGTAATACCAACAACATCGTATCCTTGCTCTTTCAGCAAATAGGCACTGACCGATGAATCAACACCACCGCTCATTGCCACCAATACCCGTTCTGCCATAATTTATGATAATTGATTATCGAAAATTGGTCAATTAAATTTTTCACCCCAAAAAAGTTACGGCTGGATGTTTAAGCATCCAGCCGTGGGTTTAAACAAGGAGGTGTTATTCAATCTCGACCTTGATTTCCTTCTCCTTGGCGGTTTCAGATTTCGGAAGCGTTATCTCAAGGATACCATCTTTATAAGTAGCCTTTGCCTTGGATTTATCAACTGCGGTTGGTAGCGGAATGGTTCTTGAGAATCGTCCGTAAGTGCGCTCACAACGGTAGTAGTCTTTTTCATTGACCTCTTCTTCGCGTTTAACCTCGCCGCGAATTGTCAGTTCGTCTTCGGAGATGGAAATGGTCATATCTTTTTTGTCAACGCCGGGTATTTCGGCTTTGACGACAATTTTATCTTTCTTATCAATCACATCAATCGCTGGCGAAAATTGACCAACCATTGTCCGCAGTGCTCGACGAAATGGTCGGTTGAAGAAGAAATCATCAAACTCCTCCTTGATTTCAGTTAATTCTTTGAATGGATCCCAGGTTGTTAACCATCGGGCCATACTTATCACCTTCCTTTCTTTTTAGATTTCTCAATTAATTAGACTCTTAAAGGAGGTAATTGGATTCGAAGTTTTATTTGATTTTTATCTTCGGCGCGGTCTTTTTATTTTAGTTTTTTTCTCTTTTTTAATAAATGTTTTCTGATATTCTTCTTGAATTAATTGGATAAGTTCCGTATGAACTTCGTCCGGCACTTGCAAGGTGCAGTGACAATGGAAAAATGTCAACAACCGGATATACTGTTCATGTTCTTTCCGACAATCCGGACAAAACATCATATGTTGTCTAACCTCATAACAGAGTTCATCGCTTAGTTCACCGTCAATGAACTCGGTCATTAATAACGATAATTGATAACAACTAATCATAAATTTATATATTTCGATAATCTATTTCTTAAAAAAACTCGTCCGCGATGCAACCGTGATTTTACGGCGGACACGGATAATTTTAATGCCTGGCTTACTTCTTTATTTGAAAGCCCTTGCAAATCTCTTAAAATTATTACTGAGCGATAATCCGATGGTAATTCATCAATTGCCGATTGAATCAGTTTCTGCATTCTCGTTCGCTCATACAATTGTTCCGGACTTAATTTATAATCAGGTATCTCTTTTATCACTTCATCTTCGTCTTCAGCAACAACCGGTTCATCTAACGATTCTGTTTTGTTTTCTCGTGATTGTTTATTCTGTAATCGAGTTAAACAGACATTGGTGGTAATCCGATATAACCAGGTATAAAAAGATGATTCCGCTTTAAACTTTTTCAAAAAGCGAAAAACCCGCAAAAAGGTTTCTTGCAAAGCGTCTTTGGCGTCTTCTTCGTTACCGAGCATTCGATAGGCGATATTATAAACCTTTTGCTCATATCGTTTTACTAGTTCTTCAAATGCCTCAATATTACCATTTTGAGCCCGCTTGACTAATTCGGTGTCGGTAACCGGTAGTGCCTTTAATGAAGTAGGTTTGGTTAATTCCTGCATCAGTTATATAGAATAATGTTATTTGATGACGATGTCAAGAATACCATTAAATAAATTCCATGTGAGATTATTATCCTTGACAATTGTTCAATTAAATGGGAAAATATATAAAATTATATTATGCGAGCACGGTCGATTTTAGCGAATGTTTTCAAAAAATATTTATTCGTTTTGATATGCTTGCTCCTGTTCGTGCTGGTTAATTGTACTTCTAATAACAAACCATCAACTTCTGAAATACTACCTTCACAAATCGTTACTGATTTTTTACTTTATGAAAGCATCTCGGGTAAAAGGTTATATCGACTATACGCC
>JBDRUR010000033.1:0-14506 GCA_039801485.1 Caldifarciminota bacterium
GGGGAGTGCCTAATTGTGGCAAAGGCGACCCGATGCAAGTAATGACCGTCGGTCACGGTGCCGCGCCAGCAAGATTTAGAAATATTAAATTAGGAAAATAGGAGTCAGTTATGATCGATAAAAACAAAACTCAAGAATTACTTAATGCTGCCTTAAAACCAGCTGACATGCTCGAGGTCGGTATTTACTCAAACAGACGCGGAACAACTCGTTTTGCTAATTCAATAATTCACCAAAACCTTACAGTCGAAAATCCTTATCTTTGGGCACGGGTAATAATCGACACAGCTGCTGGCAAAAAAATTGGCGGAGTTTCAAGCCGCAATCTGACAATCGAAGGCGTAAAAGAAACAGTTAACAAAGCGATCGAAGTCGCTCGACATTCAACCCCAGACAAAGAATTTGTTAGTTTGCCCAAGCCAACAGATACCAAAATTAAAGCACCGACGCCCAAACAAGTTGAAACAATCACACCAGAACAACGGGCGGCAGCGGTTAGAAAAATCGTTAAAATCGCTAAAAAACATAAATTAGATGTTGCTGGTGTTATTCATACCAATAGTTATAGTCTCGGTATTACCAATAATTTTGGTATCAATCAATACGCTATTGGCGCTGACAGTTATGTCACAATCACGGCGATGTCGGAAAATAGTTCTGGTTTTGCCATGGCAATTGATAAAAAATTCACAAACATTGACTTTGAGAAATTAGCGGAAATTGCTTGTCAAAAAGCAATTCTGAGTAAAAACCCAAGAGAAATCCAGCCCGGAGCCTATACCGTCTTATTGGAGCCCTATGCCGTTGCTGAGTTCATCACATTTTTAGGCTGGTTAGAATTCGGCGGCAAGGCATTTGCGGAAAAACGCTCGATTATCTCAAAAAAACTCGGTAAATTGATAACCGGTAAAAATATCACCATCACCGATGATATTACTCATCCCCAAGTCATCGCCTTCCCATTTGATTTTGAAGGAGTACCTAGAAAAAAAGTTATTTTTATTGAAAATGGGGTAGCTAGAGGTGTTGTTTTTGACTCATTCTATGCGCATAAACTCAAAAGACCAAATACTGGTCATGCCTTACCTCAGCCCAATCCTTATGGTCCGTTTCCGGCGTCGCTGATTATCAAACCCGGCGCAATTTCAATAAATGATATGTTAAAAAGAATTGACCAAGGCATATTAATCACCCGTTTTTGGTATACTCGAGTTGTTGACCCGGATAAAACTTTAATCACCGGGCTAACGCGTGATGGCACATTCTGGGTGGAAAACGGCGAAATCAAATATGGTATTAAAAATTTACGTTATACCATTAACATCTACGAAACACTCAAAAATGTAATTGCGATGTCAAAAGAATCTTATCTCACCGGTGAAAATGGTTCGGTTGTTGCCCCGGCAATGCTAATTAAGAACTTTAATTTTACGGGCAAAACTGAATACTGAAAAGACACCAATCATTAGTCGCTTCGTGTGACCGCTGTGTCAATTGGTATTTTTCGACAATCTTTTTATGCCGGCTAATAATTTATTTATTGGTAGACCAACAACATTAAAATAACAGCCATTAATTTTTTTTATAAACATTCCGGCCCGTCCTTGAATGCCATAGGCGCCGGCTTTATCATAAGGTTCTTTTGTTTTGAGATATTCTTCAATCTCCCAATCGGACAATTTACGAAATGTAACTTTAGTTGTTTCTACTAATTTTATCGAACGACCATCAGGTTTTTGTAAAATGTAGATCGCTGAGATTACCTTATGTGTCTTACCACTTAATCTCTTCAATATTTTTCGGGCTTCGGTTTTATTTTTGGGCTTACCAATAATTCGGTTATCAATAACGATTATCGTATCAACGCCAATAATTATTCCGCGGTTAATTTTATCTTTGACCGCATTAACTTTTTGCTGAGCAATTTTAATAGCTAATTGTTTGGGATTTTTCATTTCGAATTTTTCCTTGATGTTCGGGAATAGACATTTAAATTGAAACCCAAATTTTTTCAATAGTAGTCGTCGTCGTGGTGAACGAGATGCAAGATAAATTCTCATGGTAATGGTAACACAAATCCTAAAATACCTTTGCCGACGGCAACATCAGGAATCTTTTTGATTCGGACTTTGAAATCATAAGACCATTGACTACCAAACCGATTAATATTAACAATCGCTTCCCAACAGTGTAGGTCTTTCCAGATACCCAAGCTATAGTCAGTTAATTTCTTTTCCTTAAAATTCAACCCGACACTTAAATCAAAACTCCAACCGGTTGGCGAAAACATAAAGTTACCAATTAACATATGAGATTGAATATGGAGTGTCTGGGTAGTATCGGCAATCGTCGATAAAAAGTGGTTTAAGGTTATCTTCCCACCCTTCTCTTGTTTTGAAATACTATCTGTTTGGAGCAATGAATAAAAACATATAGTACTAATTGTAATATTGGAAATTTGTCTGATATTCAATAAATCTCTTTGCCAAGGATATAAAACTCCGATACTTGAAATCAGTTGAGCATTGCTCTGGCGGATAATATAAAAATCGGAATTAAAACTTAATGGTGCAAGTTCTTTGGTTGTAAAATTATAACTTGATTGCATTGTCATCATGGCAATATCAACTTTTTCGTCCGATTTTCTTTTTTTCCCTTGGAAATAGTTATTCAAGCCGAACGCAAAATTGGCATTCTGAGGTGTGGTATCAATGCGGGGAGCACCAAATAAATGGTATTGTTTGACTTGTGGTCTAATACTGAATCCAAAGTTAGGCGAAATTTGGTGTAAAACGTTTTCCAGCCCAAATAGCCGAATTAAAAACAACCGATATAGAGTGATATTTGACGAAAGTGAAAGGTCATATTGGGTAGTCATAATCTGCGTGTCGGGTCTGAAAGTGATTGTCTGATTGTAATTTAATCCTTCTGAAATGTTAAAGGTCTGAATCATTGTCTGCGAAGTTGTAAACCCACTATTGGTACTAATCCGATGGTATTTCGATTTTACCGAATCTCGTTGTTTTTCAACCACAGTCTGATAATTAAATCTGACCGGCAGTTCAAAAGCGCCGACAATCGTTTTCGGGTTGGAAAATGTCAATCGGGTATTTGCTGTTTGATTGATATTAGTCAAATAGTAAGGAGAGGTTGCGGTTGAATCATAATGTTGTCTGGAATTGGCAAAATTTATTTGTGGTGTCACAAACCAATTAGCAATTAATGGAATGCGGTAAAAGTTGACGGTGATATTTGGCAACCGCTGCTCAGTTATTCTTCGCTTAAAATCAGTGCGAATGTCACTTAATAGTGCCATCTTGCCAATCTTCTTAAATTCTCGGTTTATTGAGAATTGTGAATAAATTTCTTTTTTCAACCACTGGGCTTTATTTTCGGCATAATCCGGCATATACGTTTGGTCGCTTTGATAATCAATATAACTGTCTAAATAACTGTTTAACAAAAACTGTGAGCGATGTTGGGCGTTAACACTGTAACGCTGTTTTTTGGTGTCGAGTTCGCGAATGTATGATGCCAAAATTTGACCACGGGCATAAGGATTGACAATATAGACCGCTTCCAGTTTTGGTTGAAAACCTTTCTTCTCCATAATGTCCAACATAAAAGTCATATCGGCATAATCATTGATAACCCAATAATACGCCACGCCTTTAAGATACCGTCCTTCAACCGATGCTCGGCCAAATTTAAATGGCAATAAGCCAGATTTGCGGTGTTTCGAAATTGGGAAAAACCAAAATGGTGCCACACCACAAGGAACACCCAATATTTTTAACATAACTCCTTGAGTGATTGCGGTATTATCCAGTAATACCTTTGACCGTTTACCCGCAAAATAATAATGAGGCGGATTATGGTCACAAGTCGTGTAACGGCCATCAACAACTTGTAGCGTTTTTTCCTTAATTAACCACAACTCGTTACCGTATACAAAACCATTTTCGACCGTAGTTTGTGCCGAACGCATAAGTCCCCGCTTGGTATTTAGATTATAAAACAATGCCGAACCATCGACTTTTTCATCGGTTGTTCGAAAATGGACATTTTTATAAGCACTGAGTGTTTTTGTTTTGATGTCATATTCAATTGAATCGGCATTAATTACGACATCAGTGTATTGAACCTGGGCAGAGTCAATAAGCACAATTAGATTTTCTTTAGGATAATAGACAAGCGTTTTACTGGAATAATAGACAGTTTTATCCAGACTATCAATTTGCATAATATTAAATAATAGAAGCCAATAAAAAAGCATCACAAGTGCTTAATTGGACAGCTTTCACATAACGGTTTTGTGCGGCAAAAATCCTTACTCAATCTCACCAGTAGGGCGTGATATTCTTTATAAATTTTTATTCGTTGATGGTTTTGAGGTAAATTCAACATGAAAAACTGTTGAATCGTATCGTAATCGGCGTTATCAGTAATAAGTTTATGTCGTATTAGAACTCTTTTCGTATATTTATCCACAACGAAGATTGGTTTATCAAACCCGTAAAGTAAGATTGAATCAGCGGTCTCTTTTCCAATCCCATAAACATTTAATAGTTTTGGGCGTAAGATTTTCAAAGACTCTCTCTTTATTATTGATAACTTTCCTGCGTAATTGTCTTTTAGAAAATTAATAATTGCTTTCAGGCGTTTTGTTTTGATATTAAAAAAACCTGATGGTCGAATAAGTGCTGCTAAATCCGAGTCACGAATTGTTGATAGTTTATTAATATCAATTAACCTTCTTTTTTTTAAATTTAAAATTGCTTTTTCAACATTCTGCCAAGATGTATTTTGGGTTAGAATCGCACCAATGATTACTTCCAGTTTTGTTTCGGCTGGCCACCAATGTTGTCGCCCATAAAACTCGTAAAGCGTTAGAAATATTTGATATATTATATTGTTTGAATAATTTGAATAATGCGCTGATTTCAATTTAGAACTAAACTAAATAATCTTTAATTTTATCTGTTCTTTTAAAAACCTTCGTTCTCCCTAATATCTGGTGAAAGTGATTCATGAAATGGTATCCCTAATTTGTGGTATTGACATTCTTCAGTAGGTTCGGTTCCTAAAACAAATACTTCATCCCGAGTTTTTGGACAACGGCCTGTTGCCAAAAAACCAGTTAGGTCACAAACTTTAACCTTCACAATACTATCGGGCATTTTAAAATCACTCCCGGAAAGGAATTGAACAATGCCATTCATAAAATCTGCCCAAATTGGTGCCGCGACCCCGCCACCAGTCGCGCCATGAAAGATTGTCTTTTTGGTATCATAACCCACCCAAATACCACAAACCAAATCCGGCGTGTAACCTATGAACCAACAATCAGTATAGTCGTCGGTAGTTCCAGTTTTGCCCGCAGCTGGATAATTAAATCCTAACCTTCTAATTACATAAGCGGTGCCTTCATTAACAACGCTTTCGAGCATGTTTGTGATGATATAGGCAACTTTTGAATCAAGCACCGGTTCGGTCTGGATGGAATTGTCTTCAATCACGGTGTTATCAGCATCAACAATTTTAAGAATGAAAATTGGTTTAATTTTATAACCGTCGTTGGCAAAGACGGCAAACGCCTTGGTAATATCAAGTAGCGTCACTTCACAAGCACCCAATGCTAATGAATAGACCGGCTGCAATCTCGAACTAATACCCATTGCCGAAGCATAACGAACAACATTTTCCGGTGAAACTTTGCTAATTATTCGGACCGCAACAACATTCCGAGACAGCGCCAATGCCCGACGCAGAGTCATTAGTCCCATAAAGCGGTTGTCAAAATTTCTTGGGCGATAACTTTCTCGAACCCCAGGAATATTAAGCACAATTTCAGCATCCGCTTCTAAATTGGCTGGGGTAAAACCTTGGTCAATTGCCACTGCGTAAACAAATGGTTTGAATGCCGAACCGGCTTGGCGTTTAGCCTGGATTGCGCGGTTAAATTGACTTGCTGCAAAATCCCGACCACCGACCATTGCCTTTATGTAGCCAGTTTTAGGGTCAATTGCAACCAATGCACCTTGAAGATAATTTGGTGAAATTAACGAATCAAAACGAGCAATAGAATCAAATTTTGATTTCGTAAACGCCAATCGATATTCTCGTTCAATTTGTGAAAGGTGTTTCTCAATCACTTGATTAGCGACATTTTGGATATCTAAGTCTAAAGTAGTATAAATCTTGGCACCGCTTCGGTAAATAAAGTCTTCACCGTATCTATCAATTAAATATTTTCTAATTTCTTCAACAAAATACGGTGCTGAATTTTTAAGGCTTTTTTTGGGCACAACACCTAATGGACTGGCTAAGGCATTTTCTAATTCGACTCTAGTAATCTTTTTCGCTTTGTATAGCATTTTCAAAAATAAATTTCGTCTTTTCAATGCTTGAGCCGGATTAACATAAGGAGAATAATATTGAGGGGCTTTGGGAAGAGCCGCAAGTAATGCACATTCCGGCAATGTTAAATCTTTGACTGATTTATTGAAATAAACCTGGGATGCGGCTTCAACACCATAAGCACCAGCCCCAAACCAAACTTGATTAAGATACATCTCTAAAATCTCATCTTTTGAATATGTACGCTCCAATTCAAATGCCAAAAGCAGTTCTTTTAGTTTGCGGACAAACGTTTTTTCCTGGGTTAGAAACATATTCCGAGCAAGTTGTTGGGTAATAGTGCTTGCACCCTGGGCTTTACGCATTGTTTTTAAATTGTAAAAGAGTGCGCCAAAGATGCGGATGATATCAACGCCCCAATGAGAATAAAATCTTTTATCTTCCACCGTAATCAACGCATCTTTTAACATTTGAGGAATGTCGTGCAATGAAACCGGTGTGCGCTTTTGTTGGAAAAACTCATAAACTAGTCTTTGTTGGCAATCATAAATCTTGGTCGAAACCGGTGGATGATAATTTTTTATTTCTTCGGGTGATGGTAGACCGGCACCAAGCCGAAAAATTGCCGAAAAAGCCGCGCCAAAGATAAATGCAACTAATGCTAAAATTAAAACTATTTTCTTGCTTTTTATCTTGATTGCCATCTAGATAATAACTACTATTAATTTGAGCATAATTTAGGGAGTTAAGCGATAACGGTCACGAGGAAACAATGACGCTTCGCGGATATTTTTAAGATTTAAAATCTGTTGGGTCAATCGTTCGGTACCAATCGCCAATCCACCATGTGGTGGCATCCCGTATCGGAAGATTTCCAGGTAAAACTCAAAATCTTTTGGGTTCAATCCAAATTTAATCATATTATCAACGAGCATCTTATAATTATGAATACGTTGACTACCAGTCGTGACCTCCAATCCTTTATAAAGTAAATCAAACCCTTTGGTTAAACCATTCTCTGCGGGCATGGTGTAGAATGGCCTTGAAATTTGCGGGTAATAAGTGATATATACAAAGTCCGAATCAAACTCTTGTTTGACATATTCACAGATTAACCGTTCGGCTTCCGGGTCTAAATCCACTGGATTCGGCATTGGTTTGTTGTATTTTTTCTTGATAATTTCAACGGCATCGTAAAATTTTATTTGTGGAATTGATTTTATTTCCGGCAATGCTACTTTATGAATTTTTAATTCTTCGGCACAGTTTTCTTTAAGCCGATTAAAGATATATTTTAGCAATTCAATTTCTTCATTAATAACATCTTGTTCGGATTCAATAAAACCCATTTCAAAGTCAAGGCTAAGATATTCATTAATGTGTCGGGAAGTTGCATGGTCTTCAGCACGATAGACAAAACCAATTTCAAATACTCGCTCATAACCAGCACCGACCATCATCTGCTTATAAAACTGCGGACTCTGTGCCAGATATGCTTTTTGTTCAAAATATTGAACCGGGAAAAGATTAGTGCCACCTTCGGTTCCTTGGGAGATTATTTTTGATGTATGGATTTGTAAAAAGCCTTCTTTCCTCATAAAATCAGCAAAGGCATGGACAATTTCCGCTTGCACACGAAAAACACTCGCTAACTCTAAGTTTCTAAGACTAAACGGTCGATGGTCTAAGATTGTATCGATTTTAATGTTTGTTAGTTCCAGCGCCCGATTGACTTCAAAGGGCAAAGGTGTTTGGGCTTTTTCAATAAGCTCAATTTTAGAAACTTCTACTTCAACACCATTAGGTGCTTGTTTTTCTTCTTTTACTTTTCCGTAGATCGTGACCACGCTTTCTTTTTCGATCTCGGACAAATCAATCTTCGGGTCTAAAATGATTGTCTGAACAATACCGCTGCGGTCTCTTAAAATTAAAAAGTTAATCTTACCTAAAGCCCGAATATGATGGACCCAGCCTTTTAACATTATCTCTTTGCCAAGATAATTTTTAACTTCTTTTGCCAGAATTCGGTTCATATCTACAATATAACTTAAGAAATTATTAATGTCAAATATAAATTGACAAAAAAACGTGTCTATGCGGAATAACAAACAAAAAGGGATGACTGAATGAAAATTTATGGCTTAAGAAATTGTGATTCGAAAATAAGTTTTTTTAAGGCAACCTTTGCCTCATTTTTTATTTCTTCGGGTTCGGTGCTAAAGGGCCAAATTCGCGTCATCTTTTTTAAAAATGGAATTGCACCAATATAACTAAGTTTTGCTAACCCACGAATTGCGGTTATTTTTAATATTGATGACTGGGAGGACAAAAATTTCAGTAAATATGCGCCAGCGTTTCTTTCACCAATTTCAGTTAATGCTTCAATTGCCGCAGTAATTACTGGTTCTTCTGGATCATTTAATGCGGAAATCAATGGTTCAATTGCTGAAGCCACTTTTAATTTCCCTAATGCTTTTACCGCCGCCGATCTAACTAATGTTTCCGGGTCGTTAAGGCACTTAGTAATTAAAATATCAGCGGCATATGGATTACCGGTTTCGCCCAAAGCCAAACATAACGCTCGTCGCACCCACATCGGCTGGGGTGTTTCTAAGTATTGAGCAATCATTGAAATCACCTCAGGATCGCTGATTCTTCCAACTAACTGGGTGATGAGTATTTGAGTATTTAAGTCCTTTTCAACAAGCAACTTTGGTAAAAATTTAAGCAAGTCTTTACCCATCGAAATCAGTTCATCCGAAGCAACTGAGGTTACTGTCGGGTCGGGATCCTTTAATAGTGATATCAGGAAGTGTATTGCGGTTTCGGACTTAATTTTACCCAAGGCACGAATTGCTGCAATCTTCACATCTTGCTCAGCATCTCTGGTCATTGCTGTTAAATAAGGAAAAGCCATTGGGTCGCCGATGTTACCCAATAAGACTGCGCTAACTTCTCGGCACAATGGGTTAGGATGTCGAGTAAGTTCAATTAACGGCACAATTAATGCCTTACCAAAAACTGTCAATTCGCTTATTGCCTTTGTTCGTTGGTTGACATCGTTGGCTAAAAAACTATTTTCATAACATCTTAAAATTCGGTACCCGATCTTTTTTAAAGCATCAAATGCCGCAGTACGAACCTTTGGGTTCTCGTCTTCTTGACTTATTTGCCATAGTGCTTCGCAAATTCTTGGGTCAGAAAATTTGCTCAAAGAATTTACGGTTGCAATTCTAACCTCAGCATCGCGGTCAGCCAAAAGTAAAAGCATTTTATCAACTGAGGCTTTGTCTTCAAAACTAGCCAAGGCTTTGACACAAGCAATGCGCACTT
This sequence comes from Caldifarciminota bacterium, assembly GCA_039801485.1. Taxonomy (GTDB): domain Bacteria; phylum Hydrothermota; class Tepidihabitantia; order Tepidihabitantales; family CAIPLT01; genus JBDRUR01. The sequence continues at coordinate 9,694 of JBDRUR010000033.1, forward strand.
GCCCTTCGCTATCAGTTAATAATTTTTTTATATATCCCAATGCTGAAATATCTCTTATATTCCCCAAAACCTCAAGGGCAATAGCTCTTACTAAGGCTTCCGGCGCTTTTAATAAATTGATTAGTTCTGGTGTAATTGTTTCATCGCCGATTTCCGATAATATCAATGCTGAGTTATTTTGGATGGCGGGATTCGGAAATCGCAAACCCTCAATAAGATAAGCAATAGCAGGTTTCCCAATTCTCGTAAGTGTTGCAATAATACTTTGTTTAATTTCTGCATCCTCTTCATCAAGCATTGAAACTAATAGTTCTGATGCGTCTTGTAAACTCAATTTACGTAATTTTGATAGTGCCTGAAACCTCACTATTGGATCTTTATCCGTTAAACCATTAATGATCGTGTCATCAATCATATTAATAACTTTCTATTGTATTGGGGGTTTGTTAAATTTATTTTTTAAACACTAAATACTATTATTAATAATATAAACACAATATAAATTTAAAAGAAAATTTGTTTTTTGTCAAGTAGTTGTTGCAATATGTCTAAGAAATTGCTGCCTAGTTTATGAACTTTAATTTTACTGACACCTTTTTATCAAAAAATCAGTCTATATATAATATATGGGGTTGAAAAAGAGATTGAATATTATCTTCGGCAATAAAAGAGGCAAGCCCTGATAGCACTCAGGGAGTGAGCCTTAAGCTTTAAATCGTTCTCAGAACAAAAAACAGCATTGACTTCAGATTAAAGCCATAATTCGTTCGGAGTCAAAGACTAAGAATAGGATACAGAATAATCGTCAGCATAAGACCAAGTTACGCACCCAGAATTAAAGTCAGAACAGCACTTAGCCGCGGTCTCAGAATGGCATTGAGAACTGGTTTAAGGACCGAGGCAAAGATGAGGGGCAGTAAAAAATAATCTACTTTTGGTAATTGCAAACGCCGATTCCTTTTCGGTGTGGTAACCTCATTATTGTTGTTGTCAGCTCCAACTATGCTTCGCATCACGCAAAACCATAAAAAGATGGAAAAATACTTTTAATGATTTTGCGATAATTTTTAAAATTAAGTATAAAATGTTTTGATGAAAAAAGAATTTTTGAAAAATTAATTATTGACATTAGATTAGATATCAATTAGAATTATTAATAAATGTTTTGTCTTGAGAATAAGCTAAACCTTTTAAATAACGCCAGCGAATCGGCGTTTAGGAGGAATTATGTCCAGTAAAAAAATCCTAAAATCCACAATCTGTGGTGTGCTTCTTTTTTGTGCGATTTTATTGGCACAAAATTATGAAGTAATAAATTATACAAACAACTGGGGCAAAGAGCCCTTATTTAATATCGCTTATAGTTCCAATAGCGAAATCGAAATTATCTTTAGTATCCACAAATTAATCGTTTCTGAAACCGAAATCGACGGCGTGCGCATGAAGACTTTTGGTATGCCTGGTGTCTTTTTGCCTAATGATGAAGGTGCACCTAATTTAGGTAGTGTCAGTCGATTTATTGCCATTCCTCAAGGCGCAACTGCCCAAGTAACAATTGTTGATACCCGGACCGAGGTTTATCATAATGTCGAAGTTGCGCCGGCGCCTAATATCCCCTTAGAAACTGATAAATCACCATTAAGATATGTTAAAAATATGGCAATCTATGGCCGAAATGCATATTATCCAGATTCACCAGTGAGACTTTCCGAACCGATGCAGATTCGTGGTGTCGATTGTGTGATTCTTGGCATTACACCATTCCAATACAATCCGGTAACCAAAGAGCTGATTGTTTATAAAGATATCCGTGTGCGCATCGATTTTATTGGAGGCAATGGCCACTTTGGTGAAGATGCACTAAGAAATATTTATTGGGAACCGATCCTTCAAGCACATTTATTAAACTATAGTTCGTTGCCTAAAATTGATTTCTTTTCACCAGAACGGCTTTTAGCCCGTGATGGCTATGAGTATATCATTATTGTGCCCGATGATCCGGCTTTTATTGCTTGGGCAGAGACAATTAAGGTCTGGCGAAAATTACAAGGCATTTCAACTAATGTCTATACTTTAACCCAAGTGGGTGGCAATACGGCTACCGCAATTGAAAACTTTTTAAATAATGCCTACAACACCTGGAATCCCAGACCGATTGGCTTTTTGCTACTTTCTGATTATCCTTCCTCTGGTGATATCTATGGTATCACTTCGCCAACCTGGAACAATTATTGTATCTCTGACAATATGTATGCCGATGTCAATAACGATAATTTACCGGATATGTTTCACGGACGAATAACCGCCCAAAATGAATCGCAATTAAGCATAATGATTAGAAAATTTTTGAATTATGAACGAACACCACCAACCGACACCGCATTTTACAATCATCCATTAGTTGCTTGTGGCTGGCAGGACGACCGATGGTTTCAATTATGTGCCGAAGTCATTCGAGGATTCTTTATTAGTTTAGGTAAATCGCCGGCTCGTCAATATAACCTCGGTACACCGGCAAATCCCCAAGTCGGTGGTTCTTGGTCAACTAATTCTAATACACCGATCGTCGTTGCTTATTTTGGACCATCGGGGCTAAATTACATACCAGCAACTAATCAATATAATTCAAGTTGGTGGAATAATGGCTCAGCTGCTGGTATTAATGCCGCAATTAATGCTGGTGCCTTTCTGGTGCAACATCGTGACCATGGCGAAGAAACTGGTTGGGGTGAACCGTCGTACCATAATTCCGATATTAATGGTTTGACTAATGATATGTTGACATTTGTCAATTCCCACAACTGTTTAACCGGGAAATACAATTACTCTAGTGAATGTTTTGCTGAAAAGTTCCATCGCCATAATATTTCCGGTGTTCCCAAAGGTACTTGGGGAATTAATGCCGCATCTGAAATTTCTTATTCATTTGTCAATGACTGTTATGCCTGGGGTATGTTTGACTGTATGTGGCAACAGTTTATGCCCGATTATCCAACAACACCAACACCGAGTCTTCCTTATCCCAGTGCCGGAATGGTATATGGAAAAATTTTCTTAGCTGGGTCAAGTTGGCCATCTAACCCATCAAACAAAATCCATACCTATCATCTATTCCATCATCATGGCGATGTCTTCACACCGTTATATTCAGAAACGCCCCAAAACTTAACCGTTGTTCATGCGCCAACTTTAATTGCTGGTGCAACAACATTCACTATTTCCGCCAATGACAGTGCGATGATTGCTCTGACCGTTAATGGCGAAATTATCGGCAAAGCAATGGCAACGGGTAGTCCGCAGGCAATTACCATTGTTCCACAAATTCCTGGTAATAATATGATTGTGACCGTTACCAAACCAAATTATTTCCGTTATCAAGCAACCGTGCCGGTTGTCTCGTCAAGTTATCCTTATATTGTTGCGGCATCAACCGTGATGAACGATTCTAACGCCAATGGTCAAATAAACCCCGGCGAATTAATTGATTACGGTGTTTGGGCAAAAAATATTGGCATCGGAACCGGTCAAAATATCTATGGCAAAATGACAACAACCGATAGTTTTGCGACGATAGTTAGAGACTCAAGTTGGTTTGGCAATATTCCACAAGATGATTCAGTCTATTCAAATCCGACCTATCGTTTCCGTGTTGCCAGAAATACACCCAATAATTATCAAATAAACTTTACCTTTACATTTAAAGATAACGCTGATAGCACATTCCGTTCTTATAAATCAGTAAGAGTTTATGCACCAGTGATCGCCTTTCAGAGTGTTGCGGTTGTTGGTGGTAATAACAATGGCATCTTTAATCGCGGCGAAACCGTTGACATTGTCGTGACCTTAAAAAATCAAGGTGGCGCTGATGCCGAAAATGTTACCGCAAATCTACTCGTTACTCATCCTCATATCACTTTGCTTGATGGTCAAGGTAGTTTTGGCACAATTCTACCCGGCAATACTGCCAATAACTCATCTGACCCATTTACCGTTTGTTCTGATACTTTAATTATTCCAGGAACAATGGTCCAATTCAAAGTCGCAGTTAATTATAGTTTCTATTCTGATACCTTCCTGTTCTCATTACCGGTAGAGATTTATCTTGCTAATTTTGACGACAACAACGGCAATTTTACGCCATTACCAGCAACTGGTGGTTGGGAATGGGGTATTCCAACTTCTGGACCTAATGCTGCCCATTCACCACCAAAACTCTGGGCAACAATCTTGGCTGGTAATTATGGTGTTGACAATGCTGACTGGAGATTGACCTCGCCGGAACTTACTGCCAGTTGTGATACGCCGCAACTAAGGTTCTGGCATTGGTATAGTTTTGAAGGCACTTCGACTCTTTATGATGGCGGTAATGTTAAGATTTCAACAAATAATGGTCAAACCTGGACAGTAATAACACCGGTTGGTGGTTATACTGGCACTGCATCTTCGGGCAATTCTGCGCTTTCTGGTCAGCCGATTTATGGTGGTTCAAGCAATGGTTGGGTTGAAGCGGTCTTTAATTTACCCGTGCTTTCGGGTCAGCGGTTTTATTTGCGCTGGCATTTTGGCACTGATGGTTCAGTCAATTCTTATCCTGGTTGGTATGTTGATGATGTCACTGGTATTGGTTTTGCAGTTATGCCACCACCAAACAACGATGTCGGCGTTGAGGCAATCTTATCACCGGGTGCTTATCATTTCCCTAATACCCAGATGATACCAATCGCATTAATTAAAAATTACGGTGCTTTAGCCCAGAATAACTTTGCGGTTGTCTGTTCGATTGTCAATCATAGCGGTGTTTTAAGATATACCG